>PMSX01000356.1 GCA_003167495.1 Bryobacterales bacterium | reverse complement strand
GAGTCGCCGCGGTGTAAGTGTATTCGGCATAAACCACGGTTCCTCCAAACTTCGTTTAGAGCCGAGCATAGATCGTTTCGCCGTTGATCGGGAGAGCGCTCACCGCAAGAGAAGTCCCCGTAAGATTGCCGGAATCATACAGGTTGTATGAGCCCGGACCGGTGCTCCCCAGAAAGAGCGCGTAGTCTGTGGCTCCGGTTGCAGTCGTCCAGGTAAATGTCTCGCTGGCGCTGGCGAACGTGCTGCCCGGCGTGGGAGACTTTAATGTGGCGGCGGTCAATGTCACTGCGGTATAGGTATAATCGATAGAGAGCAGACTTCCATTCAATTCTGTATAAAGCCGAACATAGACCGTCGCCCCGTTAATTGGCATAGAGTTAATCGTGAGGGAAGTGGCGGTCACGTGACCTGAGTCCGCCACGTTATACGAGCCCGCCCCGGTGGTTCCCGCTAAAACTTGATAATAAGAGGCCCCAGTCGTGGTGGTCCACGTAAACGTCTGACTGGCGCTGGCAAATGTACTCCCCGCCGCGGGAGACGTCATTGTGCTTTGTCCGGTCAGGGCTACGGGCAGGCAGACGAACAGTAAAAGCATGAACATGCGCCAGCAGATTCGATCGTAACCCGTTGTGCGAGCCCCATCTGTCCACGAGTGGCTGCTGGACGAAGATTCATCAGCCATTGGAAATTCGCAGCCTGCTTGGGGGCGAACCAGAAGTCCATGCATCATTTCACCTCTGCCAATACGACGCGCCTTGGTTCCTTCCAAGGCCTCAACTTGCTTTGATTTTTCTTGATTCCAGCAAGAAGTCTAACATCGTAATTCTTGCATCGGCAATCCTCTAGTGTTACGAGAAGATGACTTTTGTGTTACGTGCTCAGGCATCGTTGAAATACACGCGGCGGGCCGCGCTTTTCCTGATACGGGCAGTTCATTATCCAGACGTTTTTTGGGTTGCACAGCAAGAGAAGCTTCACTTATTTAGTGACTTCAGAATACCATTCCTAATGCGCCACGCGGCCCGATTGAACGTTCCTTGTCGAAGCAATCCCGTTTTGGTTCTGTCTATGGCCTTTTAACAACTGGATCGCATGCCCAAACGTGTCGCCTCGTAAGATCAATTCGGCATCGCACTTTGCGTATGCCGCAAGCTCCCTTCCCATTGCAACTCGACGGGCGCGCGGACCACTGAGAGCTAAGCTTCCAGGCGCAACCTGAACTTCGCCGGCCGCAGAAAATAGCTTCCCGCGGCGAATGCCAGCACCACGAGGGGAGCCAACGCGATGGGCACCGGATCGTGCACCGCCAGATGCGAGACGAACGCATCGAACATGTCAAACGTGATCCCGGCATAAGCCCACTCGCGCACGAACCGGGTGCCTGGATGAAGGATCGCTGCCACCGCCAGCAACTTCCAGACGCCGAGGATGAGAGCCAGATAGGGCGGATATCCCAGGTGTTGCAGGCCCGCAATGACGCCCGGAATGCGCATCAGGTCGAGCACGCCGTTCGGGATAAGCCACAGAACCAGCAAACCGGTACATATCCAGTACCCGTAGATTTTCTGCATGTGCGGATTGCTCCTGCGAGCAGAATACGAACTGGTGCTGCCGGTGGCAAGACCTAATCGGAATTGACGAGTGATCTCAGCCGGGCGCTCCCGGCGCTAGCGCAACAAGGGATCGGCAGACGCCGGTCCTTGAAGAAACCTGCACGCCGGCTGGTAGCCGAATTCGCACCCTTGTTCGAATCTCTTCTGCGAGAGTGCATCATCCTGCGTTCCTGCCGCCCCGCGGTGATAGAGCATCGCTGCTGCCACACAACTTTCTCCCCAACGGCCGGCGCACGATCGATCGAAATTCTCCAGCGCTTTCCCAGTGTTTACCGGCGTGCCCTGTCCCGTCAGGTACATACTTCCGAGAACGCCGCATGCGCGCACGTAGCCGTCCTTGCAAGATTCCCCAAACACCCTGAGCGCACGCTCGTCGTCCTGGGCCACGCCCTTGCCAACGTGCAGCACCGTTCCGAGAAAAAAGCAGCTATTGGCGTCCCCTTGATCGCACGATTGGGCAAGCGTGGCGTCGCCGCCGTTGCTGACAAAGTTCGCGAATGCCTGGCAGGCTTCCGGTTCTCTAAGATCGCAGGCACGGCCCAGGCCGCGGGCCGCAGCCGCCGGCTCCCGGGGCACGATCAACCCGAGATTGGTGGCGTTGCCCATGGTCAAGCATGCGCTCCCCGAGCCTGCTTCGCACTGCACATTCAGAATTCCCACCCAGGTGGGGCACGCATTGTGCCGGTGCGCGTCGCAGGCCTGTTCCCAGAACGCCGGGTCGGCGCCGGGATGGGGAATCCCCACGACCTCTGTGGTGATAAACCCTGTCGCCGCCATCACGCCGAAAAGGACAACCCAGATGGACATGAAGACGAAGTTGGTCAGGCGCGCCGAACCCGCCCACACAAAACGCGGCACGCGAATTCTCTTGAGCAGATCCACCGCCGAACGATCCAGCGAGTATCCAATCCGATCAAGCACGCGAACACTCAGATTGAGCGGAGGAACACAGAGCAGCTTGTCGTAAAAACGCGGCGCGCCCATCCACGACAACAGGCTATAGAGCCCGAACACACAACCCCCGTAGAGCCCGCCGAAGATGACCTTGCCGCTGTTGCTTCGTGGCGAGGTTGCCGGATCGGTGACAAGCAGGTGCAATCCGATGAAGACCGAGACCGGAATTCCCGAATCGATAAACTGGTACACCCCCGTTGTCTGGGTGTATAGCATGTTCATCGCATACAGCATCGCCGCCGCCGACAGCGTAACCAGAGTTACAGAGAATAGCGCCTGCACCACCAGCCCCAGCACAAAGATCTCCAGGTAAATATTAGGCGGCCGATGCAGTGTCTCTGCGATCTCGGCGCCCCAGGTAATGTTCGTGCTATGGGTCGCAATCAGGATCACGGAAAAGATGAACAGCCCCACCGCGGAAGGATTGAAAATATGCGTGCTTCGGCCTTCCCGCTTCCACTGGACATACTCTTTGGCCACCACCCCGATGGCAATCATGACGAACTGCAGAAAAAACCAGTCATCCCGAAACCACAAAAAGAGATTCGTGCTCAAAATGATCGGAACGGGTCCAAATCCCAGAATCCATTTGTCGCGCCGCGACCAGCACACCAAGGTATCCAGCGCATAGGCAAACACAATCTGCGCCAGGATCAAGGGAACGTAACCGTAGACCTCCCGCCAATACCAGCCCCAGTATGCGTAAAGGCAGGAATGCATCGCCAATTGCACATAATGCACATGCCTAGGCAGGAATTCGATCTTTAGTTCGCGTCCAGAGGCAATCACGTCCCGTCGCAGAAGCCAGGCAAAAACCAATAAAGCCACGACCGCCAGCCCTATCGACAATTGCAGGCTTCGGCTTGCCAGAGCGCGAGGCAGCAGGCAAAAAGCGGCGAGGACCGCCGCCAGAATCGTTGGGAGCGCCAGCAGCCTTACAGAAGTTTTCGTCTTGCGCATGGTTCGCGTCGACACAGTTATCCTTTACCGCGTGCTCGAAAGTCAAAGTGGGTCAAAAGGTGCAGCGGCTCCGCGACCGAATTTTCAAGCGGCGGATTGTCAGATGTCGAATCCCATTGACCTGTTTGAGAAGGCCATCGCCGGATCCCCGGCTTTCTACAAAGCTGACCCGCGGGACTCGCCTATTATGCCCTTTCCAGATATCCCTGTCACCGGCAAAATCACCGCTCTTGGCCGGATGGTCAGCTTCGCATGCGTCTCAGTACTTATTGAGTGCTGCGGGCCTGAGTTTCTCCGCGGCCCGAAGCTTCGCATTGAGCCCGCTCCCGTTCGCGATGGAAGGACACCCCGTTCCCGAACAAGCTCTGGCCAGCTACCCAACTCCGTGAGATCAATCCCCCAGGCGAGATTGTTACTCACAGTAAACGAGGCGAGGTCGATCCGCTGTCTCCAAACCTGTGAACTCAAGGTGAGATGGCGGAAACGTGGTAGGAGCGATGCCCCGAATGGAACATTATTGCCACCTAAGATGTGCACAAGTTTGCACTTTCTCCCAAGGCTGGAATTGATAAGTGGATGATTCCTCTATATTTGTGACGCAAAAAAAATGGCCAACGGATTGCAACTTGTGGGCAACGTAACCTTTTTGTGTTAGTGCGCAAACCGCTTCCCGTATCCTCTGAATTTCCGTCGGTCTTGGCGCAGTAACCAACTTTGTTGGGATGGCCGCACCTGTTGAGAATTTGCTCAGGCCGGCGTGGATTGGTTCAGGTTGGATTGTTCCTCCGGGCTCCGAAATCTCGAATTCTTGTACCTTCTCGGCTGGGAATGCCCAATATGAGCTGGTACCTCTGGCAGGCCGGGCTTGGTGCAGCCGGTGCGGTGACGTATTAAACACCTTTAGGGGAGGTGAAACGGTGAAAAGGAACTTGCTTCTCATGTGTGCGGTGTTCCTGCTTCTGGGTATGGGTGCGTCGAGAGCGTTTGCTCAAGATACCCCGTCGCTGCAGGATATTTGGTTCAACGTGAATGGATCGTCAACTGAACTCTCGGCCCCCGGCGTCAGCCTCGGTGGCTACAACATGTCGACCGGATTGGGAACGATTACGTTCACCGATCTGAACGTCGGCGCCGGGTACTTCAACACCTGGTGGGACGAGGAAGTCGGCGTGCCGTTCTACAACGAATTCGGGTCCACCCCGGGCGCCGCTCTGGGCGACCCCAACGAGACCTGGGAAATCGGCGACAACTTTCTGTCCAACATTTTCAACGATGCAGCAGCTGGTGCGCTGACTGACACCAACTATCTGCCGGAAGGCGCCAGCAACTTCTTGGGTGACTGCGTGCCGGCAGTGGGCGCGCCCTGCAATGGCGACGCAACCACGGCTTTGGGTTACTCGTTCAACGTGTCTTCGGGCGACGAAGAGATCATCACTCTCAAGGTCTCGCAAACGGCGCCGAGCAGCGGATTCTACTTGGAGCAGACGAATCCCGACGAGGACGGCACCGGCTATGTTGGCAATGTCTATTTCAGCCTGAGCGCCACGCAGCAGCCGAGCGGCAACCAGCCGCCGCCGCCGACTCCTGAGCCAGGTACATGGCTGTTGATGCTTACCGGTCTTGCAGCTGGGGTGGCGCGTTTGCGCCGCCGTTTCCAGTTCAAGGTTCCCGGCAAACTGCTGTCGGGTTTCGCCCTGCTCATCGCCGGGCTTGCCATCGCACCCTTTGCCGGCGCACAGTCGGTGAACACAGTGCCGTGGGATCCGACCAATCCCGCTTCTCCGCACACGGCTTACGCGGGAGCCACCATTGTTCTGGGGGCCATCTTCAATACCGGTGGCTCTTCTGATTCCTTCACCTATTCATGGAATTTCGGCGATGGGACCGGTGCAACGCCCGCGGCAAGCGTAACCAACCCCAACGATATCTCGTCGACCCACATCTATGCCGGGACGAGCATCAACCAAACCTGGACGGCAACGGTCACCGTGACCGATACCACCAACTCCAAGCAATATACCGGGAACTATCTGGTCGTCTGGGAACCCAACAACCTGACGGCTCTTCAGTGGCGCGTCAATGTCTCCATCGACTGGGGCCTCTGGTTCCTGCATCAGAGCATGTATCATCCCGCGGCCGGTCAAGGCAACTGGACCAGTTGCGCATCGGGATACAACTACGCCTGCGGCCTCGGCTACGGCTCTGTCACTGCTGCCAATGTCCAGGCCATGGAGGTCAGCGGACATCTGGCCACCGGCCCGGCCACCGACCCTTACACCACCGACGTTCAAGAGGGTCTGGCCGCGATGTGGGGCTATTTGAGCACCCAGACGCCTATCTCCAAGACCTACACCTACAACACCGCGACGTATAACTATGGCTGCAGCGACGGAACGGCTCCGCTAACCACCGGCGCGTGCGATGGCACGGCAACAAAGGTCTTCTACAACCCAGGCGGCCTCAACGGCGGCACATTCACTTTTGACGGCAACAGCAATGGGCTAGCCGTTTACGCAACGCAGCAGGGCTATAGCTGGGGCTACGAGGACGGCCAGTACGCCGATGCCATCGTTGCCAGCGGCAACCCGGCCGGCGTAGCCACCAGCGGCGCGGTCAGCGGAGAGAGCTACAAGAATATCGTTCAGGATATCGCCGATGCCGCTGCATACTGCCAGTATCCGGGCGACCCCTACGATGTCGAAAATGGCTACACCCGCGGCGACGAGCCGTATCAGGGCGGCGGCTGGTGGTACGACTGCCAGGAGGGTGGCGACAACTCCGTCTCCCAATGGGCCAGCATCGGCTTGATCGGGGCGAAGAGCGGTTTCGGCCTCGCTGTTCCCAAGATCGTTACCGATGCCAACAATATGTGGATCACTGCCAGCCAGGACCTGCAGGCCGCGCCGCCTGCGGGGAATAATCCCGCCGGCAACAACTACGCCGATGCATACGGAGCGTTCGGGTACAACGGATCGCTCTACTACTCCGATGCCTGGGGTCCCTATGCGACCACGCCTTCCGGCATGGTGCAGATGGCGTTGGACGGAGTCGGCAGATCCACCAATACCATCTTTGGAGATGGATCGAACGGCGCGGACCAGCGCTTCAACAATGCGGAAACGTTCTACGCGGACAACTTCTGCAACAGCACGACTTCGGGATCTTACACCAGCGCCTATTACACGCCGCGGAATTACACCTACGGCATGTTCTCGTTCACCANNACGCCGGGCGTATTCCCGAACAGCAATCCGGCTGTGGGTCAACCTTCGAACACCATCGACTGGTATTCAGCACTTTCGCCCGCGTACGGCGGAACGGATGCCTGCGACGGTGTCGCCCAGACCATTGTCGAGAGACAGTACGGGCCCAACAATGCTCCCAACGCCTATGGGCAAAACTACGCCAATGGGACTCCCGGCTTCTGGTTCAACGACAACTACTACAGCTACCAGAACTATTATGAAACCGCCTGGTCGCTGATCATGTTGCAGAAAACCGTGTTCGTCACCTGCGTCAATAACCTGGGAGGCAAGGGAACCGCAAGCGGAGCCGCCGCAGCCAGAATCGACTTGACCTGGACTGGAATTCCCAACGTAACCGGCTACGACGTTTTGCGCAGCACCACAAGTGGCGGGCCTTATACCCCCGTGGGCAGCACTACCACGGTCTCCTACTCAGATCGAACCGGTCTGACGAACGGGAAGACCTACTACTACGTACTGCAACCCGTCAACAACTCCGGTGCGGTCTGTCAGTCGAATCAGGCTACCATCACCATTCCCAACCCGCGCTAAGTGCTCGGTATCTGGCTCACTCAACAAGCCTTCGGGACATCCCGAAGGCTTGTTGGCGAATGGGGTACTTTGGAGTCGCTGTCGCGTCTTGTAAACATTGAAGATTGAAGCGTTAAACTGGTAAGCTTTGCGAATTAGACTCAGCCAACTTTGCGCCGAGGCAACCTGGCCTATCCGGAGAATAGAATGAAACGGGTTTATTGCAGTCTCGCTCTTTTCCTGTTTATCGGACCGCTTCTGGCAGCACAGACCACTGCCTCGCCAACCGGACCACAGACTCCCACTACTCAATCCCCGCAATTCCCTCCGTTCCATCCGCCGCCGCCTGCTTTTCCGGAGCGTCCGGCCCCTCCGCCCCAGCCGGTGTACATCTACCTCTACGCCCGCATCACCGATCAGGTGAACCTGGACATCAGCGAAGACCGCCTGCGCCGGCTGTTGCCGATGATCGAGAAGTTCCGCAACGAGCATCCTGAGGCCCACGTTTCCGCCACCATTCTGTTTTCCGGAGCGTCAAGCGAGGCCCTGGCGCAAAGAAATGCCCAAACCCATATCAAGGACTTTGTTCTCGGCTACAAGAAGAGGGGCATCGTCGAAGTAGGTTACGACGGAACCGACGAACCCACCTACACCAACCGTCCCATGGTCCCGCGCACACTCAACGATCTGGGGTACAAGGAGCGCTGGTCGGAACGGGCAAGCGAAGACGAGAAATTCCTGACCGAAGGCAGAAATCCGCTCACGGGCGCTCCTGAGCCGGGCACTGTCGGCGGCCTGAAGGCCATGCAAGAGGTCTTCGGAAAAGCCGTGTACATTACCGGCGTCAGTGTCGGTAAGGAGCATCCGGAAGGAGCGACACATCCCACCATGCCCGGTGCGGGCGCCATTCCGACGATAACGCCGGAGATCGGCGACTGGGAAATCGTGCCTTTGCTCCGCCGTTACAACACTGAAGCTATACTTGCCGGTATTCCGGCTTCGAATCCCGCCCACATCCCCGGCTTCGGCGGCGGGGCCAATGAGTTGGGGAGATTGATGAGCCCTGTGCTCCAGTCTTCACCGGAGCTCTTCTGGGAGGACGGTATTTTGCGGGATTCGGAATCGGGCGCGAACGGTGGCCGGGTCTTCCACGGCTACAACACGCCGGACGACTTCCAAGCTTTCCTCGGCAAGTTGGACAGGTCGAGACTGCGCATCATTCAAATGGAACTTGCCAGCGAGAAAGACTACCTGAAACCGGACTTCGCCAAAACGCCCCCAAATGCTGCGCTCGCCTACGCCTATGCGCATCCAGACAACCCGAAGGTGCCTGCAGAGGACCTGTTGAGCCCGGAGGACGTGAACAGCGCGTATGCCAAAGAAGAGACTTCATTGAATTGGGTGGTTACGAACATTTTCAACGTCGCTCCCGGAGGACGATTTGTCTCTAACATCGACCTGAAGCGCATGGCGGGCGAGAGCGCCGGATTCTCCATCTCGGTCGATGAGCTGCGCTCGGCGTTGAAGAAAGAGATTGAAGAGTGGGGTACCAACACGTATCCGCCTTCTTACTTCACAGTCGGAGACCATTACCTGAGCCTGGCGGAAGCATTCCAGGTAATGACCGATGCCCTCGCGGAATTGAGCCGCACCGGAAAGCTTCCCCAGTCGGTCAAGGTCGACCATGTCTACGGACCCATAAAAATGGACCTCGGACACGGCCCGAATCTCGGTGACACCACGGTTGGCGGCGTGGCGAAAGTCTGCGCAGAAATTGCCGGCGGATTGCATGACGATTCCGGTTACCCGATGCCGAACAACGTCGTGCCGAATCCCGTTACCGTCGATGGAACTACCATCAACGCAGCCCAGTTTTTGCGCCTGATGGCACAGGCANNCTCTTTCCAAAGACGCGCTCGCTGGAGGATGTGGGAGCGACGTGGACCGTGAAGCCCGCCCCGCTGAAAATCCCGTCGGTCAGTTCAACCGGTACCCGCTAGGCGAGCTTCGAACCCTGGACTTTATGAGGGCCTGGTTCACTCCAGGCCTCTCGTTGCAGTCGATTACATTTGACGAGGTTTTCAATGATCTTAAAATCGAGATTCGGCGCCATTCTTTTCGCATTCCTTCTGCTTCTGGCCGGTCCCGGCAAACTTCCAGCGCAGGTCACCGCCAGTTCCATCTCAGGCGATGTCGTTGACTCTGCCCGAAGAGTCATCCCTGGGGCGCAAGTCACGCTCACAAACAAGCTGGATGGCACGATTCGGAAAGCGTCGGCCGACGGCGCCGGACGCTATTCCTTCATCGGCCTGACGCCGGCTCTCTACTCGATTTCCGTCAGTGCTCCGGGATTTGCGAAGCTGACCCGGCCCGTGTTGTCGCTGGATGTGGACACAGCCCTGGATCTCGACTTCGGTCTCACCGTCGGAGGACCGGAAACGCGCATCGAGGTGATTGCACCGACCCCGTCTCTGCAGACGGAAACCGCCGACCTGGGAGCCGTCATCGATCAGCAATTTACCCAGACCCTCCCATTGAATGCGCGCAATTTCCTGCAGCTCGCACTTCTGGCGCCG
This sequence comes from Bryobacterales bacterium, assembly GCA_003167495.1. Taxonomy (GTDB): domain Bacteria; phylum Acidobacteriota; class Terriglobia; order Bryobacterales; family Bryobacteraceae; genus Bog-105. Next base: position 12,816 of record PMSX01000356.1, on the reverse strand, counting down.
GGCGCATTTCCGCCTGTGGAAGGATCGCAATTGTCCTCCAACGGAGGCAATTCCCTGGAGGTGAATGGAGGCCGGGAGGAATACAACAACTTCCTGCTCGATGGAGCCGATAACAACGATCCCTACATCAACGGCTATGTCGTCGAGCCTTCGGTAGACAGCGTGCAAGAGTTCAAGATGGTGACCAGCAGCTACGACGCCGAGTATGGCCGCAGCGCCGCGGGACAGGTCAACGTCATCACCCGCCGGGGAACCAACGAGTTCCATGGCACCGGGTACGAGTATCTGCGCAACAAGGTGCTGGATGCGCGCAATTACTTCGATCAGGATGGCTTTATCAAGCCTCCCTTCATTCGCAATCAGTTTGGCGCGGCCGGCGGCGGCCCCGTTCGCCGGGACAAGACATTTTTCTTCGCCAATACCGATTTCTTCCGGCAGCGGGAGGCGCAGAGCGTGCAGGCCGTGGTGCCCACAGACGCTGAGCGCGCCGGAAACCTGACCGGCACTGGGGTTATCGCCGTCGATCCTTTGACCGGTCTTCCCTTCCAGAATGACACCATTCCCGGCGGCAGTATCTCGCCCATCGCAACCGACATATTGAAGTTATATCCGGAGCCGAATCTTACCGGGTCAGTCAATAACTTTCTGGGACAGCCTTCTCAGCCTGAGAACCATGTGCAGAACACCTTTAGAGGGGACCATCAGCTTTCCCCGAACGATAGTCTCACGCTCCGCTATTCCATGGGCATCGTCAACATCTTTCAGCCCTATCCAGAGGGCGTATCTGTGGCTGGCGCCGTTCCGGGCTTCGGAGATTACGACTACGATCACACCCACAATGCAATGATTCGCGAGCAGCACACCTTTGGCGCCAATGCAATCAACTCGCTGCTGATCGCGTTTAATCGCTTCTCCCGCGATTTTGTACCCCAGAATGACCAGACGGACGTGGGCACCCTGTGGGGCGTGAACTGGTTGAATCTTCCCCCGCGGGATTTTGGTTACCCGACGATTTCGGTCACCGGGTATTCCCAGGTCGGAGACGATTCTGCATTCCCGAATCTCCGCCACACAAACACCTATCAGATTGAAGACAACTTCACGTTTATCCACGGAAAGAATACCTACAAGGTCGGGGTAGATGTTCGCAAACTGCAACTGAACGGTAGACTGGATGAGCTGGTGAGGGGGTCGCTGACCTTCTCAGGAGCCATTTCAGGTTCTTCGCTCGGCGACCTGTTGCTTGGCTACCCCACACTGGGTATTCAGGCCTATGCGAATAATCCCATCCGGCTTCGCTCCATGAGCTCCGATGCTTTCTTTCAGGACGACTGGAGACTTCGCCAGAATCTGGTCCTCAGCCTCGGCGGCCGTTATGAATTCAACAGCCCCGCCACTGACCCCAACAATGCCATGTCGGAACTGGACCAGCAAACCGGCCAACTTGTCCAGGTCGGCACCAACGGGGTGACCGACTCCGGCATCAGTCCCGACTACAAGAATTTTGCCCCACGTCTCGGTATCGCATGGCATGCTGCGCCGGATATTGTTGTGCGCGCCGGTTACGGCGTCTACTACGACGCAGGCATGTTCATCACCGGCTCGGTAGCTTACTTCAACCCGCCGCAATTCACGTTGAGTGTGTTCTTCCCTTCGGCCGCAGGCCTGCTGACCTTGCAGAATCCGTTCCCGACCAATGCCGGATATACGCCGCCGGCATCCCTCAGCGTACTGAACCCCAACACCATTACGCCCTACATGCAACAGTGGAATTTCACGACGGAAGAAACGCTTGGAAAGCGCGGCACCCTGACTCTCAGCTATGTCGGTTCCAGCGGTTCGCGCCTGATTCGAGAGAGCGACTTGAATCAACCCACGCTTTCTTCCACGGGGAGCCAGGACAATCTGCAGGCGCGCCGTCCGTATCCGCAATACAGCAGCATCTTCTATGTGGAGAGCGAGGGCTCGTCCAACTTCAATGCACTCGAGGCGCGATTTACGGGACATGTCACGCCGTCCATCTCGGTGTGGAGCGCCTACACCTACTCGCACTCCATCGACGATCAATCGGCTTTCCTCGGGGACACCGCGGATCCCAACTTCCCGCAGAATAGCCACAATCTGCCGGCGGAGCGCGCCCCCTCGAGCTTCGACATGAGACAACGCTTTGTCGCGGCCTACGTTCTTGCTTTGCCGCACAGTAATCGCTGGACCCGGAACACCGAGTTTCAAGGCATCGCCACAGCGGAGAGCGGACAGCCATTTACCCCGAACCTTCCCCTGGGCGACGATAACAGCAATACCGGGAACACGGGACAGCAGGCTGGATCGGACCGGCCGAATCAGATCGGCAACCCGCATCTTTCGCATCCCAGCCCCAGCGAGTGGTTCAACACCGCGGCTTATGCCATTGCGCCGCCCAATACCTACGGAAATGCCGGGCGCAACTCCATTCTCGGGCCGGGATATGCTTCGTTCGATATGTCGCTGCTGCGCCGCTTTACGTTGCCTGAGCGCGCCACGCTTACTCTGGAGGCACAGTCCTTCAATCTGTTCAATCGACCCAACTTCGCGTTGCCCGCGGCGTTCGTTGGCGAGTCGAACTTCGGCGTGATCTCGTCGGCTAACGATCCGCGCGAGCTGCAGTTCGCCGCGCGCTTGTCATTCTGACAAGCGCGCGCAACGGGCGGTTTGGCGCAGTTGGATTGCGCCAGGCAGTTTGGGAAGCATCGCCACATGGGTGCTGCCTTTGAAAGAGTAGAAGGAGCGTCTAAGACGTCGGCAGGAGGATCGATACCTTCGTGCCGGCTCCGGGATGGCTATCGATCTTCACCTGTCCGCCGTGCATGAACGCGATCTGCTGAACAATGGCCAGACCCAGTCCAACGCCTCCCGAGTTGCGCGAGCGTGCCGGGTCAGCGCGGAAGAAACGGTCAAACACGTGGGGCAGCGCGACGGCGGCGATTCCCGTGCCGGTATCGCGAACCTCAACGCAAATCTGCTTGTCCTGCCGCCGCGCGCTTAAACTCACAATGCCTCCTTGTGAGCAATGCGCCAACGCGTTCGAGATCAGGTTGCCGACCGCGCGCAGGATCAGCGTGCGGTCCACATCGGCCACAATTCCGCCCTCTTCCAGGCTCGCCGATAACGTCACGCCGATTTCAGCGGCCGTAGCTTCGTAGTAGTCGCGAAGGTCTGCGAGCAGTCGCCCAAGATCCTGCGGCGTGCGCTTGAGATGATCGCCGGGGCTTTCCGTGCGTGCCAGAAACAGGAGCGACTCGATAAGCTCCGAGAGACGAACCGATTCTTCCAGGCAGGAAGCAACCACCTCCATGTATTCTTCGGCGGTGCGCGCGCGCGCCAGCGCCACCTCCGCCTCGCCGCGCATGTTGTTCACGGGCGTTCGCAGCTCGTGAGCAATGTCGGCAGAGAAGCGCGAGAGCCGCGCGAACGATTCCTCCAGCCGCTCCAGCATGGCATTGAAGGCGTCCGCCAGAACGCGAATCTCCACCGGATAGCCTTCTGCTTTGATACGCTCGTTGAGCGTGCTGGAGCCGATCTGACGCGCGGTCTCGGCAACTTCGCGCAAGGGCCGCGTGCTTCTGCGCGCAATCGCGAAGCCCATCGCCGGACAGAAGACAAGGGCCGCCGCCAGCAGCGTCCATATCCAGATTCGTTGCCGGCCAAGCACCACTTGCTCTTGGGTAAGGTCGACCGCTACCTGCAGGGTCCAGACCTCTTTTCCATAGTGTTCGCGCGGCACTGAGGCCACAATCATTCGATACGAAGCCCCGCCGGGTGAATCGATCTTGAAGATGCCGTCGTGTTTCGCCGCCTCCTGCGCAACCAGAGAAGAACTCAGATCCCGGTCCATGCCCGGCGTCGTCGACAAAGCCTTGCCGTTCGCGTCAAGCACGCGAATATAGAACTTCTGGTAGCGCCGGACAGCGGAATCAATCTCCACCTCTTCATGCAGCGCATGCGAATCCCCGTTCTGTTCGCTGACCAGCGCGCGGCATACTTCCAACTCGTCTTGCAGCGACTGCTCGGAGATTTTTCTCAGGTTATCCGCCAGCGCCAGGTAGAGCAGGCCCGTAGCCGCTGCCACAACCGCAAAGGATGCGGTTGTATACCAAACCGTAAGCAGCAATGCAAGCGATGCGCCGCCCCATCTGCGCTTGCCCGGCCTACTGTCGATCGGGGTCTTCGAGGACATAACCCACCCCCCGGACCGTGCGCAGCAGCTTTCGCGGGAAGGGGTCATCCAGCTTGGTGCGAAGCCGTCGCAGGTTCACATCGACCACATTCGTATCTCCCTCCGAATTCATGCCCCAAACCGACTCTGCGATCAAAGTACGCGTCAGCACCTCGCCGGCTCGTCGCCCCAGCAGGGAAAGCAGCGTGAATTCCCGCGCCGTCAGATCGAGCGATTGGCCGCCCCGGCTGGCCCGGTGGCCGGCCAAATCCAACTCCAGATCCGCAACCCGAATCCTGGCTGCCTCCCGCACCGGTGGCCGGCGCAGAATGGTCCGTACCCGCGCCAGCAGCTCGGAGAAAGCGAATGGCTTTACCAGGTAGTCGTCGGCTCCGAGCTCGAGGCCGCGCACCCGGTCCGCTACCGAATCCCGAGCCGTCAGCAGCAGGATGGGAGTCTGGATTCCGGACTTGCGTGCCCAGGTCAGAATCTCCCAGCCATCCATGCCGGGCAGCAGAATATCGAGCACGATGAGCTCAAACGACCCAGCCTCGATTTGACGCTTGGCCTCGAAGCCGTCGGATGCGACATGCACCACAAAGCCCGCTTCACCGAAGCCACGCTTCAGGAAACTGGCAGTCTTCGCTTCGTCTTCAACGATGAGTAACTTCATTTGACGGCCGAGGAGTCAATTGTACAACCTCAAATTTTTCGCCTGAACTCCAGCTGCAAAGCGACTTATTAAATGACAGAATCCGTACAAATTGGTGACAAAATTCTCCATCGTTGCGCAAGTATTTGCACTTCGACGTTAAGGCGCATTCGACAACTCGCTCATTATTGACGGGTTGCATCCCAAAGATTTGGCACATCGATTGCATTTGTCTGATCATGCTGAAATCGGGACGACACGGAAACGTCTATCTGCTCAGCCGTAAGCAGCCAACGATGCCGCCGCCACGGGTTCATTCTCCTCAGCTATTCGTACACTCGAAGTCCTAATCCGCCGCCGGCGCTTCTGCCCCTAACAGGAGCGCCGGCGAACGGGCCCGATGCCAGCCAAGCTCGATGAAGCGAGAGTTTACAATGTTCCATAAGAACGGTCGGACGACTCTATTCGAGTTTGATCTCCGGCAACGCGCCTGGTTCCTCTCCACAAGGGCGTGCTGTCTTCTTCTGTTCCTTGCAATCATGGCGCCTGGACTTTGGGCAGCAACCGGCGGCAGCATCTCCGGGACCGTGACGGACCCCAAGAGCCTGGCGGTAAGCGGTGCAAAAGTCACGGTCCTGGAGCTCAATACCAACCTCAGGCAAACAACAACCACCGATTCAAAAGGCTTCTATTCTCTGACCGAACTGGCTGTCGGCCGCTATGAAATCAGCATCGACACGCCCGGTTTCAAGCAGTTTCATGAGACAAATCTTATCTTGAACGCCAACAGCTCTCTGGCGGCGAATGCATCGCTGTTGGTGGGCGGTGCAGCCGAGACCGTAACCGTTGAATCGTTGGCCATCCACGTCGAGACAGTCGATACTCAGCTCGGCGAAGTTATCGGAAGCACTGAAACCGAGGCGCTGCCCCTCAACGGGCGCAGTTTCACTGACCTCCTGTCGCTCCAGCCGGGCGTTGTCCCACAATCTTCATTCACGGGTCAGTCGCTGACCGCGGCGGGCGCAAGCTTGATTTCACCGTCAGGCACTCTGAATCCGGGAACTCTTTCGATCAGCGGTCAGAGGGAGTTCTCCAATGGATTCTCGCTCAACGGAGCCAGTATTGAAGAGCCCTTCACCATGGGAGCCGGCTTCATCCCAAACCTCGACTCGATCGCCGAATTCCGCATTCTGACCACCAATGTCGATGCCGAATACGGCGACTACAGTGGGGGCCAGATCAACATCATTACCAAATCGGGCGCCAATCGGATTCACGGCGATATCTTCGAATTCGTCCGCAATACCGCGCTCGACGCCCGCGATTACTTCTCCGCCACTCGCGGAACCTTTCAACAGAACCAGTACGGCGCTACTGCGGGTGGGCCCATCCGTAAGGACAAGCTGTTCTACTTCGGCGACTTTCAAGGCACCCAGATGGCGCAAGGCGAGTCCAGCGGCGAAATTCTCGTTCCCACCAAAGCCGAACTCAACGGAGACTTTTCCGATCCCTCACTCGCCTCGTCGCTTACGGGCTGCGTCAGCGGCCCCTACATCGCCGGCATCCTCGGTCAAAGCCTCGGCACCAACGTCCAGGCTGGAGATCCCTATTGGCCCACCTCCACTGGCTGCACTGCAGCGCGCCCAGTCGTCTTCCCCAACAGCATGATTCCCAAGCAGGCCTGGTCCAGCCCCGCGGTCAACCTCGTCAAGTACGTCCCTGGGCCCAATCTTCCCGACGGCGAGTTTTCCACAAACTCCCAGAATGAAACGCTTCGCGATTTCAAGGGAGCCATCCACATCGATGCCAACTCGCGCTGGGGCAGAATCTCGGGCTACTATGGCATCGACGATTATTCCCTCGCCAATCCTTACCCCATCCAGCAGGGGGGCGCGACGCTTCCCGGATTCAGCGCTCTCACCAATGGCCGGTCGCAGCTTGGTACCTTCTCCGACACCAACACCTTCGGTTCCAGAACGGTGAACTTTTTCGAGGCCTCTTACCTGCGAGATACCAATGTCCTCGGCACTCCTTCGGGCACTGTGGGAACTTCTCTCACCTCCCAGGGATTTGTCACCAGCAGCGGAAGCCCCACCATCCTTCCCCAACGCCCTGCGATTGTCGGCGTCGAAAACATCATCTTCAACAACTTCACCATGGGTTCCACCGTCACCGGAATAAACCAGTACGACAACATTTATCAATACTTTGACACTTTGTCCCATGTCATTGGGACGCACACATTGAAGTTTGGCGGCGAGTTGCGCTACAACCAGACCAACGGGAATGCCGATATCCAATCCAATGGCGAGTTCGCCTTCTTCGGATCGGAAACCGGCCTGGATATTGCCGACTTCTTCGTCGGCGCTCCCAGCACTTACGAGCAAGGCAATGCTCAACCCTTTTACATGCGCAACCAGTATGCAGGCGGGTTTGTTGAAGACAGTTGGCGCATCAAGCCAAACCTGACCTTCAATTACGGCGGGCGATGGGAATTGGAAATGCCCCTCTACGAAAAGTTCAATCAGCTCCAGACACTTGTCGTCGGCGAGCAATCCCAGGTCTATACCGGTGCACCCACCGGCATTGTCTTCCCTGGAGATAAGGGCGTACCGAACACACTTTCCTCAAGGCGCTGGGACGACTTCTCTCCCCGCTTCGGGCTTGCATGGTCGCCTTCCAAGCGGTACGACGGCGTATTGGGCGCACTGTTTGGAAATCCAGGCGACACCAGCTTCCGTTTGGGAGCCGGACGGTTCTTCACAGGGGTCGAAGGGATCACCGCCGGCGTAATGGCCGGCGACCCACCATACGGCACCACCTATTCGAGCCCCGTTTCTCCATTGTTCTCCAATCCCTTTATCGATGCCGGCACCGGCAACAACGAAGGCCAGCGTTTCCCGATCCCGTTTCCTGCATTTGGTGCATCTCCCAGCAACCCCAACGGCACGGTTAACTGGGCGCAGTTTGAGCCCATCTCCGGCATGGTTGCGGTCGACATCCACAACATAAGCCCCTATGCCGAGGAATATAACCTCTCCATCGAGCGGCAGTTGGGTCACAGCACCGTGCTGGGTTTGAACTATATCGGCAGCGAGGGGCATCATCTGTATGTCCTGGTTACGGCCAACCCCGGCATTGCATCCAATTGCCTCAGCGTCAGTCAACTCAGTCAAGTTGCGTCGGGCAGCGCGGTTTGCGGGCCGTTCAGCGAAACCGGAACCTTCACTACCGTATCGGGACAATCGGTCCAGGGCAGAGGGCCCTTTGGCGCCAACTTCGGCGGCGATGCCTTTGAAGAGTCAGTCGGCAATTCAAATTACAACGCCCTCGAAGTCACCCTTCGGCACCAAAGCGGAAGGCTCGACGTTCTGGCCGGATATACCTACGGCAAGTCTCTCGACATTTCGTCAAGTATTGCCGACATGTTGGTCCCGGGAGACCCTCATCGGACCTACGAGCTGTCAGCCTTTGATATCAAGCATAACTTTGTCGCCAGCTTCAACTACAACCTTCCCATCGATGACCTTTTCCGCCGCAAGGACAGGTTCACCAGCGACTGGCAAATCTCCGGGATCGCCCATTTCAGCACCGGCCTTCCGGTCACCATGCAAAACAGCAGCGACAACTCGCTCATTGGAGCTAGACCGAATGGGGTAAACCCGTTCTCCGTGGATCTGCCGCAAGTCATACCCGGCCCGCTCAACTTGAACCACCATCCGCAAAACGGAAATCCCTACTTCAACATCTCGCTCTTCGGCCTGCAACCGCTCGGCACGGTTGGAAATGTCTCGCCCCGCTACTTCTTCGGCCCGGGCCTCGAAAACTGGGATGTGGCTCTGCAAAAGTATGTACGAGTTACCGATTCAAGCCGCCTCGAGTTCCGGCTCGAAGCTTTCAACGTGTTCAATCACACACAGTTCTTTGGCTCAAATGCAGTCGCCGGCGATGTCAACGCCTCGTCATTCGGTCAGATCAACAGCGCAGACGCCCCACGGCTCTTGCAGGGGGCCGTCAAATTCGACTTCTAGTCCTGGCACCTCGAGTCATTGCGCATTGCCGGCGCAGGAGCATCCTGCCCTGGATATGTTGCTGATTTGGGCTTCGTAGCGAACCCTTAAGGCGTGTTTATTCCGAAGAAACTGAGGATGACTTCGTCATTCGTGTCGCAACGCGCCGGGCAAGGTTGTTGCAATCCCGTCAATCCAGGTTTCCCAACCAAGTGCATGACGGGAACGTCTCGCTTCCACAGGAGGATCGATACCGTGTCTCGAACCGTCGTAGGCTGAGTTTGCGCGGGAGCCCAGGCGACCGGGAAGCAACTTCGCACGACTCGCTGAAGGTGAGCACAAACCAAACGGGGAGCGCGAGTGTCGCGCTCCCCGGAGCAAAGCCCTGCAAACCTTACGAGTTCAACAACTGCGCGGATGGCTTCGTCTTGCGGAAGACAACGACGGCCAGGCCGAGCAGCCCGGTGCCAAGCAACAGCAGCGATGTGGGCTCCGGTGTTTGCGTAAGATTGGCTGAAAAATCCACACCAGCGGGACCTCCGCCGGTCTGTGCGTCAATGATCGTCAGCGTGTTAGAGCCGGCAAGAAGCGTTGTGCCATTTAACGAGACCGTGTCGAAACCATTGCAGTTCGGAACGTTGTCAGAGCAATGGCCATCGCCTCCAATGAGACCGAACGGCACGATGACAGCGCCGTTGAGCAATACCTCGGCAGTATCGTCCGCCATGATGTTGACACTGCCATCGTAGGTCGATGCCCCGCCGGCGGCCGAGAATGTCGTGGAGTAATAATAGAATGCGTTCGGATCGGTAACCGATCCATCTGGGCCCGCTTCTGGTGAATTGGAGACCCAGCTTGTGCCCGCAATTGCGTTTACCCAAACGCCGTTGGCAGCCACGTCATAGGAACTCGGACCGCCTGCGACTGTTGCGCTCGTCGGGGCGTTTAGCGTTGAACCGCCATTCAGCGGGCTGGTACCCGTGTATTGCAAGGTACCGTTGGTATACGGGCCGGAGGTTGAACCGGCGCTATTGAAAGTAACGCTGTCGGCATATGCTGCTGACGCAAGTGCGCAGAGCAACGCCGGCATTGCTGAAATCTTCAGGATCGTCTTCATTTGTCCTCGTGAACTAACCCTCTCGGGCGGTTTTCTTTTACTACCAGCTATTGCCTCACTATAAGCACCCCAACTGCCAAAGATATCCGTTTTATAATCTGCAATTTAGCGACGAAGAGGATGACAAATGTGCAAACTCTTGCGCATTCGAGGAAGAAGAATTACACATTCGGGTCAAATCAGGGTACAACTTTATGATTAGAAAGGTACTTGAGTGTATCGGTACGCCGACCAAAGGTACTGTTTATCCTGCCTCGCGGTCAAGCCTCAACCCGCAGAGAGCAGCTTCGCGTAAACTGCGGTAATCCGGCTCATCATGGCCTCACTCGTGAATTTCTCCGCCACCAGTTTCCTTCCCGCAATCCCCATCGCCCGCCTCCGCGACGGATCTGAGAGCAGTTGGAGTATGGCAGCAGCCATGCCTGCTGCGTCATCCGATGGAACCAGGAATCCGCTGATTCCATCTGCCACGGCCTCTGCATTCCCGCCCACATCGGTCGCGACGACGGGGAGCGATGCGGCCATGGCCTCGACAATCGCATTGGAGAAGCCTTCGCTGCGCGAGGGCAGAACAAAGATGTCCGCCGCGGCAAGGTACTGGCGCGGATTCGCCACTTCGCCTTCGAAATGGAATTGATTGGCGAGCTTCAATTCCTCAATGAGCGCCTGAAGCTCCGTGAAATAGTCCGGCTCCAAAACACGGCCGGCCACGCTGAAACGGGCCGTGGGGAACTGCTTCACAACGATTGCCGCTGCGCGGATGAGCATATCGTGGCCCTTCACCCTGCGGATATTGCCAACTGTCGCGATGAGGAACTCACCGGGTTCTTTCGCCTGCCTGGCAGCCGGACTCCAATCGCTAAGGTTCAGGCCGTTATAAATGGTCTGCACGCGAGCAGGGTCAATCCGGTCCACTTCGATGGCATGCCGCCGGACCTGTTCGGAAACCGCAAACACCGCATCGGGAGCCCACGCCAGCAGCCGATACGCCATGTGATGCTTCCGCGTCCTGAGAATTCCCATGTCCCTGCGCGCCCATATGAGCTTTGCCTTTGATAGAGCCTTCGTCACAAAGCCAGCCCAAATATCGGAACTTTCAAAGAAGGTTTGGACGATCCGGACCCTCTCCTGCTTTATGAAGCGTCCAAGCTCGAATGCACTTCGAATCGCTGTCAGGTCGTAGGAGCTTTGCAGGGCCAGCAGGTAGATGGGGCAGGGCGGAGAATTCAAGGCAGGACTTTCCGGATCGGCGAACAGAGTCAGGATCGAAGCCCGGTAGCCATATCGCGGCAGTTCCGCCGCAATCTTCAGTGCGATCCGTTCTCCCCCTCCCAGCGTTCTTGCCAATTGGTCAACCACGAGCAGGATATGAGGCTCGTCGCCAACCGCAGCATTTGTAATGCTTGCCGATTGCGGCGTCGAAGCAACGAGTTCAATCATCTGCCCACCTTCGAGAGGCCAAACAGCGGGAAAGCCTCTTCAAGAATACGATGCTGGAGGACCCATTTGCATGCCCTGTTCGTCGGCCTATTTGAGAATTCGCCAACAGAACGACGGCCTGTTATTGTAGTCTTTTGCTGGCTACGCAATGAATATCGAGCAAATTCCCATGCACGAACTTCTGTTGAAGCGGAAGAGCCTGCGGCGGCAGCTCTCGGCCGCTGAAGGTCTGCAACCGGTTCGCATTGCTATCCTGGGCGGGTCAACCACCAATGAAGTAGCCGATCTGCTGGAGATATTCCTCCTCGCCTCCGGAATTCAACCTGTGTTCCATCACTCGGAGTACGGTCGCTACTACGAGGATGCGGTGCTCGACCCTGCCGATCTGATCGCGTTCAACCCCGCAATCGTGTATTTGCACACTTCCTACCTCAATGTTCAGGCCGTGCCTCCCGTCGACTGCTCCGAACAGGAGTTTCGCAAGCATGTTGAAGCAGAGATAGGGCGCTACAGGCAGATTTGGGAGTCTATCGAGCGCAACCTTTCCGCACAGATCATCCAGAATAACTTCGAGCTCCCGCCCTTCGCTGTTCTTGGCAACCTCGATGCTGTTTCCCTGGGCGGTACGTCACGCTTCTTTCTGGCGCTCAATGCGGAGTTTGCCGCCGCTGCTGCACGGAATCCAAGGCTGCTCGTCCAGGATATTCATGGCATCTCGGCCAGGATCGGCCTGAGTCGCTGGTTCGATTGGGACCGGTACTTCAGCTACAAAATCCTCATGACAACCGAGGGCAACGTCGCGGTTGCTCGCTCTCTCTCTTCGCTGGTGCGGGCCATCTACGGCAAGAGCCGCAAGGTGCTCGTGCTCGACCTCGACAACACGATTTGGGGAGGAGTGATCGGAGACGATGGGGTCGAGAAGATTCAGATAGGGCGTGAAACACCTGTCGCCGAGGCCTATACCGCATTTCAGGAGTATTGCCTCTCTCTGCACAAGCGCGGAATCCTATTGGCGGTCTGCTCCAAGAACAATGAAGAGGTTGCGAAGCAGGGCTTCGAGCATCCTGACTATGTGCTCAAACTCGAACATATCTCGTGCTTTAAGGCTAACTGGGAGCCAAAGCACGAGAACCTCCTGGCGATTGCGCGCGAATTGAACTTGGGCGTTGAGAGCTTCGTCTTCGTCGACGACAATCCTGCCGAGCGCGCAATTGTAGAGGCGCAGATTGCCGGCATCGCCGTGCCCAACATTGGGAATGAGGTTTCAAGGTCCGCCGCAATCATTGAGGAAGGCCGCTACTTCGAAGCGATTTCCATGTCAGAGGAAGATTTAACCAGAGCCGCACTCTATCGGTCGAACTCCGAGCGTGCCAACCTGGAGGTCAAGTTCGCCAACTATGGC
>PMSX01000100.1 GCA_003167495.1 Bryobacterales bacterium | reverse complement strand
ACCCACATTGTAAATCACTTACCATGGGCTGCGTCGTAGGGGATGGCATTCGTCCGCGTGGGCACCCTAGACCACCGCCGGAATGCCGCTAGTGGGACAGTGTAAATCGAAAATGGACAGTCCGGCATGGAGTCCATAGCCTCCGCCATCTTCTTATCTGCTGACTACAAAGGGGTAGCACCCGGCGCGCCAACTGGAACCTTGCGTGCCAACGTTGCTGGGCAGGAGGATGTCGAATGCAATACTTCCCGAAAAATCTCTTCTGTGCGATTCGTAAGTTGATCGAAATGCTTACCAGACATCACACAGGAGTACTAGGAGCATCGAACGGCTCATGCTTTGGAGTAGCGACCTGCGGCGGGCGGAGATATATTCTTGACCACCGCAGAGGCTCAGGCTGTCCACCCGGAGATGTTGGAGGATTGTTAAGGTTCCGATCCATTGCTCGCGCCGTGGTTCCTATTGGCATGGTATCTGTTTCCCTCTTGGCGTCCTTGGCCAACGCNNTGCAGGACAAGATCATGAAGTCGGCGGAGGCGATGCCAGAGTCCAAGTACGGCTACCGACCGACGAAGGAAGTTCGCTCATTTGCCGAGATTCTGAATCATTTGGCGGATATCTCCTACATACTCTGTTCAAACGCCAAGGGTGAAGCGAACCCCGACACGACTACCGCGACGGATTCGAAGACCCAGACCGTGGGCCGCCTCAAAGGCGCGTTCGGGTACTGCGACGGCGTGTACTCCGCCTTCACCGATGCGCACCTCAATGACCGGGCGGACTTTTTTGGCTTCAAGACGAACAAAATGTTCATTTTGACGCAAGTCGGAAATCATGACGCCTTGCATTACGGCAATCTGGTCACGTATCTACGCATCAATGGCCTCGAGCCGTCCGGGGGCTGGTTTTGATGGCGTAGCGGCGAGTCTTCTTTCAAGATCGGGAAAACATCCAGGGTAAAGTTGTACGTTGCCCCGGGGATTACGATACGCGCGCCGCTGTCCTTGCGTTGATTAATGGACGTCGACTGACATGTCGACGATCTCAAATTGGAAGCGCTCGGGCGGAAGAGACGAGACCGGGTTGGGTATCATGTCGAGCCACGTCTGGTAGGCGCTTTGGCCAAGCGAATTGTTCAGATAGAACAAAAACTGGTCTGAGCAACAGCGAATGGGCGGCATCTGGCGGAAGGCCAGACGCAAGCCGACTGCTTTTTCAAGACTCACGCCCGGCGTTTTGACATCCTTGTCTTCGAGCAGCGTGACAAAACTGCTGCGTCCGGCGTGGGGCCAAATATCGCTGCGGAGCAGGTTCCGCAATTCGAGCCGCGCGCCGAAGGTGATCTCACATTGCCTGATCCACTCGAGTACCGAATCGCCCCAGTGCCAGTGAGTGAGCACGCCCAGATATTGATCGACCAGATTGAGGGCGAGATCCATCCTGCGCCGTTCAAGCAGATCATCGGCACCACAAATGGGCGCCCCCAGCGACGGCACCATGTCTTCCTGCTCGATAATCTCGGCAGCGATGCCCATCATCTTGTCGAGGCGTTTCACCTCAGGCACGGTCTTCACGAGCAGCGGCGGCAGATCATGAGTCTTGCCACCCGGCACTTCTACGAACTTTCTATCTCCAACGATGTCCATAAGCAGCCTCACCTTCTTATCGACAAACCCGGTCGACTTATTCAGTCTTTGCACAGTTGGTATAACCACCGTGCCCCGTCGAGGGATTAAGTATCCCTCAATTCTATGGACGATTTTCGCCTTTGGCAAGTTGCGCGAGTACTGCGTCCCAAATATTTAGTTGCGTTCACGTGGAATTCGTATCACTTTGGCAGCAAATAAGGGAGAGTGCCAGCGAAAAGAGTGCGCCTTGGACTCTTTGGTTATGCTGAAACCATATGCGGATTCTGCGAATTTGCGTGGCAATCGGCTGTTTTGGGACGAAGAGGCGCAAGGCGGGCGCGTTTTGGGGCACGCCACGCAAGGATTCAGGGAATTCCTGTCTCGTCTGGCGGCGCGCAGCCGCCTCCTTTGCGCTTTCCTTATTCGTACTAGTTGCAAAGGCAGCATCGCCCGTAACGTGCTCGCAAGGAGCACGCCAATATTTTCCCTGTGAACTTTCTTTTGAGATGCAGGCCAACGAGCTGAAGTCGCCAGGCGGCGAGATGAACGACGATTTGCTGCGGGTTGAGTTCCGCTCCCCTACCCACACGACCTACATGATGCGGAGCTTTTGGGACGGCGGCCAAACGTTGCGGGTGCGCTTTACGCCTACGGAGGCTGGCGAATGGACCTACAAAATCACCAGCAGCAGCAAACGTTTGGATGAGCAGGAAGCGAAGTTCACGGCGGCTGAAACGGGCGAAGCGGGCATGGTGAACGTGGCGAATTTGCGGCATTGGCGAAGCACGAGCAAGAAACCGCATTTGTGGCTGGGCGCGGGCGTTCCCTGGCTTGATATGGACCAGGCAACGTTAGAAACGTGGCTCGACGCACGCAAGAAAAATGGCTTTACGCATATTCGAGGTACAGTGCTTACGGCACATGGTTCGGCCAAACCGTTTGCCCCGGACGGGCGGCCGGATCTAGCGTATTTCCGGACTCTCGATGAGCGAATCTTGGCGGCGGAAGATCGAACCTTCACAGCCGATCTGGTGATCGCCGATGAAGCGTTCGTGCGAACGGGCGCGTTCAACGATAGAGAGAAAGTGGAACCGTTCATCCGTTATGTTGTGGCCCGGTACGGAGGCTTGAATGTGACATGGCAAGGCATTGAGCATTTTGAAGACATCGCCGGGTCGCGCGGGCTGTTGCGCGACATCGGGATGTACCTGAAAAAGTACGATGGCTTCCGGCATCCCCGCTCGACGGATGCATGGGCTAGTTCGTCGCCCTTATTGAGCGATGGCTGGATGAACTTTATACTGGAAGCCTCGCCGCGGCCAGAGTTGGGGGCAGTTGAACATCAGTTCACGGAGCAGCCGTCGGTGCACGTTATTTCGACGGCAGAGCCGGTTGGGTTCCGGCATGAGTTGTGGAACTCGACAGCGAATGGACAGTATCCGAGCGCGCCGTATGAAGCGCTTCAGAACGAAACGAATGTGAAGGCCGTTGAGACTTGGTTTAAGCTATTGTCCGATGCGCGGCATTGGGAGTTTGAACCGTTCTTCGATGTGGACGGAGCGCGGGCGGTGGCCGTGGATGGCCGCACCGATCCCTATGCCGAGATTGACTTTGTGGAATGTCTGACCTACGCTCAAAAGCCGGGCATTGTGGAAGTTACCCTGCCACGACACAAATACAATCCAGAGTGGATCAACCCGGCCACTGGCGAAGAGACTCCGCTTAAGGATTCGCGTACTGAAGTGTTCAGCCGCGAAACGCCCGACAAGGCGAACGATTGGATCTTATATTTGCCGCGCGAAGGCCGGAAGGAGTCAATGGCGCGATCGTATTACTTTGAGTCACACAATCCGCCGGTACAGGAGCCGGAGAGTGACGCGGCGAAGACTCCCTTTGAGATTACTGATCCGCCGGGAGATCAGATCAGTGTGCGCGTACCAGTACCGTTCAAGGTTAAGATTACGAAGTCTAACCGCGCCACGCGTGCCATGCAATATGTTTGGTGGGGCGAAGTGGTGTCGGGTGGAGAAGGCGTGCGGGTGCTGGCGATTGGTCCGACAGGCAATCTGACAGTGCCGCAGGCTTTGGCGCAGCCAGGCGCGATTTTGACTCTGCGCTTGCAAGCGATCAATGCGAACGGCAAAGCGTATGAGCTCGACCGCGTGTATACGCTGACGCCTTAATGAGCGAATTACCGGTCATCTTAGCGGTTGATACCACCTCTGAGTTTGGGAGCTTGGCGGTGCGGCGTGCACATGAGACGGTAGCAGAGGTGCAACTGCACTCGCCTGACGGGTTCGGGCATTTGATTATTCAGGCGATTGAAGAGGTGCTGCGAAGCGCGAACACGCGACTGACCGAGATTGAATGCTTCGCGGCGGCGAGTGGGCCGGGGTCGTTTACGGGGGTGCGGGTGGGTTTGTCCGCGGTGAAAGGGCTGGCGGAAGCGCTGCACAAGCCGGTGGCGGCTATTTCCAATTTGCGCGCCTTGAGTTTGTTTGGGCGTGCGCCATTGCGAGCAGTGGCGCTGGATGCGCGGCGGGGCCAAGTGTATGGGGCGGTTTATGACGCGCACGCGCGAGTGGTGGTTGCGGAGACGGTGGCGGTTTGGGATGAGTGGGTGAAGACGGTGCCGGCAGGGGCTGAATTTATTGGGTTCGGCGATGGTTTTACAAGTGCGCCACGTTGGTTGGCGGCTGCGGTAGCGGAGTGCGCGGAGATGGATGGTAAGGCGGGATGGAGTGATCCGGTTGCGGTTGATGCGAATTATGTAAGGAAGTCGGATGCGGAGTTGTTTTGGAAGGACGGGTAGAATTGCGAGATAGTTAGACAGTGACCTTCGCAAAGAAAGCTGCGCTGGCTACGGGAGGGATAGCGGCTCTCACAGTGCCGATCACCGTTGGCATGCTGAACGCGACTGTGAGCCAGGCATACCCACCTGAGAGTCAGTCGCCACAAAAGGAGGTCATACCGAAATTTGAGGTGGCGTCAATCAAGCCCTGTAAGGCGAACCAGGTGACTCCGGGCCGCAGGAAGGGAGGAAGCGATTTCTCGTCTCCCGGGAGGTTGAAGCTGGGATGCCAAACTTTGGAGAGTATGATCCAGTGGGCGTACCTTGGATTCGCGGATGCCAAAGCTTTGCCGGCAAGCGAGATAGCTGGGTTGCCACCTCGTCCACCCATCTCTGTGAGGTTGCTTTTTCAGTCGATCAAGGGAGGACCGGCCTGGGTCAGTTTCGACCGTTACAGTATTGAAGCGAAAGCTGAGGGAACTCCAGACAACGCAATGATGAGGGGCCCTATGATGCAAGCTCTCCTGGAAGACAGGT
This sequence comes from Bryobacterales bacterium, assembly GCA_003167495.1. Lineage (GTDB taxonomy): Bacteria > Acidobacteriota > Terriglobia > Bryobacterales > Bryobacteraceae > Bog-105. Next base: position 11,731 of record PMSX01000100.1, on the reverse strand, counting down.
TTAAATTGAAGATCCACCGGGAGACCAAAAAGGTACCGTTATTTGAGCTGAGAGTGGCCAAGGGAGGGCCGCGACTTCAGGCGGCTCGGAAAGGGACGTGCATTGCCGTGGATTTTGAGCATCCGGCGGTACCTGGGCGGCCGTCGCGCCCAGGATGTGGACTTTTTGGACCCAGCGCGGGCGATGGAGTCGATACGTACGGTCAGACCATGGCGGGTCTTTGCATGCAACTTTCGGCCAGTTTGGACCGCGATGTTATCGACAAAACAGGGATTGCGGGAACGTTTGACATACATCTGGATTTGTCGATGCGCGATCTCTTTCCGGGATTCCATGGCGACAGCGTGGGCGGCAGCGACGACCCGGCCGCGGTGCAATTGACCCCGACTGACCCGACTGGCTCGATCTTTGCGGCTTTGCGGAAGCTCGGGCTGAAATTGGAGCCGGGGAAGGGGGCGGCCGAGCTTCTTGTGATCGATCATGTGGAGAGGCCATCAGAGAACTAACGTCTCCGGTTATGGCGGACCCCTCAGTAGCCTTACATATTCGGCGCCAACATTTGGGAAGTATGTCTTGCCCGGTCGTGGCCGTATTCATCCCGTAATTCTGTACAATTCGAGGATCGAGGAACAATGCCTTTAGCGTTTAGAGCGCCGAGGACCGAATGAATCTCCGTGTTCCGAATGGCGCGCGCTGTGCGCTGCTGGCCGCCATCGCCGCTGTATCGGCTGCGCGGATCGTAACGGCGGGGGAGGGGAGTGTACGCTTCCTGACGTTCGACGAGGTGCGCGAGATCGTTAGCGAGTTTGCGAGTTCAGGAGCTCCTACAGGCGATCTCCCAGACGCCAGCTCATGGGATCGTTGGATTGGGGCGTGCGACGGCGACATAAGGGGCCGGGTTGATCGCGGCTTTGAGGATTCGATTAGCAATCTGATTTTGTACGGCACCGCGTTTACGGCGCTACCCCGCGTTGAGAGTGCGGAAGAGGCCGTTACACCGGAGGGAGCTCTCACCGCTGCGGCACGTGCGCGGGTCAGCGCATTTGCAACAGCGCTCGCACGGGAACCCAAGAGTGAGAGGCTGCGGTTTGCCGCCAGTTTCCTGGCCCGGCGCGGCATTGCTGGGGCCGCCGTACAGTCAGTGCTCGAAGCGAATCTCAGCCGGTTTGCCACCGAGCAGCGTGGTTACCAGAGTACGCTGGATGCTGCCGGCAAAACGGGAGATCGCGGCCAGGTGATCTTCGCGCGAAGCACGCTCTACCATGAGCGGGGGCTTTCCGTGGATACGTCACTGCTCCCGAATTACGCCATCGAGGACACGCTACGGGCCATGCTGCGCAAGGGTGCGCTGTCGCCGGGCGCGATTCGCCGCGTTGCGATTATAGGTCCTGGCCTGGACTTCGCCGACAAGCGTGGCGGCTACGATTACTACCCGTTGCAGACCATCCAGCCATTCGCCGTCCTGGAAGCGGTGGCGCGGCTAGGTCTTGGGGCGGCGGGCAAGGTGGAACTGACCGCTTTCGATTTGAACCCGGCAGTCATTGCGCACGTTCGCGAGGCAGCCGATCAGGCGCGTGCCGGTCGCGCTTACACCATTCAACTGCCACGCGATGCGCAGGGCGGGTGGAACCCGGAGGCGATTGCATACTGGCAACACTTTGGCGATGTGATTGGCAATCCGGTTTCTATGATCGCGCCGCCGCCATCGTTGAAGCGCAATGTAGAGGCGCGGGCGGTAGCAGTACAGCCGCGATATGTCATGCGGCTGGACGCCGTTGACTTAGACATCGTGGCGCAAACTTTGGACACACAGGATGGCAAGGGATTTGACCTCGTGGTGGCGACAAACATCCTTGTCTATTACGACCTGTTCCATCAAGCCTTAGCCAAAGCTGCCATCGCGCGAACGATGAATCCTGGCGGCGTGCTGGTGGTGAACCACGCTCTTCCTTCACAACCAGCGAGTTTGCTCGAATACCTTGGAAGGAGAAGCGTTTCGTATAGCTCGACGGCTGCCTACGGGGACGATGTCGTGGTGTACCGGCGGCGGAAGACTTAATCCGTTGCGGCACACTTAATCATGGCTATTACATTGGCAGCAAAGTGTCTGATCACCGCGAAAAGCGTTATCGACCAGCCGCTCCTTACGATCGACGGTCCCCATATTGTTGCCATTTCGTCGCGTACTGCCAGTGAAAGCACTGGACTAACCTATGACTTCGAAGACGCCACGCTTACGGCCGGCTTGCTTGATATCCATATGCATGGTGCGGTAGGGCACGACGTGATGGAAGGAACAGCCGAAGCACTTCGCGCCGTTTCGATGTTCCTGGCCCGCCGTGGCGTCACCGGATACCTTGCAACCACGGTCACGGCTTCGCTTGATCTCACGCTACTGGCGCTAGACGGCATTGCGCGTTTCATAGAGAACAATCGCGATCAGGATGAAGCAAAACCCTTAGGAATCCATATCGAAGGGCCATTCGTGTCGCATGCAAAACGGGGGATGCATCCAGAACAGTTCATCTTACCTCCCAGTGTTGCCCTGCTGGATAGGTTCTGGGAGGCGTCAAGAGGTCACATCAAGCTGATGACCATCGCTCCTGAAGTTCCAGGGGCCCTCGAAACGATTGTACGCGCGACGGAGCTTGGGATCCGTTCCTCCATCGGACACTCGAATGCCAATAAGTCGGAAACACTGAAGAGTCTGGAGGCTGGCGCTACTACCGCCACGCACACCTACAATGCAATGCGGGCGTTGGATCATCGCGAACCTGGCATTCTGGGTGTCGTCCTGGATTGTGACCGGATCTATGCCGATCTCATTTGCGACGGAGTGCACGTTGCGCCGGAGATGGTCCGTTTATGGTTTAAAGCAAAGGGGCCAGAGCGAGCGATTCTGATCACCGATTCGCTGGCAGCAGCCGGCATGCCGAATGGAGTATACAAGCTAGGTGAAACCGTTGTGCACGTGCACGATGGCCGCTGTACTACGGATGCCGGCGTCCTGGCCGGAAGCGTTATCGCGCTCGATCAAGCTGTCAGTAGAATGCAGGAGTTCACCGGAGCCGATTTGCCAACCGCAGTGCGGCTCGCCTCACGCAATCCTGCAAGGATGCTGGGGCTGTCGGATGACTTGCGGGTCGGAGCGCTTGCGAATTTAAATGTTTACGACGCTAGCGGCGAACGAAGGCAAACAATACTTCGCGGCCGTTTGCTTTGACCTCCTTATTCCGGTACAAAGGAGACTAACTAGGGGCGTACCTGAAGCTATTGAGCGATCTCTGAGCTGCGATAAGCCATTTGAGGTTGAACGTTGCAAATCTTTTCTGTCGAAGAAAGATGCCGTTCATTTAAGGTCTATCTAATGCGAACCAAGCACATTCTCACGTCTCTACTTTTCGCCGGTGCCGTTTTCGGTCAAACGGCTACCCTCTCCTCCGATCTACAAGGGATCGATCCTGGCTCTAATGTCAAAGTGATCGTGACCTATAACCACTCTCCCAATAGCGCCGACCATGAGAAGGTGCTAAGCCGTGGCGGGACATATTTCAACACTTTACACTCTGTACCTGCTGGCTCTTATTCGATGCCAGCCTCGGGCCTCGCCAGTCTAGCGACTGACCCTGGCGTGGCTCATATCTCACTCGATCACCCAATAGCGCCAAAGCTCGATTACGTCACCGCCGCTACGAACCTGGTCAGTCTAAGTGGTGCGATTTCGGCCGCGCAGAAATACAATGTCACAGGCGCGGGCATCGGCGTTGCCGTGATTGACAGCGGTGTTGCGCCGCTGGCCGATTTTGCGGGCAGCATTGTTTATTCGCAAGATTTCACCGGCGGCAACAATCAAGACCAGTACGGCCACGGCACGCACGTCGCGGGCATCATTGCCGGCAGCGGTAGCAGCGCACAGTGCTCCACTTGTACTCGCTCGCTCGGAGGCATGGCCCCCAACGCTAACATCATCAGCTTGCGGGTCCTCGATCAATTCGGCGTTTCTTCCGACAGCGTCGTCATCAGCGCCATCGATGCCGCCATTTCTTTAAAGTCAAAATACAACATCCGCGTGATCAACTTGTCGCTCGGCCGACCGATTACCGAAAGTTACACGGTCGATCCGCTCTGCCAGGCAGTCGAAGCCGCTTGGAAGGCTGGCATCGTGGTGGTGGTGGCCGCCGGTAACGATGGTCGAATCAACGCCTTCAACAACTTTGGCTACGGCACGATTAATGCGCCCGGCAACGATCCGTACGTGATCACAGTAGGCGCCATGAAGACCATGGAGACTTATACCCGCACCGATGATCTCATGGCGAGTTACAGTTCGAAAGGGCCAAGTTTATTGGACAATATTGCTAAACCCGATCTGGTAGCTCCCGGCAACTTGGTGGTCTCCGATTTGGCGAGCCCGACCTCGACCTTAGCCTTACTGCTACCGCAAAATCTGATCACCACGAACTACTACAACTCCAAAGGCAGCTCGACACAGAAATCAAGCGCCTATTGGATGCTCAGCGGAACGAGTATGGCCGCTGGTGTCGTTAGCGGAGCTGTCGCCGACCTTCTGCAGGCGCAGCCCAATCTGAATCCGGATCAAGTCAAAGCGCGGCTCATGAAAACTGCCTACAAAGTATTTCCGTCCTACAGTGTGGCCGTCGATCCGACGACGGGTATTTCTTATGTCGATTACTACGACGCCCTGACACGCGGCGCTGGATACCTCGACATCCTCGCTGCCTTGCAGAGCAACGATGTGGCTACCGGAAGCGCTCTTTCGCCGGTTGTGAAAGTGAACTCCTCCGGCAACCAGGATTACTTTCAATTCAACTCCTCCTCCGTTTGGGCGTCGTCGGGAAGCAACGGCTTGTTCAATCCTTTAGTCGTGTGGGGCAGCACAGCTATCGGGTCCGGTAACGTCGTGGTGACCTCGTCTTCCGCGGTCTCGGCGGTAACCGCTACGTCGGCCGCTTGGGGCTCGTCTTCCGCCTGGGGCACATCCTCAGCCTGGGGCACCTCCGCAGTGTGGGGTACCTCCGCGGTCTGGGGTACTTCCGCCGCGTGGGCGACTTCCGCAGCCTGGGCGACTGCAACGATGATCGGAGAACAGTAAAGGCAGAGGGGCGGCTCGGTTAGATGGTAGGTCAGCAGGTCCAGGCCAACATCTAACTGAGTCGCCCTTTTTTTAGATTTTCATTCGCATTACTCCGCGCGAAGCGTTTTTATAGGATCAATGCGCGCGGCTCGCCAGGCTGGAATCGAACTGGCCGCCGCCGCGACAAGCAAGATCAGCAACGAAACAACTCCAAAAGTTAAAGGATCGGTGGCTGTAACGCCGAACAGCATGCTCGATAGAAATCGGGTTGACAGAAACGACACCGCAAGTCCGGCAATCAAACCGATCATCGTGACCCGCAAACTTTCTCCCAGAATCAGGCCGACCACACTGCTTGCTTGAGCGCCAATCGCCATTCGCACACTGATTTCGTAGGTACGCTGTGAAACTGAGTACGACATCAGTCCATACAGTCCAATGGCGGCCAGAAAGAGCGCAACACCTGCGAAGCTGAGAAAGACCCAAATGGTGGAGCGAAAGTCGGAGATAGAATCTCCCTTAACGTCAGTCAAGCTCAGAACTCTCCCGGCGGGAACGTCGGGGTTGGCTCCCACCGCGAGGCGGCGAAGCTCGCCGGAAGTTTGGCCGGCAAGCGCGGCAGTCTTCACTAACAAGTTCATAGCGACAGGAATCTGACCGTTACCGAGTACAGCCTGAGCATATGGCATGTAGATGGCTCCGCTGATTGAGCCTGGAGAGTGGTTGGCGAGGTTAAACTGTTTGACCTCGGCTACCACTCCGACGATTGTCCTCCAGCCCGCCTCGCCTGCTTTCCTTATGTGCTTGCCGATTGGATTAGCGCCCGGCCAAAAACGCCTGGCTGTCGATGCTGAAATCAGAATGACTGGTGAAGCCTTCGGCCCATCGGCATCGGTAAAGAGTCTTCCAGAAATCAATGGAATTTGCATCAGTCGGAAATAATTGGGGCTAACCGCGCCAGTCCAGAGCATGGGAGACGGAAAATCCGCCGTCCTCGGATGGTCCTCGACATCCGCCGGAATTGCCGGCAGTTGGCCGTCCAGCGGGACGGTGTTGGCAGCGGCTGCGTCCGCCACACTGGCTAAGCCGCGCGCTTGTCCAAGCAGACGGTTATAGAATGCAATGCACGATTCGGGATGTTTGCAAAACGAGTCATTCGGACTGATGTTCACGGTAAGGATCCGTTGAGGATTGAAGCCGGGATTCGTGGCCGTCAGATCGTACAGGCTTTTCATGAGCAACCCGGCCCCAGTTACTAGAACTACGGTCAAGGCGATTTCGCCTGCAATGAGAGCACTTCTAAACGCCATGCGGGTTTTGCCGGCGGAGCGCTGGCTGCCGGTCTTCATGGCCTCTACCAGATCTAAGTTGCGCGCATTCAGCGCGGGAACGCTCCCGAAAGACAAGCCAGTGAGAAGAGAGAGCGCGGCCGCGAAGGTACACACACGCCAATCAACGCCAATCTGAGCCATGCCCGGAATTTCAGCCGGAACTACCAACCGAAATAACGAAATGGAAGCGGTTCCCATTACTATGCCGATTGCCCCGGCGGTAAGTGAAAGCACCAGGCTCTCAGTCAGTAACTGACGCACGATTCTGCCCGTTCCGGCGCCCAGCGCCGCGCGCATGGCCACTTCTTTGCGACGGGCATTGGCGCGCGCCAATAGCAAACTGGCTACATTTGCACAAGCAATGATAAGGACAGTGCCCACGGCGCCCAGAAGAACGAATAGTTTGGTGCGCGTTTCACCGGCAAGGTCCGACTGGAGCGAGATGACCGTGGAATCAGCGTTCCAAAGTCTCGGCATGGGCCATGGGAACAGCTGCCAAACGCCGGCAGCCAGCGAATGAATTTCGTTCCGCGCCTGTTCGATATTCGCGCCGGACCGAATCCTGGCGATCAGCGGTACGAAAGCTCCGCCCCAATAGTCCACTGAGTCGCGAGGATCAATTCGCGCGGGAATCCAAAACTGCACCTTGGTCGAAGGAAACGAAAAACTTGCCGATGTTATGCCAATCACTCGCCGGTTGATGCCGCTGAGAGTAATAGTGCGGCCGAGAATAGCGGGATCTTCATGAAACTTCGTCCGCCACAGTTCCTCGCTAAGGATGACAACGCCGTCATTTCCCGGACGATCTTCGCCGGGTTCGAACGCTCGCCCCTTTTGGACTCCGGCTCCGAGAACCGAAAAGAAATTGGCGGAAGTCTCACTTCCCGCGATCTGAGAGGCTGGACCGACACCCGTCAGATTGAACTCGGAACCTGGGCTCACGAATGCAATGTCCATTGTTTTCGAGTGTCGTTGGAAATATTCCAAAATCGCTTTTGGATAGAGCTGCGTTATGCGAACCAGACGGCTCGGCTCCTGAAAGGGCAGTGGTTTAATCAGCAGCGTGTTGATGATGCTGAAAATTGCGGAATTCCCCGCGATGCCCAGTGCGAGCGAGAGTAGCGCAATGCTGGCGAAACCGGGATTTCTTCCAAACACGCGAAGTGCATAACGAATATCATGCAGCAAATTGTCAATCGATACAAAGCCCCACATATCTCTGCTTTCCTCTTTCGCAAGCGTGACGTTGCCCATTTCGCGCCGGCTACGTTCCGCCGCTGTCTCTGTTCTTCCGGCTTCTTGCTCGGCCGCTTCCTTCAGGTGACGGTGCAACTCCAATTCTTCGGCAAGTTCCTGGGTGAGGCGCTCGCGTTGCGTCCAAAGAAGAAGCCGTCGGCCTGTCTGACCCAAAAGGTTGAACATCATCTCACGCCATTTCAAGGACTTTTTGGATGGCGCTTACCATCTGTTTGAATCCCTCGCGTTCTTCGGCAAGTTGTTTTCGGCCGGCGGCGGTTAACGTGTAATAGCGCGCCCGGCGATTGTTCTCCGATGCACCCCATTCGCCTTTCACCCAGCCATTTACCAGCAGCCGCTGCAAAGCTGGGTAGAGTGAACTTTCACCAACTTGCAGTACATTGTCCGAGACTTGCCTCAGACGCTGAGCGATACCGAATCCATGCATGGGTCCAACGGCAAGAACTCTGAGTAGTAGAAGATCCACTGTGCCGGGCAGCAGCTCTCCCGCAGGTAGTTTTCGTTCCATCGTCTACTGATGGGAGTGTCGCATAGTTCAGCGGGCCTTGTCAACTCCCATCGATAGATGATGGGAGAAAAGCGGATTCGGGATCGTATATCTGCGAGCGCGTTTAGGTCCGAAATCTGTTAGCATGGCAAAGCGTGGGCATGCCGGGAGGCTGTCTCGCATGCGCCTATGCCCTGTCTCTTATTGCTCGTAACCCTGTTCTTTCCTCGTATCGTGCTCTTGTTGCTGTGGTTCTTCTCAACCTATCTGCAACGCGCTTACCACGGTGGTTTGCTGATTCCCATACTCGGCTTTATTTTTCTCCCGCTCACAACACTCGTTTATGCGTGGGAAGTCAACAATCAGATGCCAACGGCGGGAATCAATCTATTGTGGCTGCTGATTGCCGTGATCATTGATTTGGGAGGATGGGGGAACGGGGCTCGTCACCAATCAAGACGTATGAGCTCCTAGAACTCGAGCCGCGCCTGAAAGGCAATCATTCGCGGCGAACTGTCTCCTCCTAATCCAACGCCTAGCAGTCCCGTTGGCGGAGAGGTTGTGGAAGTGAGCGCTCCGAAGCCAATCTGAGTGGAGCGGTTGCCCGGAATACCGGCATACACGTCAGAGGGGAGCGCAAAGTTTGTATGGTTGAAAATGTTAAACGCCTGCGCTTCCACGCGTAGCTTGAGGCGCTCAGTCAGGTTGAATTTTTTTGTAAGGTAGAAATCGCTCCAAAGAAAATCCGGTCCGCGCAGGGCATTGCGCCCAAGATTTCCGAACTGACAGTTCGCCGGTGTATCGCCGCCCACACACGCGCCCGTGCTGGGGTCAACCGCTGAGACAAACGCGTTTGGGTTCAACCACTGGATGGTTCCGGGCTGTGTTACGCCGGGAATCGGGTTATGTTCATAGATGGGGACGCCAGGAACAACGCTGGCATATTGCGGTCCGCTGCCTTGTACGATGCCGTCTCCATTAGCAGTATAGGGCGCACTCAAGACGGAGAAGGGAAGTCCGGTGTGCCAGAAAACAGTCCCAGAAACCTGCCATCCGTTTAGTGCATAACCCAAAATCCGGCCATGCACTTTCAGGGGCAACTGATAAACATATTGCGCCGAGAAATTCTGTCTAACGTCGTAATCGCAAGGCCCGTACTGCCGCCCCAGCTCTCCGGGCAACGGTGAAAGAATCCCAGCCGAAGAAAACGAAAGAAATCCTCCGTTTGAAACTGTGTCCATGCAGCGGCTCCAGGTAAAGTTTGCTTGCAACTCAAGCCCGTGGCCCATGCGTTTTTCCAGCGTCATTTGCAAACCGTTGTAATGGCTGTTCGCGCCGGTATTCAGTTGCGTGACTGCGCCGAATCGTGGGTCCAGAGGCTGTCCATAGGGGAACGGCGCAAAGCAACCCTGGCAGACTGTCTGGTAGCCGTTCACTTGTGTGAGATATGGTTGATTTACCGCGCGTGTGCCAACGTACTGGGCTCGTAAATTCACAAAATCGCCCATTTGATGCTCGAGGGCAAAGCTCCACTGCATGAAATAGGGAGCGTGCAACTGCCCGTCCGGAACGGCTGTGATGGCGATCGGCTGAAGACAAGTACTTGCATTGGAAAGCGGCGACGCACAGGAAAGTTGACCTTGCGCAAAACCGGAATTGAATGCCTCATTGGCTGCTACGGTTGCCCCGACGGCGCTATTGGCGACACCGGGTGCGATAGCGGCGCCGCCCACCGTACCTAGCAGGCCACCCTGAAATGTTTTGGAGTACGGAGGGTTCGTACCTACCAGATCCACCACGCTTCCCGGCAATATGTCACTGAACAATCCAAACCCGGTTCGCAAGACAGTCTTCGGTGTCAACTGCCAGGCGATCGCGGTCCGGGGCTGCGCCATGACTAGCGGAGTCGACGCGAAGATGTCTCCCAGGCCAGTGCGGATTACTTGATTCAAAGGCTGATTGACATTGTGAGAGATTGCGTCGAATGAACCAGCCAGCCGCGCGACCTCATCGTGGGGATTCAGCGGATTGGAGTTGTGAGTGGCGCGCATCCCGAAGGTCCAGGTCAACTTCCGAGTCAGCTTCCAAGTATCTTGCGCGTATAAGTCCAGATTTAAGAAATTGTACGGTTGTGAACTTGCGAGCGGGAAAGTCTCGCTAGCGGTCGATGCCACTCCATAGATGAACTGGGGCAATGTCGTATAGCTGACCAGGGGAACGACGCCTTCGCCGAAGTCGTAGTCATTTAGCTCAAGAACTCGCGTATTGGTCCCGAAGCGGAGTTCATGGGCTCTCATATTCCAGGCGAGATTGTCATTGATAAAAAATCGCGAAGCGCGCCGGCCTTGCATCCAGGTGTTATCCAGTCCGCCGAGAGGGGTAAATGGCGCATTGGCTCCGCTACCCTGCAAAACAATCGGGAACGCATTGAGAGTTGACTCGAAGTCAGTAGGACCAAACAGGCTGGCGTACCAGGAGAACGCAGGATTGAAATAGTTAACCAAGTTCTGCGAGAAAACGTGCGTGTAACCCGTCGCGACGGAATACAAGGGCTGCGGAGAAAACGCATCGAAGACAGGGTTAATCGGGTCGGTATACGCAGCTTGAACGCCGGTGTCAGCCTGGAAACGCAACCACGTCGTGTTGTTCTCGTTAAAGTTGTAGTCAACGCGGGCCGTTTGCACCTGTTCGTGGTCGTCGCTGGAATGCGAAATAATTTGGCGGTTTGCGCAGCCGTTCCCGTCGGGAGGATAGCCACCTGCCGCGGCTCCGTTGTTGTTAAAGGGGCAACCGAGAACCGCGAGCGGCGTTCCCGAAGTGTTCTCATAGAGCGCGAACAGTTTCTGGTAGAAAGGCACCAGCTGCGGCGCTGGCTGGTAGACTGACCCGGTTACCGAATCCGTTCCGCCGCGCGGCAATTGTTGTAAGACGTAGTTTTGAAACGCCGGGGTCGGAACTGTTGCGGCTGAGACAATGGGCAGCGCGATTCGCACCCACTCGGTATCGAAGAAGAAGAATAGCTTGTCTCGGATAACTGGCCCTCCCAAACTGCCTCCGAAATGATTGACCGTTGATCGCGGTTTGTGATTGCCTTCGGTCGAATTGGTAAAGAAATCGGCGGCATTGAATCTCGACCCGTTCCACAGTTCGTAGAGGTTTCCATGAAACTGGTTCGTTCCGGACTTGGTCACGTAGTTGATCTGCGACGCTCCGTAACGCCCTTCGTCGACTGCGTAGGAGAGTGTGTTGACCGTGACCTCGGAAATCGAATTCAGACCAAGAACGAGATTTGTCGACAATCCGCTGTTCAGATTGGTCAGCGGATCGTTGGTCTCTAGTCCGTCCACAATGTAACCGTTTGACAAGGCGGGCAGACCGTTAAACTGCACGTTACCGTAGCCATTGCTGCCACCTACGAAATCGTTTGAACTACCGGCGGTATTGATCAATGCGCCAGCGGCGAATTGCAAGGGATAGGTCAAGTCACCGCCCGGATTTGGGAGATCTTCGAGCGCGCGCGCCGTTAATGTTGTGGATGTATTGGGATTCTGCGGATTGATT
>PMSX01000259.1 GCA_003167495.1 Bryobacterales bacterium | reverse complement strand
CCATCTTCGTTCGACCCAAGCGGAGCGGAAAATCGCTCCGGCGAGTATACCGAGCGACTCAGCTAGGCCGTAAAGCGTTGGAAGCATCAAAAAGCAAAGTGAGGGAGCTTTTTCACGAACTACAGATTCACAACCCAACAAAGGTAGTAACATGTACCTTCCTCTAGTCGTCTACACCAAAGTGAGGAGACGCTGTATGAGGACCGCCGGCTTGGCTATGTTCTTTCTTCCCCTGCTCGCAGGCCAAGCGCCGGATGCCATCGCGACAGCAAACAGGCCGCTCGAGGGAACTGCCACCATCAAACTGAACGTCGTTGTGAACGACAAGACCGGGAAACCCGTGCCCGGTCTGGAGCAGAAAGATTTCACCATCGTCGACAATAAACAACCGCAGGCGGTCCTGTCCTTTGAGGCCGTCTCAGGTACTCACGCGAAAGCGGAGCCGGTCGAAGTCATTATCATCATTGATGCCGTAAACCTACCCTATACTCGCGTAGCGTATGCGCGCGATCAGCTCAAGCGATTTCTGAAGCAGGAGGGTGGCCAACTGACCTTCCCCGCAATGATCGGTTTCCTGACAGATAAGGGATTGGACGTTCAGGGCGTTCCTACCCGCGATGGAAACGCTTTGGTGGCCTACATGGACCAGAACCCGTCGGGCTTGCGAACCATCAATCGCCAACAAGGCTTCTGGGGGCGCGACGACCAGATGCAACTGTCGGTCCGTGCCTTCGACCAACTCAGCCAGTTCACTGTCGGAATGCCCGGCCGAAAAATTGTCATCTTCTTAAGCCCCGGTTGGCCGATGATCTCCGGACCGAACGTGGAATTGAGCCAGAAGGACCAGCAGGGCATCTTCAACACCATTGTCTCGCTATCCACTCAGCTGCGAAGTTCCGGCATCACTCTGTACGACGTAAATCCGCTCGGGACCTCCGATTCGGGGTCCTTTCGGACGTTCTACTGGCAGTCGTTCATAAAGGGCGTACGCGCCCCGCGCGACGTCCAGATCGGCAATCTCGCATTGCAGGTTCTTGCATTTGAGAGCGGAGGCCGAGTCCTAAACTCCAATAACGACATCGCGGGAGAAATCGAAACCTGCGTGCGAGATGCCGATGACTACTACATCCTGACCTTTGCTCCCGCAGCCGCGGATGGCCCGAATGATTATCGCGCCATTCAGGTTCAGGTGGATCGCCCCAAGCTGAAGGCTCAAACGTTAACCGGATACTACGCTCAGCCGCAGTAAACTTTGCGAGCCTGTCCGGGCTACACTATCATCAGGCGCGTTAACAGGAACCCGCCAACCACGAGGCCGGCAGGTGCCCGCGTGGCCCCTCGGTCGGACCCAATATTATTGTTTTGTGAGCGCCGTGGCACCCAGGACCGGCTGGTGAAAGGGATGCAGTGAAGTTCCAGCGTTAGATGCCGACGCGTTTTCAGCTGCTCCCAGTTGATCCGGGTGGCTCTCAATGTAGTCCATCAGCTCGGCTATCTGTTGCTCGTTCAGCAGGTCGAGCGCGAAGTGGCTCGCTAAATAGGTGAAAGCGAAAGCAACGCGAGGATCTGCCAGGGAGCCTTTCCCTGCGCTTTCGCACAATACGTAGCTGCCCAGCGACGCCTCAGTGATGTCGCGCTCGATCCGTTTCGATCGTCGGATTCCCCGAAATTTGAGTGCCGTCAACGGGCCGAGATGGAAGAGAAACTCTGAGCTGCGCACTCTTGATCTCGAAGCCGCCAGCGGCGAGCATAGATATCGAGAGCGGGAAGATCCCGATGAAGATCGATATGCGGTTAAGGCAGCACAAGTTGAAAAACCGTTCCATAGCCATAAACACCACCTAAGCGAGTTGTTCCATAAAGTGTACCCGTAGATTCATTTAGCAGCACGCTTGCGAGCGGCCGGCTGCCGTCGGCGCCGTTCAGACCGAAGGAACTCTCGGCCCAAGTCCCGCCGGGGGCGGAAGGTGGAATCAGCCGGAAAACCGTACCGCATCCCGCGCCTGTCGGCTCACACGGTCCACCGCCGCCCAATTCCGTTGTTCCGTAAAGCACTCCGGTGGAGCTTAGCGTCAAATTGGCCTGCGGATTGGCGCCGTCGGTATTCACGAAGGTGTGGAGGATCGTCTCTTTCCATGCGCCGCCCGGTCCGGCGGGAGGGCTCAATTCATAGACCACTCCACAACCCCCGTCGCACGGGCCATTTCCACCGGTTATGGTTGCGCCGAATAGGTTGCCTTGGTTGTCGAGGATCACTCCGTCGCCCGTCAAAAAGCATCCGTCGGCTCCTCCGGTGAAGGAATGAAGAATCTTCTCGGTCCAACCGCCATTCGCCTGTGGCGACAACTCATAGACTGTTCCGCAGTTCGTGCCGCCTCCACCAAATAAAGTTGTGCCGTAAAGATTGCCGGCGTAGTCGGCTACGACTCCTACCTGGGGATTATTTCCGTCGTTTCCGGCCAAAAAAGTGTAAAGTGTCGTTGCCGTCCACGTCTCGTTTGAGCTCCGCGTCAGCTCCACGACGCTTCCATAGGTACCGCCTCCGAGTACAAACATGTTGTTTTTCTTTCCAAAAAGAGGCGTGCCGGACGCGGGAGAGTAGATAGGGTTCAGACTCCAGGATCCATTGGTCTCGGTTAATTGAACGATCGCCGACCCATTTCCTCCGGGTCCGGCGCCGCCGTAGAGATTCTTTGCTCCAGCGAAGACGAGGGTGCCGCCGAGCGGATAGGGATCCTGGAACTGAAAGTCGTAAAGCTCGCTCTCGGTCCACACGCCCCCGGCTTGCGACGGAGGTGTGAGCTTGAAGATAACACCGCAGGCGCCCCCTTCGTCGCAGGCTTCGTAGTTCCCACCGATCTCGGTGCCCCCGTAAAGTGCGCCTCTGGAGTCGATGGTCAAGCCGGTCATTGGGTATCCTCCGTCGGCAAAGCTAGTGAAGCTGTGCAGTGTCGTGAGGTTTGAGCCGGCGGCGAGCGCCGTCCCAACGAACAGGGCGGATGTGAAGAGATGCAGGTGGAATTTCATCGTCATAAAATCGCGTCTTGACTCCTGTAATGTTCAGATCGATCAGGTTCTTCATCACGGGATGAAGGAAAACACGTCCGCGCCGCCCAGTAATGTTGTGGCTCCTGGCCCATATCCCACTACCGCGGTTGTACCGTTGAAGCCGACTGCTTGGCCGAATGTCGATCCGGAATTGGGTTTAAACTCTGCGTTGTACGCGGAGGTTGAGGTCCAGCCGCCGGAAGGCTTAACGAACGTGTACACCACACCTCGCCCCTCCGGACCTTCGGTCAGCGGCGCGCCGATTAGGATCGTATCTCCGTCAATCGCCAGAGCGGAGCCGAAGTTGCCGGTCAGATAGAACAAAGGATAAAGCTCGGCGGTCTGGGTCATGG
>PMSX01000086.1 GCA_003167495.1 Bryobacterales bacterium | reverse complement strand
CGGCAACGCCGTCAAATTTACCACGCACGGGGAAGTTGTTGTGTCGGCCCAGGTTCACAAGCAAGCAGATGGCAAGGAATTGTTGCATCTTGAGGTGCGCGATACCGGAATCGGAATACCGGCAGACAAAATCGATTCCTTGTTCCAGTCGTTCACACAAGTAGACGCATCCACCACGCGGCGTTTCGGTGGCACTGGTCTGGGCCTGGCGATCTCCAAGCGGCTTACCGAGTTGATGGGCGGCAAAATCTGGGTCACCAGTCAACCCGATATCGGCTCCATTTTCCAACTCGATATTCCATACCGGGTCGCCGCAGGCGTCCCGGCAACCCCGCCCCTGCTCTTAAACGGCTCAAATGGCAAACGTATTCTAGTGGTTGACGACAATCACACTTCCCAGCAAGTCGTCATTTCCTACTTGCATTCCTGGCGGTGTCTCGCGCGTGCCGTTTCTTCCGCACAGGAAGCCTTGCGCTCCCTACGCACCGAACAGTGGGACGTCGTTATGCTCGATTGGAATCTGCCGGAAACAGACGGCGCCCAGCTCGCGTTAGCTATGAAGCAGGAATTTGGCAGCACCACGCCTCCTCTTGTCCTTTTGAGTTCCGGCAGCATCTCAGCCAAGGAAGCTCTAGGCAGTGCCGCGAGCGTCGTAACAGCCATTGTTCCAAAGCCTGTCCGCCGGCGTCAACTTCAGCGCGCACTCGATCAAGTCTTCAACGGCGTGTCCGAGAAACAGGCCGTCGCCAGCAGCAAAATCTTTGATTCCGACTTCGCTAAGCGCGCTCCGCTCCGCATCCTTTTAGCCGAGGACAATCCGGTCAACCAGAAGGTAGCCATCCGCATGCTCGAACGCCTTGGCTACCGCCTTGATGCAGTCGGCAACGGCCTGGAAGTTCTCGATGCTCTTCGCCGCCAAACCTACGACATTGTCCTGATGGACGTTCAGATGCCCGAAATGAATGGTCTCGATGCCACGCGGCGCATCATTTCCACTTGGGGTACGGACCGGCCATGGATCACGGCACTCACGGCGGGCGCCATGAAAGAAAACCGCGATGAATGTATTGACGCCGGAGTCGATGATTTTCTTACCAAGCCCATCAACGTCCAGGAATTGGAACAGGCTCTCAAACGCTGCTTCGACGCCCTTAACGCAAGAACAAAACTAAATGAACCCTCCTACGTCCGGGAGACGGTCGAAGTCTGATTTGTTCTCGGCCTGTAACATTAGCCGGTTCATCGGTTTACGGCATAGCTTACTCTCCCCATCAGCCGTCCTACAGGTGTCCGGCAAGCGGCCGATAAGAGCAGTAGGCACAAATGCAGCTTCGTGAGCAACCATCGGTTCTCGATCAGCTCTCCGCTGACTTACGGGACCGCACCCAAATCGAAGCAGACACGATCTTCGCTGCTCGTCAACGTCTCGGTATCCTCATCTACCTGATCATTGCCGTTATCGGTTGGAGCGGCACAAGCTACCGTCACGACCATTTCGTTGTCCTGCTCACCTTTACGGTTCTATTTGCTCTCGGTCTCACGGTCAGGCTATTCGTCGTTTCAGCGCACGACAAGATCCGCGCTAAGTCGGTCGAGCTCTGGTATCGGTTGGCCGCTTTCTCCGTATTCATCTTGGCTACCAGTTTCGGCTTCCTGCTGGCGCATGCGATGGCAACCTATGGCCTGGAAAGCTGGAATTTCATTGTCATATTGATCTGGAATACCGGAGTTGTATCAGGCTCCGTCGTCTCACTCGCGCCCAGTAGTAAGATCTTCAAAATCTTGCTGAGCGGTTTGCTACTTCCTCCTCTTGCGTGCGCTCTTTCGTTACACAGTTCACCTGCTCTTCAATACGCGTTTGCCAATTTAATGTTTTTGCTGTTCACACTTATGCAGGGAAAGCAGGTCAGCGCCGACTTTTGGAAACAGCTAGCTGGCAAGTTCCTGGAAGAGCAGCGCAAGCGGGAGATCGATGCCGCCCGGCACGTCGCTGAAAACGCCCTGGTAGCGGCCGAAGAAGCTCGCCGCAAAGCCGAGCACGCCGCCAAAGCGCGCAGCGAATTCCTCGCCAACATGAGCCATGAAATCCGCACCCCCATGAACGCCGTCATGGGCATGACCACTCTGATTCTCGATCAAGAACTACCTTCCGAAACCCTCGACTACGTAAACACCATCCGTTCATCCTCAGACGCCCTGCTCACCATCATTAACGACATTCTCGATTTCTCGAAAATCGAATCCGGCAAGCTCGATCTCGAAAACGAGCCTTTTTGTTTGCACGATTGTGTGGAAGAAGCACTTGAGCTCCTTGCCAATCGTGCCGCTGAAAAGAATCTTGAACTTGTGGCTCAAATTGATCCTCGGGTCTCTGAATGGGTCTTTGGCGACATAACACGTACCCGCCAAATCCTCCTCAACCTTGTCGGCAATGCCGTTAAATTCACAATGCACGGCGAAGTCGTACTATCTGCCGGCATTGGCAACAAGGAGGACGGGAGCAAGACCTTACATGTTGCTGTTCGCGACACCGGCATCGGCATACCACCAGAGAAAATCGGCAGTTTATTTCAATCGTTCACTCAGGTCGATTCATCTACCACCCGCCGCTTTGGTGGCTCTGGTCTTGGTCTCGCGATTTCGAAGCGGCTCACGGAACTGATGGGTGGAAGAGTTTGGGTAACAAGCGAACTGGGAGTCGGATCTATCTTTCAGCTGGAGCTTCCCTATCAGCCGGCCCATGCCGAAAAACCCGCTTCACCAACCGCAAACGATTGGCTAGGCAAGCGGATCATGGTTGTAGACGACAACGAGACCAGCCGTCTGACTCTTACCTCCTACCTCAATCGTTGGAAGTTCTCTTCTCATGCCGTCGCTTCCGCCAAAGAAGCCCTGCAGTCTCTACGAGCCGAGCATGCCGATGCCGTCTTACTCGATGGGCACATGCCTGAGATGAACGGCACAGAGCTTGCCCTTGCCATTGCCCAGGAGTTTGGCAGCGCCGCGCCACCCATGATCATGCTGCTGAGTTCGGGTGCCGCTTCCGCTAAAGTAGCTTTTGGCGATCGCGTCAGCCCGCTCGCGGCCATTCTTTCCAAGCCTATTCGCCGCCAGCAACTGCGCCGCACGATAGGCCAAGTCTTAAGCGGCCTGGAAAATCTCCAGATAGCTGCCTCCGCAAGAACCCTGGATTCAGATTTCGCCAGACGCGTCCCGCTTCACATCCTCCTCGCCGAAGACAACGCGGTGAACCAAAAAGTCGCTGTCCGCATGTTGGAACGTCTCGGCTATCGGCCGGATTTCGTGGGAAATGGTCTCGAAGTACTGGAAGCCCTGGGGCGCCAACACTATGACGTCGTCTTAATGGACGTTCAGATGCCGGAAATGAACGGCCTCGATGCTACCCGCCAGATTATCTCCACGTGGGGACAAAGTCGCCCGTGGATCACCGCCCTCACCGCTGGCGCCATGAAAGAAAATCGTGATGAATGCCTCACCGCTGGGGTCGACGATTTTCTCACCAAACCCATCAACGTCCAAGAGCTGCAACGAGCCCTTGAACGCTGCTTCCAGCACCGGACAATCGCCGTGGAGCCCTATCGTTCCATCCTCGAACCAACAACCGTTGTAAGCTGATTTATCACACCCCTCCCTGGCTCAGAAACTCTTTGATTCGTTCCACTTCCTCTTCAAACGCACTGCGGAATGCCTTGCCGTTTGGTTTCCCCTTCGCAAAACCTGCCTCAATCTCAACCCTATGTCCACTCTTACTCACATTCACCCAACCAATCACTTCTTCACCCCACAACAACGGCATCGCATAATATCCCATCTTTCTCTTGGCTGGCGGCGTATACGCTTCGAAGCGGTATGCCCAACCCCACAGGTGCTCGAAGCGGTAGCGGTCCCACACTAGCGGATCGAACGGCGCCAGAAACCGGACCACCTCTGGTGCTTCAATCTCCATTAACTCCGCGTCAGGCCACACATACCGCACACCCTCCACATGGGCCGCCCTCAAATCGCCAGCGTCAATCAATCCCTTCACCACCTGCGGCCTCCCTTTGAGCGCTGGCGCAGAATGCGCCAAATGCCGCAAGGCTACCCGCAAACTACGCTCCGGCACGGGCGTCAAAATCCTCGCAATCAGCAATACCAGTCGCCGCAGCCGTTCCTGTGGAGCTAGATACTCCTCTTGCTCGCGCGCCGCCTGATAGAGGCGTATTCCTTTCTCCCGCCCTGCCACGCGCAACAAACCGCGGTAGTGCAGTGCTTCCAAAGTGCGCGTCGTCGCCTTTGAATAGCTGCCCCAGGCATTCACCTGCCGCTTGCGCCCTAAATGGGCCTCCAATTCGCGCGGATGCATCTTCGCCTGTGCACACACCAACTCCCACACCCGCTCTTCAGTCCTGCTCAGCCGTTTCGTCATGCGCGGGTGCAGTAGCCGCCATGTCGCTTCCGGCACAATGCCATAAGCGTAGAGATAGTCTTCTTCCAGCCCGAGTTCCGGATACTTTCGCTCCAAATCTCCGGCGCGATATCCATCCACCCGCTGCCGCAAAATTAGATCCTGCGCGAATCGGGTCGCATTGCACAAAACCCAACGTCTCAATCGCCCCTCTGAGCGTTGCCGGCGGGAATAGCGTGTTCGCGATAGCATGCCGCCGCAGCCCTCGAATCGTTGTCGCAGTCACTCGCACATCAGCTTCTCACAGCCATCCGCGCTATATTCACACCAGAAGCGCGTGAACCAGGTTTCCATCCTTTTGGTCGACGACGACGTGGAATTATCAGCCCTCATGGCCGAGTATTTTTCCGCCCACCAAATCCCGGTCACTCTCGCCCGTGACGGCGAACAAGGCCTCGCTCGCGTCCTCGACGGCAATTTCGACCTCGTCCTCCTGGACGTCATGATGCCTCACATGGACGGCTTTGAAACCCTTCGGCAAATTCGCCGCAAAAGTGCCGTTCCGGTAATCATGCTCACCGCCCGAACCGAACACGACGACCGCATCACCGGCCTCAACTCAGGCGCCGACGACTATCTCGCCAAACCCTTCAGCCCCGACGAACTTCTCGCCCGTGTACAAGCCGTACTCCGACGCTCCGGTCGAACGCCCGCCCTCAAATCTGACATCCTTGAAGTAAATGGCATCCGTCTCAATCCACACACCCGCCAAGTGTTCCGTGACGGAGCCCAGGTGGAATTGACTTCCCTTGAGTACGATATCCTCGAAATCCTCGTACGCTCAGCCGGCCGCGTCGTTTCCCGCGACGACTTGGCCCGCTCCTTATATAACCGCCAAGCCAATCCGCTCGACCGCGCGCTCGACGTCCACGTCAGTCATTTACGCAAAAAACTGGAAAAAGGCCACACGCTCATCAGGACAATTCGCGGCGTTGGCTATCAATTCGCATCATGAAATCCATCTTCGTCAGAATTTTTTTACTTTTCACGGCTACCCTGCTGGTTTGCTTCGCCGGCATCGAACTAACGAATTGGGTGCGCAACCGCTTCGCTCCCGAACGTCGCGACTTTTTTTCCGCCTCTCTCTCGCTACAGGCAACAGAAGCGAGCCACGCCTACGAAACCGGCGGCAAGGAACCATTGCGCGAATATTTCGCTCGTCTGGAACGCATGTTCCCTGGCCATCACACCTTAGTCGATGGCAACGGAATCGACGTACTCACCGGTATCGATCGCAGTGCCGACCTCCGCCATGCCGGCCCCCATTGGAGTCCGGGCACGCAAAGTCGCATGCTGCTCGCCTGGCCATCGCAATATGGCAAGTACCGCGTGCTCATTGACGCTCCCGCTCCTCCGGGCCCGTGGAGCGCCATTCCTTATTACCTTTGGATCGGCGCTGCAGCTTTCGCGTTCTCCTACATCCTCACGCTCTTGATGGGCTCGCCCCTCCGTTCCCTCGAGCACGCCGTCGAACGCTTTGGCACCGGCGATCTCTCCGCGCGCGCTGAAGCACGCAGGCAAGACGAATTTGGCAAACTGGCCCGTTCCTTCAATCTCATGGCCGAGCGCATTGAAAGCCTCCTAACCGCCGAACGCCGCCTGCTGCAAGACGTCTCCCACGAGCTTCGTTCTCCGCTCGCCCGTCTGGAATTCGCCATCGAGCTTGCGCGCACCAGTCCCGATCACAACAAAGCGCTCGACCGCATCAAAAAAGAGACCGGCCGTCTGAGTACTCTCGTCTCGGAGCTCCTGCAGGTCACACGCGCCGAAAACGATCCGCAAAGCCGCAATCTCGCCGCCATTCCACTCCGTGGACTCCTGGAAGACGTGATCGGCGATGCGACAGTCGAGTCAGAGGTTCGCAGCGTTAGGCTTCACCTGGACGCCACTGACTCTCTCGAACTCCATGGCGACCGCGAACTCCTCCGCCGCGCCGTCGAAAACGTTTTGCGCAATGCCATCCGCTTTGCCCCGGAACAAACCGCCGTCGACATCACCCTGCGCCGCCAAAACGACAAAGCTGTCATCGCCATCCGCGACTACGGCCCCGGCGTCCCCGAAGACAGCCTGTCCAATCTCTGCAAACCCTTCTTCCGCGTGGAAGCCGACCGCAACCGTGATAGCGGCGGCGTCGGCCTCGGCCTATCCATTGCCCAACGCGCGGTCACTATTCACCAAGGCCAAATCTACGCCCGCAACGCCCACCCCGGCCTGTTGGTTGAGATAGAACTCCCCGGCAGTAAAACCACAGCAGAACGCCCAACGGATATCCAAACATCGACATTCCGCCCCGAAACCACCACCGAATCCGAGAAGGGATGAGAAGGCCGAGGGAAAGCTGACAATCGGGCTGGAGGAGTGCCCGAGGCCTGCAGCCCACCCATGATGATGAAAAGAAAAAGTGGGGACACTCCGGGCCCCTGCGAGAGCTACCTGGTAGACCAGTTCGGCAGGCGTGTCCCCTCTTTTTCGCGGCCCGCCGGAGAGCGTTTTTCAACGGAGAGGTCAGCAAGGAAGGGAGTGTAGCGATCACGAAAATAGCGCTGCAGAAAGCGTTCACCGTGGCATAGGAATGCCTGATCGCTCTGGAAGTAGCAGCACATTCGCCGTGGGTGACTCGCTTGCTGAGCAGTTTGGGACACGAGGTGGTGGTGGCCAATGCGCGCAAAGTGAAGGCAATCCACGAAAACAGCCGGGAGAATGAGCGGGTGGACGCGCACAGGTTGGCACGGCTGGCGCGCTTCGACCGGAAGCTGTTACATCCAACACCGCGGCGAACAACCGCAATTGCACTTGATGGAGATCCGCTCGCGGGCCGCGCGGGTAGAAGGGGCGAACCAGTCTGATCACGCGTCTGCCTGCGACGCCGATCAGACGGGAGTGAAGCAAACCACGCTGCTGCCGGCGGCTGCGCAAGAAACGTTGCGACCGCTGCTGGAACCGGTGGAAACGATGACCAGGCAGATCCATGTCTATAACGAACGAATCGAGCAGATCGCACGGACAAAATATCCGGAAACCACCCTCCTGCAGCAAGTCAAAGGAGTCGGAACTTGATCGCTCTAACGTTTGTGTTGGTGGTGGAAGACGCCAGCCGATTCGAGCATAGCTGGGATGTTGGCCGCTATGTGGGACTGAGTCCGAGGCACGATTATTACGTAAGTGCGGCATGGGAGGCTTATTCTGGTATAAAAATCTGTTTCCCGCGCATCACTGAAAGGAAACCCGTAGGGCTATGTCCTTACCATTCGATCCACTGGTGGACATTATCCACTCGTCAACGCCAGGCCTCTGGAAAGAGAAAAACGAAAAGGCTCTCGCCGCGCTCTTCGGCACGCGCTACGCGAAACGCGCAAAAGAATCCGTGGCGCTCCGAGCCCCAGATATGAAGGGTAGTGACACCGCCGTACCCTATGCCGCCTACATTCACCCGTCGAACCCCGACGCGGGTGCCTATGGTGGCATGTCCTTCGCGATCTTCCCGGCCGATGATGCTCCTTGTCTTGTCGCCATGGTAGTTGGTACACAAGGACTCGCGCCTGACGAAGCGATCCTTGGACGTCCTGGGCACGCGCGAAAAATCCAGGCCATCTGCACCTGGTTGAATCGCCAGTTTGGCCGCGGTGCCCAGGTAGCCTGGGCAAAGCAGGATCCAACACGCGTTGATATCGACGCGCCAACGCCGATTCAAAAGGCATGGCCAGCCTATGAGGGCGCATTCAAAAAGTACGGCAGGGTTTTGTACGCAATCTACCGGCCTACGGATGACCGGGCCGGAACGATCGCAGCGCTCACAGCCATGCTCGATCTAATGTTCGAAGACCGCGGCTACACACCACTCAAGGAATTTCAGGGCGATGCATCTGCGGTACAGTCTGCCTGGTTCGAGTATTTGATGCCCAATACGAGCCGCGACGACGTGGTTCCGCTGTTGAACACTCGTCGCTACGTCATCATCCAAGGGCCGCCCGGAACGGGAAAAACCCGCATGGCGCGCCAAATACTTCACGAAGACTATGCGGATCTCGGTCAGACAATTCAATTCCACCCCAATACCACGTACGAAAACTTCGTCGGCGGCCTCGCGCCACTTCAAGAGGGTTCGGGTGGCAGCGAAATGCTTGGATTTCGCTTCGCTCCAAAACCCGGGTTCCTTATGGAAGCAGCCGCCCGGGCCTACGAGAACCCCGCGCGCAATTATCTGCTCCACATCGACGAAATCAATCGGGCAGATCTGGGGAAAATTCTTGGCGAGGCCATCTATCTCTTCGAGCCAGACCCGGAGTCCCCGCGCGCGATTAGCTTGTCCTACGATTTCGGAAAGCCGTTCTTCCGCCAACTGCATCTCCCGAACAACCTACACGTGCTGGGCACTATGAATAGCTCCGACCGCAGCATTGCCATCCTCGACGTGGCGGTCCGCCGGCGCTTTGCCTTCTTGTCACTGTGGCCCACCCTTAAGGTCGTGGAAGACTACGGCTGCGCGTTAAGCCTGAGGGCATTTCGCGAACTCTTGTCCACATTCATCGAGCACGCGGCTGATGAAGCGCTCCCCCTCGTGCCGGGGCATTCCTACTTCTTAGGCAGAGACGAACAACTCGCCAAGACGAATCTAAGAACGAGCCTCGTCCCGCTCTTGACGGAGTACCTTGCCCAGGGCTACGTGAGCGGATTTGCAGAAGCGATTCGCGCCTACCTGCAATGGCTCGAAAGCTTATAATGGCCGCTCGCCGTCGAGCCTTCCAACCGCCGACAGAGCGGCGCACGCCGCTATTGACGCTGGCGTCGACGCCCGACATCTGCCTCGAACTCCAGGATCACACCCGCGTCACCAAATCCGCGGCGACCTTCTTTGGAAGTAAGTCCTCCGCTGACCCAGCAGGTCAAGCGGCACGACTAACTGACCAATTTATAACCCAAAATGCCCCGCTTTTCCAACTGCTCCAAGTAACCATCCAGCGCGACTATGACGGAAGAGACGTATTGCTCCACATCGACTCCGGCAGTTCTATAGGTGCTGTCCCACTCCTCTCCCCTCTAACCGCGAGACCTGATTTCGGTCTCGTCATCCAGCCCAGATTTCCGTGGGCTGGTATCGGCCCGATGCTTGCCGAGATGGGTTGGTTAATCAGCCCCACCCCTCTCCGATTGGCTCTGCTAAAGCGCTCCGAACGCCGAGTACCACCGTGGGTTCTTTCCTTTATGGTGCTGGCGCGAATCAAGGCATTGCTGGACCGCCTCGAACGGCGATTTGAATTCACGACAGAAGTTCGATCCGCGCCTAAGGGCAACATCGCTTGGACCCAGTACGCCACTCGCCAACTGCCGCAGGGAAACTTCTTGTCCGTACCATGCACGTTCCCCGATCTTCGCGACGACCGCAACTTGCAGGGTGCCATCCGATTTGCTTTGGAAAAACAACTGCGGTCGCTCGAATCGCAACAGGAGCAGGGAGCCTTCATCCATCGTCTGATCGCTTTGGCAGAGTCACTACTACGGAAAGTCCACACTGTCCCCGCTCGCCGTCCGGAAAGGCCGGACGTTGCGATGTGGTTACGAAGGCCGATGCGTTCAGATCTCTTCCTGGAAGGTCTGCAAGCGATCGAGTGGACCGTCGACCAGAGGGGACTCGCCGGGCTGAGCGATTTGGAAGGCCTACCTTGGACAATGCCAATGGATCGGTTCTTCGAAGCATGGGTCAAAACGGTGATGCGCATCGTGGCGCGCCAGTTGGGAGGCAATCTCAAAGCCGGGCGCAAGCGCGAAACTGTGTCCCCGCTCGCTTGGGACCCCCCTTACCTCGGATCGCAGCGCTCACTCGTTCCAGACATGATCTTGGAACTGGAGGCCACTTCGTACATTGTCGACCCGAAGTACAAACGACATTGGGAGGAACTTCAGCAGGGCGTATGGCACGATCAAAATATCACTCTTCAGGAACGACACCGAGCAGACCTCCTCCAAGTGCTTGCGTATGCCAACCTCGCTAGCACGGCCAACGTAGTTTGCTGTCTGGTCTACCCGTGCTCACAAGGAACTTGGGAGTCCCTTGCGAAACGCGACCGCCTGTTCCACCAAGCTGAGATACCAAATCGCGGACGCCGCGTCCAAGTCTGGTTGACGGCGATTCCCATGGGCGCGTCGGCAACATCCGTTGCGGCACCATTCTGCAAGCAAATCCATAAGCTAGGCCTCTGATTTCCCTGTCATTACAGTCACCCCGCCACCAATCCCGAGAATCTTTGCCAACCCTCTGTTATCTGCCAACCCTCTGTTATCTGCCAACCCTCTGTTATCTGCCCCAACCCTCTAAACCCTTTGTGACAAGGGGAGAGAGACCTAATCGTTGCGAAGAGCGTGCATCGGATCCACTAGGAATGCCCGCCTTAGAGGGAATAGCGAAGCCAGAGCGACAGCCGTGGTAAAGAGTCCTATGGCACCCAGATAAGCCATCGGATCAAGACTGCCGATACCGAAAAGCACTTGGCGCAGAATCCTGGACAATGCGATTGCTCCTCCCAAGCCCACCAGCAATCCCACAACAACCGGCAGCGCGAACTGGCGCATCACGAGCGCAAAAACATGCGACGGCTTGGCGCCCAACGCCATCCGAATCGCGATTTCCTTGTTGCGCTGCGACACTGCATAGGTCACCAACCCTACGATGCCCAGGCAGGCTAGAAAAAGCGCAACCAAAGCCAGGACGCTTACGGACAGGGCGCTATACTGAGAGGCCCGCAGACGATTTTGAAAGGACGTCTTCATCAATTGAACGTCCGGAATAATTTCGGGGTCCATGGCTTTCGCTATCGATGCCAGGGCCGGAGCCACTTCTTCCGGTCGGCCTAAGGCCTTCACCAGGACAACCATCCAGGGCATATCGGCGGCGGCAGCCAGGAAGTAGGCCTCCGTCGACTCGCGATCCTCCAGTTGCGCCACCCGCGCATCGCCGGAGATTCCGACCACGGTATATTTTCTCCCATCCAGACTCAGCTGCCGATTCAGCGGATCTTCGCCGGGCCAAGCGGCGATGGCCAGAGACTGGCTGACGATGATCGCGTCCGTATCCCCGCGCAACAGGTCGCGACCCCGCAGGAGAGGAATGTTCACCGTCTGAAAGTAGCCCGGCTCGATGCTGTTGGTGTGGATGGAAATGGCGCGGCCGCCAATTTGGAGCCCAATTTTGACAGTCTTGTTGCCTAACGGGGGAGTCGACGCCGACGAGACGGACTCGACACCGGGCAAGGCGCGAAGACGGGATTCGACCGTGTCGATGTAGGCCCGCGCCTTGGCCGGCGAATAGCGGTTGTTGCCGAGCGACGGATCGATGGATACCACTTGCCGGTACGCAAACCCGGGATCACCCGAAGCATGTTTTAGCGTTTGAACCAGCAGGCCCGCCACAATCAGAAGCACGCAGCTGGCCGCGACTTGTGCGCCAATCAGGATCTGCCGTACGCGGGCTGCCTCATGGCGCTGCCGAACCACCTGAAACGCGGGCGTTAAGCCGAACAGGATCGCAGCCAGAAATCCAAGGGCGATCGCGAAAAGCATAACCCGCCAGTCCGGCGCCGGATTCATCCACGCCGGAGTGTCCGTCACCGCTATCAAGTACCGCAACACAAAGTAGCCCAAGCCCAACCCTGCCACAGATCCCAACACGCCCAGCAAGAGGCTCTCGGTAAACAGTTGGCGGACCAATCGACCTGTCCCTGCTCCGATGGCTACACGAATGGCGATCTCGCGCGCTCGAGCTACTCCTCGAGCCAGCACCAAGCTGCCCAGGTTGCCGCAGGCGACGGCAAGAATCAGCAACACCAGCGCGCCGGCCGTTGCGGCCACCGGAATTAGCCTGTTCGGATCCTTTGTGCCTGTCCCATGGTGGGATTGATTGATCGCGCTGGTTGCGTACGCTCCGGGACTGCCCGGCAGGCTTTCGTTCTCCCAAATGTCGTTCGGATGCCCCGCTCGTAGTGCCGCCGCCAGCGAGCGCAATTCTTTCTCGGCTGCCTTGGGAGTCAGACCCGGGCGCAATCGGCCCCAAACGGCCACGCCACTCCCCTCTACCGCGTATTCCGTGAGCAGCTTGCTGCCGCTGACCAAATAGGGATGCTGGCTGATCGGCAGCCATAACTCCGGGCTCTCCAGGCTAAGACCGCTGAATTCGCTGGACACAACACCCACCACTGTTACCGGCTTGTCGTTCAGGCGAATTGTCTTTCCCACCAATGACGGGTCTGCTCCCAAATGGTTCTGCCAGAATGCGTAACTCAGGACTGCCACTGGCTCGGCGCCGTTTGTCTCATCGCGGGCTGGATCGAGCACACGGCCGAGACGGGCTTCCGCACCGAGTTCGCTGAAAAAATTGGCAGTTACAAATTGCGTCTTCAGCGAGCTTTGTTCGTGATCCATTCTGAGCGTGGAGGGAGTCCAGGCTAGGACCGTTGACAGCGTGGTCGCGTGTTCCCGAAAGAATGCCATTTCCGGATAAGGCAGTACCGATGCGTAACCCTTGGGAGAGAGTCGTTGGAATCGCACCAGTGTAGCCGGATCTCGAACGGGCAGCGGCCGCAAGACCATCAGGTTGAAAAAACCGAATGCGGCGATGTTGACGCCATACCGATGGAGAGAATGAGGACGGCTGCGAGCGTAAAGCCGGGCGACTTTCGCAGCAGTCGAAACGCATAGCTAAGGTCCTGGGAAAGACGGTCGATCCACGTCCAGCCCCAGGCCTCGCGCGCCTCCTCGCGCAGGTGGAGCGTATTGCCGAAAGGTCGGTTTTCAGCGGCGGCCATTTCACGATGAAACTCCAAGTCGCTGGCGAGTTCTCGGTCGAAACGGCGGCGGTTCAGCAGATATCGGAGGCGGCGAAAGAACTCACTCATTGGTTTCTCTCCCTCAGGCCATTCGCAAAACCGCTTGAATTGCTTCGTGCACGCGGCCATAGTCGGACAGTTCGGCTTCCAACTGCTTCCGCCCAGCGGGCGTGAGCCGGTAGAAACGAACTTGTCGATTCGTTTCGGAGATCCCCCACTCGGCCGTTGCCCAGCCCTTGAGAAGAATTCTTTGCAGTGCGGGATATAGTGCTCCCTCTTCCACGTGCAGAACCTCCGAGGAGAGCACGTGAATCCGTTGGGCGACCGCGTAGCCGTGGAGGGGTCCAGAGCGAAGAACCCTCAGGATTAATAGCACCAAAGCGCCGGGAGGCATCTCTTTCTTAGGCATAAGTATACTATGGATAGTATACTTTGGTCTGCGCTGGACTGTCAAGAGCGGACCATCCAATTGGCTCTTCACAGAAGACGGTGTAACGCTGGCCATCGTGCAATCGTCAGAGGAACGTCATGCGTGTCGCTTTGCCTTGAGCGAAACCGGCACGGGCGGCGGGGATGCGGGTCGCCGGATCCATCTGGTTCGTGCCCATTGCGGCGAGGGACTCGGCATCCGGTGTGATTACCTCGACGCGGCTGCCCTGCTTGCGCAGTCCCTCGACTTGGCTCGCCAGGTCCGCGCCCGGTAGTCTGCGCAGGCCCTCGAACTGACCTGCCGGTAGTCTCCCGCTCAATCCGCCAAACGGCGAGAGCACCACCACGTTCGCATAGCCCGAGGCGAGGTCGGCGTTTTCGGTGGAGCGCACGCCTCCGTTAATGTAGCGAGTGCCGTTGATGTTGTGCGTGGGCGTCAAACCGGGCATCGCGGTGCTCGCGGTGACTGCGTCCACAAGGTCCACGCCGGAATCGCGGTCGAACGCAGCCACCTGGCCAGTATGCGCGTCGACGGCCACCACGATCATCGGCCTGTCCGGCCATTCAGGATGAGGCAACCTGGCGGCGACCATTGCGCGCCGCTGTTCCGCCGCGGGTTCGAGTATGCAGTCGCTCTCCAACCCGAACGCGCCCATCGCACGTTGTAGATCGGCTGCTGAGGTGGCAGCGGCGCCGATGGCCCTCATCCGCTCGAACACGATGCCCATCGGCAGGGACGGCTGCGGTTCCCGGTTTTGTCCGACCGCTCGTACTGGCCCGGACAGAATCGAAGCCAACAGTTCGGCCGGCGTTATTCCGCTGCGCACCTGCGCTGCCGCGGTGGCCCCGGACGAAGTGCCGATTACCAGATCGGCGGCCTCTGTCAGATCGAGACCAGCTTCGGCCAGGCCTGCGATGATACCGATCTGCCACGCATTTCCGGCAGCCCCGCCACCACCGAGAACCAGCGCAACGTTGTGAACCAGCTGCCCGGAAATAACATTTGCTTTTTTCACGCGAATTCTTCCTTACTCCCTGCATTCTTAAGATTGCCAACGATGTACTCAAGCGAAACGGTCAGCAG
Organism: Bryobacterales bacterium; assembly: GCA_003167495.1. Taxonomy (GTDB): domain Bacteria; phylum Acidobacteriota; class Terriglobia; order Bryobacterales; family Bryobacteraceae; genus Bog-105. The sequence continues at coordinate 292 of PMSX01000086.1, read as the reverse complement.
AGAGTTGACACGTCAACCAGACTATCAGTTTCGGTTGTCATGTCAACTATTTCTTTGATAATCTGAAAATCTACATGGCCGCTCATTCACTGACCCCGCAAGAACTCCATATTTGGCGCGCCTTTCAAGACATGGCCGAAGAGGTTCGGGGGCGGGTAGGGCGAGACATTTCGGAAGCAACCGGGCTTTCCGGGCCTGAGTTCGGTGTTCTCTCCCGCCTCGTCGGATTCGGCAACGGCGAAATGCGCCAACAGGAATTCGCCAAGGTGATGAAATGGGAAAAAAGCCGTCT
>PMSX01000283.1 GCA_003167495.1 Bryobacterales bacterium | reverse complement strand
TAAACCGCTGGCCACATGGCTATGCCTATGAGTATGCGCCAGCCCTTCGGCCGCATCACGATTTCGAATTCCGATGCCGGTGCTTACGCCCATACCGACGGCGCGATCGACCAAGCGACCGGGCAATCACCGAACTCCTACATCACTCCTGACTGGCGCCACATTCCCGACTTGATCTCTACTCCCGAAACCGAGCCGGGAGCGTCATCAGCGACCGCAATTTATACCACACTACAATTGTGACCACTGAGAAAACAAAGATCAGCGTCGACACAGCATTAATCTCCGGCGTGATGCCGCGCCGCAACCGCGACCAGATCTCAAGCGGCAACGTATTCTCTCGTCCCACCAGAAAGAACGTAACGGCGATTTCGTCTAAAGACAACGTGAAAATCAACAGGGCCGCTGCAATGATAGGTAGCTTGAGACTCGGTAACGTCACGCGCCGGAACGTGTACCACTCGCTTGCCCCTAGGTCTCGCGAAGCTTCTTCCAGTGCGCGATCGAATTTCTGAAGACCGGCTGAGACCTCCGTAACGGCGACGGAGATCAACGCCGTTCCGTGACCTAAAGCGACTGTGAGCAGACTCAACTGCGCGCCGGAAGCTGCAAAGAGTGTCAGCAGCGATAGCCCCGTGATGATACCGGGAAGAATGAGTGGCAGCAACACGAACCTCCGAAAGACTTGCTTTCCAGGGAAGTTTGATCGATCAAGCGCGAGAGCGGCCGGAATGCCAAAGAATAGGGCTAACGCGACCGCAGCCGCGGCAACAAGCAAACTATTGCTTACGGAAGACCAAAGAGCGTCATCGGCAAACAATTCGTTGTACCAGCGTAGAGTCCAGCCATGCGGCGGAAATCCAGCAACGCTCTCTCCATTGAACGAATAGACAATCAGAACCAAAATCGGCAGGTAAAGGAATGCGAAAACGAGCGCCGCATGGCTGTAGACCCAAGTCACTCGCGGACGCATCAGCGGGCGCCTCCCACTCGCAAGCGTTTCTCGATGGATTCGGTGATCGAGATCAGAGCAACCACGAGGATGAGTATGCACAGCGAAATGGCGGATCCCAGGGGCCAATCGTAAGCAGCCCCGAAGAGACTCACGACGATGTTCGAGATCATAATGCCGTTGGGGCCGCCAATCAGAAGCGGCGCGATAAAATCGCCTAGGCTGAGAACAAAGGTAAAGGTAGCGCCTGCAATAATTCCTGGCAAAGAGAGCGGGAAGATCACCGTCCAGAAGGAACGCGTGGGAGAAGCACCAAGGTCGTTCGACGCCTCGATCAACTCCTTCGGGATATGCGCCATGGAGGCATACACTGGGAGGAAAACGAAGGGCGTGTAGATGTGAGTCAGAGTCAGAATGACCGCAAACGGACTGTAGAGAAAAAAGGAGGCCGGCTGATGCAGAATACCGAAGTGAATAAGGAGCGTGTTGAGAACGCCGTTGCCGCCGAGTATGGTTTTCCACGCATAGGCACGAACGAGGTAACTCACCCAAAGGGGGATGATGACTAGCTGGTATAGGAGATCCTTAAAGCGACCGGCTCGCATGGAAACAAAATAAGCGAGTGGAACGCCCAAAAGTAAAGCGAGCGCGGTCACGCTGGCCGCAATTCGCGCAGATCGCCCTAGAACTTCAAGGTAGACAGGATTACCGATTAGCTGAGCGTAATTGTGAAGGGTCCATTCGTGAACGATCTGTTGCGAGCGCACCTGCCAGAAGGAGATGCAAAATAGAGACGCATACGGAACCAGCAGGAATGCGCTCACCCATAAAAGTGGAGGAATAGACACGAGTCGCTGATAGGCGCGTGAATACATACTTCAGGAGAGAGATATTAAATGTTCCGGAGCGACAAGGAGCTGGACTGTGGGAGGATAAGACCCTCCGCTGGGTACCCGAGCATTGAGTACGACGCCGTCGGAGCAATCTACTTCGATCAGATCGCTGGCGCCGGCGAAGACGATCCGCTTGACAGTGCCAGTCCAGGACTGCGAGCCGTTCCCAACCAGTACGGAACCTGGGGCAACCACCTGCACATTTTCCGGCCGGACAGCCATGCCATTAGGCAGAAGATTCGCTTTACCAATAAACGCTGCGACATAGGCAGTGCGCGGCCGATTGTATAACTCCCTCGGCGTATCAATCTGTTCCAGACATCCATTGCGGAGCACGGCGATCCGGTCCGACATTGTAATAGCTTCTTCCTGGTCATGCGTGACAAAAACAAAGGTAATGCCGGTTTCGCGCTGCAAAGTCTTGAGTTCTCCCTGCATATGCGTGCGCAGACTCGCATCCAGCGCCGACAGCGGCTCGTCAAGCAGCAACAATGCCGGCCGGTTCACCAGTGCACGCGCCAGAGCAATGCGTTGCTGTTGGCCGCCGCTGAGTTGCGCCGGGCGCCGTACGGCCATTTCCGGCATACGCATCTGCGCGAGCGCTGCTTCCACGCGCGTCTTGATCTCCGCTGCAGGGACCTGTTTGGCGCGCAAGCCGTACGCGATATTCTCAAACACTGTGAGGTGCGGAAAGAGAGCATAGTGTTGGAACACCGTGTTAACGTTGCGGCGATTGGGGGGGTGCCGGTCGAGCGAGTCCCCTTGCATCGTCAAAGTGCCACTGTCGGCGGTTTCAAATCCTGCTATGATTCGCAGCAACGTCGTTTTACCCGACCCGCTCTCGCCCAGAATCGTCAGAAACTCGCCATTCGCAATCGTGAGTGACACATCTTGCAGCACTCTTGTGCCTCCAAAGCTCTTGCTCACTCCGGCGATGCTAAGAAGCGATTCCACTATTGCGCGGCTTTAACTTCGTTCCACATTTGGTTGTACTTGTCGCGCCGGGGCACGTTCTCCCAAAAGTAGATGCGTTTTTGATAAGCATCCAAGTCGTCCAGATGCAGATTGTGGCGTTCTTCAGCCGAGAGCAGCGGAGCTACTCCCGAATTGGCGGGCAAGTATCCCGTAACCGCTGAAACTTGCTTCTGGACCGGGGCCTGGCTGAGGTATTCAATAAGCTTATACGCGAGATCTTGATGCTGGCTCGCGGCGGTAATCATCAGGTGATCTATCCAGCCCGTGGTGTTCTCCTTCGGAATGGTCTCGCCGATCGGAAACTGGCGCGCGCGCAACTGATTCGTCATGAGCGGCCAACCCATGGCAATTGACACTTCGTGCGCTTCAAACAGATTGGTCAATTCTCCGCCGGTTGACCACATTTTGCGGATATTAGGCTTTAATTCCAGTAGTTTTGCCTTTACCTTGGCCAATTGTTCGTCAGTCAGATTGTAGAGCGCCGTGGGTCCGGCTTTGTCATAACCCAGTACTTGGGCTGCCATGTAAACGGTGGAAAGATCGTCCCAGACGGAAACCTTGCCCCGTAGTGATGGCTCCCATAACACGCTCCAGCTTTCGGGAGGTGTTTTGAATTGCGTTGTGTCGTAAAGCAAGGGATTGGGTCCCCACTGATAGGGAACACCATATACCTTTCCGTTGCTTTTCACTAGCGGTAGTGAGGTAAGGACCGGCAGCAAGCTCCCATAAGATGGGAGTTTCGAAAGATCCAGAGGTGCAGCCAGACCAGCGGTTGCAATTGTGCCGGCCACATCGCTTGAGGGCGAAATGATGTCGTAGTTTCCCGCGCTGCCTCCGCGCAATTTCGCCACTAGTTCATCGCTTGATCCCATGTAGGCGGCACTCACCTTACAGTGACACTTCTGCTCGAAAGGCTTGATGAACGACGGGTCGGCATAGCCTTCCCACACCAGCAAAGACAATACCGGTTCAGACTTATGGCACGCACTAAGAAAGGTCACAAAGCAAACGGCGGTAGCAATTCGCTTTACGACTGGCTTCACGATACCGCCACCGGGACTTCGGACATCACCGGTTCGGCTTGCTGACTGAATAATAGTGCCGCCTCGATTACGTCCAGCGCTTCTTCCAACTGCTCATCAGTGACGACTAGAGGCATCAGCAGGCGAATGATGTTGCTATAGGTGCCGGCCGTGACAAGGATGACGCCGTGCTCATAGGAATAGCGCGTGATCCGCTTGGTGGTCTCCGCATCCGCCGTTTGTGAGCCATCAGTCTTTACAATCTCAAATGCCTGCATAGCGCCGATGCCGCGTACATCTCCTATGAAGGAAAACTTGCGCTGCCATTCGTGCGCCCTTTTCCGGAAGCGGTCGCCTAGCAGCATGGCTCGGTCGTTGAGATGATTGTCTTCGATTGCTTTGATAGCGGCGAGAGCAGCCACGCACGAGAGCGGATTACCGCCAAAGGTGCCGCCGAGGGAACCCGGCACAGTCTGATCCATGATGTGGGCTTTGCCGGTGACAGCCGCAATAGGAAGGCCTCCGCCCAAGCTCTTGGCGCTCAGGAGCAGATCCGGCTCCACATTGTAGTGCTCGCACGCGAAGAACTTACCCGTGCGTGCAAATCCGGTTTGCACCTCATCGGCGATAAGCAGAATGCCATACCGATTGCAAATGTCACGCACAATCCCAAGCCACTCAAGCGGAGGCGTGACGAAGCCACCTTCTCCCAGGACGGGTTCGGCAATGATAGCCGCAACCGACTCAGCAGCCACGACACGCTTGAAGGTGTCTTCAAGGTGAGTCGCGCAATGAACCTGGCAGCCGGGGTACTTCAAGTTATACGAGCAGCGGTAGCAATAGGCATACGGCACCCGATAAATATCGGAGGCAAATGGCGCGAAGCCCGCCTTGTAGGGCTGAGCCTTGCTGGTGAGTGACAAAGCCAGTAGAGTGCGCCCGTGAAAGCCGTCCTCAAAGCAAATCACCGCGGGGCGCTTGGTGTAGGCGCGCGCAATTTTCACGGCATTCTCCACCGCTTCGGCACCCGTGTTCAGCAAGATCGTCTTTTTGGGTGAATCGCCCGGTGCGAGCTGGTTAAGTTTCTCCGCCACCGCAATGTAGCTTTCATAAGGAGTCACCATGAAGCAGGTGTGAAGAAAGCGGTCAACCTGCTCATGCAGCGCCGTGGTGACGCCCGGATCTCGCTGGCCAACGTTCAAACAGCCAATGCCGCCGGCCATATCAAGAAACGTGTTGCCATCGACATCCTGAATACAAGCACCTTCCGCACGCTCGACAAAAATGGGAGTTAATTGCGAAACGCCGCGCGCGACCGCAGCCGCTTCACGCTTCGCCAAGGCGGCCGACTTAGGCCCGGGTACGCTTGTTTTCAGACAGATTGAATTCATCTAATACCACCCAATTGGTTGTTCGTTTAAGTTGATGTGTACTTGCTTGGTTTCCAGATACTCGTCAATGCCCCCGGGCCCCAGCTCACGGCCAAAACCCGACTGCTTATAACCGCCCCAAGGCGCTTCCACGTAGGTGGGCTGCATATGATTCACCCACACCACGCCCGCGCGAACCGCTTTGACGACGCGCAATGCGCGGAAGATGTCGCGCGACCACACGGCTGCGGCGAGGCCATATGGCGTGTCGTTGGCAATGCGGATCGCTTCGCTTTCGCCCTCGAAGGGGATGAGAGTGGCAACAGGGCCAAACACTTCTTCGCGCGCAATGCGTGCGTTGTTGTCGACATCGGCAAAGATAGTAGGCTCCACATAGTAGCCTTTTGCGAAAGACTGAGGACGGCCGCCTCCCGAGACTAATTTTGCCTCGCCTTTCCCGATCTCCTGATAGGAACGGACCCGTTCGTACTGCTCTTTGCTCACGAGCGGACCCATTTTTGTCGAGCGATCGAGCGGCGGACCGAGTTTGATTGTCTTGGCCTTTGCCGCCATGGCGTCAACGAATTTGGAGTAAATAGATTTTTCAATTAAAATGCGGCTGCCGGCAGAACAGACTTCACCCTGATTTACGAAAATACCGAAGAGCGCGCCGTCGATGGCTGCGTCGAAATCGGCGTCTGCGAAGAAGATGTTCGGCGATTTGCCACCCAACTCCAGCGTGACGCGTTTGATGGAATCAGCGGCACTCCGCAGAATGAGTTTCCCAACCGCCGAGCTGCCCGTAAAGGCAATTTTGTCGACAAGAGGGTGAGCAACAATAGGTGAGCCCGCGCCCTCACCGAAACCAGTGACAATGTTAATCACTCCCTTGGGAAAGCCAATCTCTTCGAAACTCTTAGCAAGCTGTAGGATGCTCAGCGGCGTTTGCTCGGCGGGCTTGAGAACACAGGTGCAACCTGCCGCGAGCGCCGGCGCCAGCTTCCAGGCAGCCATGGCGAGCGGATAGTTCCAGGGAATGATTTGGCCGGCAACTCCCACCGGTTCTTTCAGTGTGAGACTGAGCGCGTTATCGGGTACCGGGTTAACGGACCCGAGAACTTTGGTGGCCAATCCGCCATAGTATTCGAAGCAGGTGGCAGTGTCGTTGACGTCGTACTCAGCTTCAACTATGGGTTTGCCGCAATTTCGCGATTCGAGTTCAGCCAGTTCCGCCGCTTGCTGGCGAATGCACTCTGCCAATTTGAAGAGCAGACGTCCCCGGTCTTGCGCGGTCGTTTGCGGCCACGGGCCCTTGTCGAAAGCGGCGCGCGCGGCTCTCGCTGCTCGATCTACGTCAGCAGGGTTACCGTCCGGTACTTCCGCGATAATTTCCTCAGTCGAAGGATCGTACACCGGAAACCAAGCGTCGCTGCTGCTTTCCACGAAGTCGCCATCTATGTACATGCGAACGCGATTCATTCCGATTAGCACCAGACCATATTCTACGCTTCGACCCGAAGCGCAGCTGACGCCACGCGTTGACGGGAGTAGTAAGAGAACAAGGCGGCTGCGAGACCAAGCAGAGCTGCGAAACAGGCGATCATTTTGATTTCGAAGCGCCAGACGGAATCTACTTGGTGAGAAGGAATAAATGCCACCACCAAGCCAATCGCCGTCGTAAGCATTCCGCTCACCGCCGCAAAACGAATCCGCCACTTATTCGCCAATAATGAACCGCGACGGCCGAAAGCGATACGGAACAGAGATGCGTAGACATAGCTGTAAGAAATCATTTGGAGCACCACCGCTAAATCAATCAGCAAAACGTAGGCTTCTCTGACAGTGCTGCTGCCCGCGAAGCTCATGGCGATGAGGCAAGACGAAAGGGTTGCGATGGCGCACAGTGCAACATAGGGAGTCTGGTGTTTCGAGTGCAGCTTTCCGAAGACTTTGGGCAGATATTGGTCGATGCCGGAGACGAAGAGAATGCGCGCGGAGCCGCTGAGCCAGGCCGAAGTGGCCCCAATGACAGATACGGCGACAAGCAGAGCGAGTGGCATAAGCATCCAGTTTGTGCCCAGCCTTACCGTCATTTTGTCGACGCCTTGCAAGACGCCGGACAGAACCTTCATGTCGGATTGGCGTACCGCCAGTACAAGCGCCAGCGTCGCGCCTACATATTGAAACGCAGATAGAACGCCTCCGTATAAAACGCCGCGAGGAACACTACGCCTCGGATTATCGATCTCATCTCCCATGACACACCCAAGTTCCAGGCCCACGAGGCCAAAGCAGATGACGCCAAATGAGGAGAAAATGGAAGCGTCTATATGTCGCGGACTAAAAGATGACGCGGGCAGGCTGATGCCAAATTTCCAGACACAGACGGCGCCGAGCAAAATCAGAATAACCGCTGCCGCCAGCGTGCCAAGACCCCCGACATTATTCACCCACTTGCCAATACCGACGTTGCGAATATTGGCGAAAGCGGTGAGCCAGAGAAGAGTAATGGTAAGGCCGCCGAAGAAGAGAGGGTTTTCCGCCAAACGCGCCAAACCAGGTCCGCCGATATAAGCAAACAGTCCCAGCAAATAAAACAGAAGAGACGGAATGAAGAACATGTTGGCGGTCCAGTAGCACCAGCCGCATATAAAGCCATGAAAGTCTCCGTACATCTGCTTCGTCCAGACGTAAACGCCTCCTTCACTGGGGAATTGACGCGAAAGCTCGATGACGGCGATGCCCTGAGGCAAGAAAAAAAACGTTAGTGCCGCGAGCCAAAGCCACATTGTTGTGGGTCCACTTGCGGCAATGATGGGGACAACGTTGAGGTTCGCGATCGCGACGACAGAGAGCCATGTCAAATCCCAAACGCCGAGCGCACGCTTAAGATGCGGGACGGGTTCTTTGGCCATTGCGGTAGTCGCCATTAGGTTCCTGCGAGCTTAGGAGGTGTGCGAACTTTGCCCGACAGTCATGCGCTCTTCCTGAGCCGTGGCGAGAGCTGGCGCAACTTCCGCGAACACTTGCAGGTGTTCGTCAATGTCTTTGGCAGTATGTTGCACTGAGATCGTCCATTGCTCATCCCACCAGTAAGGCTGGGACAGAATACCTCGATTGGTCATCGCGAACCAGTAGTGCGTCCAAAGATCTTCGTCCACGTGATACCAATGGCGGTAATTGCGGACACGCTGTGGATAAAACATCAGAGCGCCGTTGGCGCCCGCACCGTCAGCATAGGCGACGAGACCTACTTTTGCGATCGTTTCCCGGTAGCCATCCACCAACTTCTTGTTCAGACCACTGACATAGTCGAAGGCATCGTGGGTCAGCACTTCCTTGAAGGTGGCGATGCCGGCTGCCATCACGGTTGGATTGGTATTGTACGTGCCAGCGTGAAACATCTTCTGCTCTGCGATGACACCCATAACCTCGCGGCTGGCGGCAAAAGCAGCGAGCGGGAAACCGCCTCCGATGGATTTACCCAAACAGAGAATGTCGGGTTTCAAATTGAAGTACTCGCAGGCCCCGCCATACGCCAACTTTCCGCCGGTCTTTACTTCGTCCAGAATGAACAGCGCTCCGTGTTTTCGCGCGACGTCATGCAGCCCTTGCAGATAGCCTTCGTCAGGCATGCAGAACGCAATGTTCATCATAATAGGCTCAACAATGACAGCCGCGATCTGGCCCGCATTCTCTTCGAACAGCCGCTCTACTGCGGGGAGATTATTGAACGGAGCTACCAGCGTGGCGTCACTGGTGCCGCGCAGTACGCCGGCGCTCCCAACAACCGGGGTGGGGCGCTCGGGATCGCCAAACTGCCCTTCCTTCGGCTTAACGCTGACGGAAACCGCGTCGTGGCCGCCGTGATAGCCGCCCTCCATCTTTATGATCTTCGAGCGGCCTGTGACCGCACGCGCCAGACGCAGCGAATGCATTGTCACTTCCGAGCCGCTGCTGCCGAAGCGAACCATTTCCACCGGAAAACGTTCGCAAATGATCTCCGCAAGCTCGAGCTCCAGACCGTGTGGCATGCCGAAAAGAGTCCCAATCTGCAAGCGCTCGGCTACAGCCTTCATTACCGCCGGATGACAGTGGCCGGCGAACAGCGCGCCGTAGCAAAGATTGTGGTCAAGGTACTCGTTGCCGTCAACGTCATGAATACGGCCGCCCTTGCCATCCTGCACGAAAAGCGGATACGGCGGATAAAAGCGGTAATTGCTGCCTACGCCGATAGGGACGCGAACACTGGCGCGCGTATGGGCATCGCGCGACTTCGGAGTCCGCTTCTCATAGGCTGATAGTTCTTGTTCGAGTACTGCGTACATCGTTTTAGCTTCCTTGGGAATCGTCAAGTTTTAACTGCTTGGTCAGATCTGCGAAACGTTGAAAACAGCAACTTTGCTGCCGCCTACGTGGTTCTCAAAATTATAGCCGTTTCCCTCAGAAGGTGATGCGCCCAGTCAATTGCATCGCACGTGGCCCACCAGCCTCGGCGCTTTGCATCGCCGTCACTTGGCCGAACCCGGCCACACCGACCGTAAGGTTAGGAGGAGCAAGATAGTTCGGGTGGTTTAACACGTTCGCGACTTGCGCCCCGAATTCGATGCGGGACGTCTCTGTGAGGGTAACCCGCTTCAGCAGAGAAAGCGAAACAGCAGCCGTCCCGGGCCCCACCACGCTGCCTTGCTGTGAATCGCCGAAGCGACCGATGTTATTGGCCGGGTCGACAAACGCGTTGGGGTTGATCCACTGATTCAAGGACTGCCCAGCGTACGGATTCACACCCGGGACAGTATCGGCCCGGCCACCGTTGGCGTTGAGTTGGTTATAGCCCGTGCCCGATGGATCGTTTAGTGTACTAACAGTCATGAAAGGCCCCGTCTGCCATAGCCAGACTCCACTCAAGTTCCAGCCTCCGACGACGCGGCTGACTACGGAGTTTGTACCACTCAGGAAATGTTTCCCTTTGCCGAAAGGCAGTTCATACAAGAACGTCAGCAAGAAACGTTGGCGGTGGCTGAAAGGAACGTTTCCATAGTCCAGGTCGGGATTGTATGGATCGCTAAGAGTTCCTCCGAATTCGTTCGCTGTTCCAAATCCGGCAGTGCTCCCTCCCAGAGCGCCATACACATTCGTCAGATTTCGCGTAAAGACGTAGCTGGCTTCCAATTGAAAATTGCTGGCGCGTTTCTGGACCGAAATTGTTCCGGTATTGTAGTTGCTGTAGCCCAAATTCGTTTGGTAATAAATGTACGACAAAGCTGGAAAGGGAACGTTGCCGGAGAGTGTGTCATAACCAATCGTATTCGTGTGGAGTTGATTTAAATTGATTAAGGTGCCTAGCTTCGATCCGTGATTGCCGTCATAGGAAGCTCGTAAGCCAAATCCCTCGCCTAGATCTCGCTCGAACGTGAGGTTCCATTCGTCTATTTTGGGGTCTTTATAGTGAATATCCGAAGCCAGGTCGAAGAAGTAAGTCCCCGGCTGGGCGATGTTGGACGGGAAAGAATAGGGAGCTTGATAGATCGGCGGCGTACCGTTGGATGCTGCGGTATTCGTAAAATAGGCAACGTCACTCGCCTCCACTGACCATCCGTCGATAACCTGGGATGTGAGGAGCGTTTCAATAAAGCGGCCATAACCGCCCCGGATAACAGTCTTGTTACTTCCGCCGATTCGATAGGCAAGACCAACGCGCGGGGCAAAGTCAGTCTTTTGCGAAAATCTCAAACTTGCGGGAATGCCCGCTTGCGCCGCCGTAAGAATGGGAGTCGGGGCGATCGTTTCAGCAAAGCCCGGATTCACCAACGGCTCCGTCTCCGGCCCGGGTATGACTGCCGCTCCATTCACAGTCTGGCCATTCACCGTGCTGGTGTAAGCCGGATCAAAGTTTGCCAGGTTATTGTTGTGGTCGCGGAACATGGGGTGATATTCCCAGCGAAGACCATAATTGAGCGTCAATGATTGAGAAATTTTGAAATCGTCTTGCGCGAAAAATGCATAATGCTTCGCATAGGCGTTGGTAGTGGGGTTCTCAACTGTTGCAATGGTTGTGAGGTCGGGGTAGCCAAGCAGGAATCCTTGCAAAGGAACGTAGCCGGTAGCGGAACCGTTGTACGTGTAGTCGCCCAATCTGTAGTCGGCAAATACGGCGGTGAAGAGGCTGCTTAGGTAACGAAAATCTCCGCCAAACTTGATTGTATGTTTGCCTTTGGTCCAGGTAAGGTTATCAAGGAATTGAGTCGTGGCCTGCCGCGGGTTCGTATCGACAACGCCGCTATGCAAGCCCAAAAAACCGGTGAGGTTTACTGTGGGAATGTCTTCTGTGGTGGGTATGGAAGGCAGGCCCTGCAAACCCAAGGTGCTGACAATTTGCTGTGTGTTTGCATCAAAGCTGGGGTTAGTGTGGATGCGGCTAAAACCCCCTCGTGCTTCGTTCACCAAAGTGGGACTAATCACCCAGTTATAAGCCACAGCCAAAGCGCTATCCACTTCGGGAACGTCAAAAGTTCCAACCAACGGAGAACTGATATTGCCGCTAGAGTCGGTGGGAGGGTTCACAACCCGGCGGTTCTTGTAGGTATATCGGGCATATACAAGATGTTTCGGAGTAATCGATTCATCCACTCGAACGTCACCCTGCGCGCTGTTGATGGGATCGGTGAACGTTGCTAGATAATTGTTCGCAATCAGATCTGAAGGGCCATAATTCGGCAGCGGATAAAAGCGGTTGAGCACGGCTTGGCTAAAGGGATTGAGCTGCGACGTGGGGATAGGCGCCAGGCCATAGGCCGACAAATCGCCACTACGCATAGCGGCAGTGGGAACGGACAATAATGTTGTGGACTGCTTCGGAAGGCGCAAATACTCAAGACTCCCGAAGAAAAATGTCTTGTTGCGTCCGTTATAGACCTTCGGAAGAATAACGGGGCCACCCAGAAATGCGCCAAAATTGTTCATCTTGATTTCGGTGGTCTGGTGGCTAAAAGTATCGCTGGCATCAAAGTCCGTGTTTTGGAGATTTTCAAACGCACCGCCGTGAAAATTGTTTGTACCCGATTTGGAAATGGTCGTAATGTCGGCCACACCACCATATTCCGCTGGATTCAGCGTTTCGCTAATACGGATTTCTTCAATGGCGTTGAAGGAAGGAAACATTTCAGTAAGTGCCCCAATGCTTCCGGGCCCCACAGAGCTGATGCCGTCGATGCTGACGGATATCTGTCCGGGCGTTGTGCCAGCAACCGAGATGTTGCCGCTGGTATCGGTTTGCACGCCTGGTTGCGCTGTTAGAGTTGAAAACGCGCTGGTAGATCCGCTCGCGCGAGTGCCGATAGCCACCGGCAAGTCAACCAACTCGCGGCTTCCTTTTGATTCGGCGACATTGGAGACGTCTGTTTGTATGACGCCGGAGCTGGCTGCCTCCACGTTTACCGTCGTCGCCTGCGTTGCCACTTGCAGACTCGCGTCAAGCCGCCTCGTTTCACGCGAGCTTAGTTCAAATTCGTCAAATTCCGACTTCTGAAAGCCTTTTGCCTCAATACTGAGCTTGTATTTGCCGACATCCACGTTGACGAACTGATACGATCCGTCTGCGTTGGATACCGTCGACCGGGTCACATTCGTTCCAGTGTCGAGGAGATCAAGCTTGGCTGAAGGAATCGAAGCGCCTGATTGGTCTTTCACCGTGCCAAGCACGGTACCGAACGTCGATTGAGCATATGCCGTGATAGAGAATACCGCCGTGCAAAGCGTGGAAAGGATAAAGCGTGACACAACACGCGTCAACCTACGCTCGCTGAAAATCTGAAACTCCAGTCGGTTTGAGGAGGATGAAAACATAACCCGGCCTTCCTTGAATTTGAAAGAGTTCTGAAAGAATCCCTGAGAACCGACGTGGGTTGACGTCTAGTGTAAGATGACTATCACGTCGGAGTCAAGACTGTTACGGTCCTGTTCCAACAACAATCCACAGTACTTGCGGGCGATACGACGAACCGCATGTTGTTGAAAGGATAAAGCCACACGCCGCTTCATCGATTACACTTATCGAAGCCATAAGCAAAATGACAGCGAAACTCGTCGCACCGCGGAATTTCTTGACAGCGTTAGAGCATGGTGAGCGGCGGCTTTTTCCGCCAACAGATACGACTTGACGGGCGTGTTTAATAGGTAGATACTTTCACCCAGGGGGTGCCATATGATTCGCCTTCGCTTGGCTCTGCTTCCGTTTACCCTCGCCGCTTGGGTGCCCGTTTTCGCGCAGTCGGTTGTCTCAACCCACTCTGGCCTTCTTTACTTTTTCGAGGGTTCCGTCTTCATCGGTGATAAAGAGGTCGAACAGAAGTTCGGCAAATTTCCCGATGTCGACGAGGGCCGCGAATTGCGGACTGAGAATGGCCGTGCCGAACTGCTCCTGACTCCGGGCGTCTTCCTGCGCGTCGCCGCTAACAGCTCCGTGCGCATGCTCTCGAGCCAGCTTTCTGATACACGCGTAGAGTTGCTTCGCGGGTCTGCCATTCTTGAAGCAAATCCAGATTCGGCGGATACCAAGGTCACTCTCGTCTACAAGAACTGGCAGCTCCGAGTTCCACACCAGGGCGTGTACCGGATCGATTCCGAACCGCCGCAGGTGCAGGCGTACAAAGGCGAAGTCGAGGTGTCGGTGCTGGGCAAAACGGACGCCGTGACGGTCAAAGAAGGTGAGTCGCTCCCATTCGCGGCGGTGCTTGTTGCCGACAAATCACCCGCACCGGGAAGTGACGACTTTAAGAATTGGGCCATGACTCGCAGTCAAGCTGTCTCCGCGGANNGACAACGCCGTGGCGGCTCAAATCACCGACGATCCGACTCAGACTCAGATCGACCCGTCGGGTCTTGCCGGCGGAGGCATCACCTATTTTCCGCTTGGCGGCATTCCGGCGCTGGGCATGACCAGCCCTTACGGACTCAGTTTTTGGAGCCCATATCAATCTTCGCTGACCTCACTTTACTTTCCGGCTTATATGTATGGGCTGCTTTATCCGCATTGGCCGAGCCCAGTTCATTTTTATCCAATTTATCCGCTGTATCCGCGGCCGGGTGTCTTCCCTGTGGGCATCGGCCCGAGACCGCGCCCGGTCGGCGTCGGTCTACCCGGCGGGACTTATGCCAGACCGCTACGCGTCCCAGCAGCAGCTCCGCCGCCCGTTGTTATCCACAGCATCCCTCACCGTTAAGCCAAAACTTGTCGAGTGAACGCCATTTACTGTGAAGGAGCGTAGTAGCCCAGCCGCCAGTGCACTTTGAGATTTGATATGCGGGGCTGTTCAGTTACTTTCACTTCGACTTTGCGGTATTTCCCATCCTTGTTTTTATTCTTGGGAGAATATGCCAGCAGGTACTGGTTTCGCAGCTCGATGCCAATCCTCGCAGCCACGCTCGGCAGATCGTTCGGATCCGATGCGCTAAACGCCCGGCCTCCCGTCTGCTCCGCAAGCTCGGAAAGGAGGCGGGGACCCGAAACTTCCTCCTTGCTCATACCCAACAGAATGGATGGCTCGAAAACTCCCATGGCATAAA
>PMSX01000358.1 GCA_003167495.1 Bryobacterales bacterium | reverse complement strand
GCTGCTGTTGACCGCCCGAAAGTTGCGATGGGTAATGCTTGATGCGGTGCGACATGCCAACCCGTTCCAGGGCTTCGTGCACTTTCTTTTTACGTTCGGCCGAGGCCATGCCCCGATAGGTAAGGGGCAATTCCACGTTTTCGTAGACATTCAGATCGCCAATCAGGTTGAACGCCTGGAAGATGAAGCNNCTTGCCGCAGCCCGAGGGGCCGGAAATCGAGACGTACTCGCCGCGCTGGATATCGATATGGATACCGGAAAGAGCGTGTGTTTCCACCTCGTCTGTGACAAACACTTTGGTAACGCCGTCCAGATGGATCAATGGTTCTGCTGTGCTCATGTTAGAAAAATCTCCCTGTTTGACTCAAATAAAGTACGCGGAATAATCATCACTAGTTCAAACGAATTCGCGGATAAGCATCATATTGGGACATATCGGAGAGAATGACCCGGTCTCCGACTTTTAGGCCGTCTAACACCTCGATGGTGTTTACGGAAGCGCGGCCCAGCTTAACATTCACCCGAGTAGCACCCTTACCGTCGGGATCGATCTTGAAAATGCCGATGGTGGAGCCAGGTTCGCCAGAAACGGGACGGTCCATATACACCACATCCGCCAAGCGTTCGAGCTCGATCACGCCATCAACGCTCAATTCGGCGCGCGATCCTTGTGGTAGCGGCCCCATCAGTTCGACGTCGACCCCAACCGTACCGTTGAGGGCGGCTGGGTCGATGCGGATGACCCGACCCGGAATAATACCGTTGCGAGTATCGACGGTTGCGTCCATCCCTACGCGAACGTCCTTCATCTGCGTTTCGGCAATCTGCAAAACAGCCTTGAGCTTCGCGGGATCCGCCACTTTGGCCAAAGTAGTACCCGCCGGGACGCGCTGACCTTCTTCGACATTGACTTCCTGGAGAAGGCCATCAATGCCCGCGCGAACCTTTAGTTGCTCCACTTGTTGGCGCTTCACATCATAGGCTGCGCGAGCGCTTTCCACGACTACCTTTTGCGATTCGATCTGCGCCTTGATCGACTCGTCGCCAATTTGCAAGCGCTCCTTTTGTAAAGCGACACGATTCTCAAACTGCTTGGCCGAATCGACGGAGAGTTTAGATTCCAGGTCGCTCTTCAGGTTGAGACGGGTCAATTCCAGATCCCGATCGGCCGTGAGTTTCGCCTGAGTGTATTGCGATTCAAGTGTGGCGAGAGTCGAACGCTGGTCAAGCTTGTCACTTTCCAGTTTGACTTTAAGACTGTCAAGGTTGGACTCCTCCTGCTTTAAGGTCCATTCCGCCTTTTCGGCGTCCAATGAGAGGTCGGGATCGGCGAGCACCAGAATCACGTCGTTTGCTTTCACTGGAACTAAACTGGGGCGGCGAACGATTTCCGCCACGCGCGCATCTTTAGTGTTGGCAATCCAGTGGATATCCTTCGGCGTGAGACGGCCTAAGCCCCGCACTTGGCGCTCCATCGGGCCGCGCTTCACTGAACCTGGATATTGTCCGCTCATATCGACCGACGGGGCCGCAGGTTTTAGACGCGCGAGCGCAATAGTGGCACCGCCAATTGCGAGAACAGCGATCGAAATCCACACAATTCTTTTAATAAGCCGACGGCGAGCGACCTCTCTGCCGCGAGGGACGTCCATGTTGGCACCGGAACGTTCGGTGGTTTTAATGCTGCGTGGGGTGGCTAATTCTGTACCGCGAGGGGCGTCCATATTGTTCAACTTCCGTTAGTAGAGATGCAGTTCCGTGGCCAGGGGACATTCGGCACCTAAGCCATTGATTCGATTAAGGCATCGAGATCCTAACAACATTGTAGGCTGTCCGATTCTGGGACACCATCGTGCGATTTGGGGTAAGCGTGCCAAACGGCCAAGAGCCAAAAACAGTTTTGGCCGGTAAAGTAGGACAGGGGCGACGGATGTGATCTGCGATCCACTGCCCCCTCGTCGAACCGGACGTGCAGATTTCCCGCATCCGGCTCTCCTGGAAACCCTCGTCAGCGGCTGTCGCGGGATTTGGGTGTGAGGAACTGTAAGCCCAGCCGTTGCAGGTGCGAGTACAGCGAGGCACCTGCCGGCGGTTGGTAGGGGCGCTGGCTGCGGTGATGCTTGAAGTGGTTGGCCAGCCGATAGCCGAGATGCCAGTTGACCTTCCGGTACGCGTCACGTGTGTAACCCAGCGAGAAGTAGTTCGCCCAGCCCTGCAGTTGCCGATTCAGCTTTTCAATCAGGCGCGGCATCGGCGTACAGCCTTGACGGCGATCCGTCATTTCGCTGAGGCGATCCTTTTCCCGTTGTACGGCTTTGTTCGACGGCCCCACGTGTAAATAGCGCTGGTCGCGACCCTAGCGGTCCCGATCCCACCGAAACGGTTGAGTAGGCCGCCGGAATTTCACCCGCGGCCTCTCGCAGAACCGAGCATGAGACTCTCGCCTCACTCGGCTCCCATCAGGCAAACACGCCGGTCATACCGCTTTGCCAGGGCACGAAGAGATCCGACCGCTCCTGAGCGAGCCGTTCAAGAAACCGACCCGCCAGGATTTTGTGGCCTTTGAAGCGCTTGAACTTACGCATCACCCATGCTACGAGTGTGTGTGATTGACATATCGCAGCATAGGATACA
>PMSX01000175.1 GCA_003167495.1 Bryobacterales bacterium | reverse complement strand
CCGAGGAGTATTTAGACTTCCACCAAGTCATCGCCGACCACCGAAAAGCCCAAACCGAGCCGCGCGCATAAGTAAGCAAGCGTTTCTTCACGGCTTAACGTCCTTCGGGACTGTTATGATCGGCACGTTTGCCTCTCTCACTGTCTTGTTAAACTGCGCGACATCATCAGCCAACAAGCCAGACAGCTCACGCACCTTGGCGTTGACTTGCGTCGCCAGATCCTCATAGACCATATAAGACTGGGAGGTCGGCTGGCTTTCTGAATTTGCCACCGTCCCCAACACATAAGCGATCTTGTTATTCAGCTTAATCGGGAAATTCAGCGGATCTTCACTCGCCCTGTTCTTTGTCTGATAGAGATCTTCTTCAATCGCCGTCAGCTTTGCAATCAGAGCCTTGGCCGCATCCGCTACTTTTTTGTCGTCACGCTTGCTAAATTCCTCAAGCTGTCGTCGCACTTCGCGAATGCGTACCACAGCTCCGTTCGTTTCAGACAGTTTGTCGCGCAATTGCAGAGCCAGCGCTAACTGCTTCGCATATTCTTCGGGCGTGGTTGTTAACCGTGGATCGGCCTTTATTTCAAAGCCGGCACTCTCAGTCTTCCCGTCTACCGTAATTTTGACCTGGTAACGTCCGGGAGCGATGCGCGGCCCCTGCACTCCTCCAGCCCACATGATGATGCCTGGAAATGTAGTGGCATCTGGATAGCGCATGTTCCAGACAAACTTGTTCATTCCCTGTAGTGCCGGAGCACGCGCAGCGCTTGGCGGCCCTTCTTCGTCGCTTTCTTCACTGGGCGTCGCTGGGGATTTGGCCGGATCGGCCTTGCTCGAATATTCATTCACAATCTTGCCGGTAGAATCAAGAAACTCCAGCTTCACGTCGCCTTTCGGTTTGTCCTTGAGCGAGTAATAAACAACCACGCCCGCCGGCGGGTTCTCGCCAATTGCTGCTCCAGCACTCCGCGCACCGCCGCCAAACCCACCCCGTCCGCGATAAGCATCCTTCGGCTGGTACAAGTGCAGATCTTCGCCAGCCTGTTTCGGGTCCAACTGATAGAGCAGCGGCATGTCGTCAAAAATCCAGAAGGCGCGGCCCTGCGTCGCCACCACCAGTTCTTTCTCACCCTTGTGGAACATCAAGTCGGTGATGGGAGTTACTGGCAGATTGAGCTGGAACGACTTCCAATTCTCGCCATCGTCATAGGAGATATACAATCCGAACTCCGTACCTGCCACCAGCAAACCGCGATGATTGGGATCTTCGCGGATAGCTCGCGTGAAGTGTGTTTCGGGAATTCCGTTGACAATCTTCTTCCACGTCTTCCCATAATCGCTGGTCTTGAACAGATACGGACGAAAATCATCCTGTTGGTAATTGGTAGCCGCAACATAGGCCGTACCCGCTTCGAATGGCGACGGGTCTATGGCGTTGATCCGAATCCAATCGGGCATACCTTTCGGAGTCACGTTGTTCCAACTCTTGCCGCCATCGCGCGTCAATTGCACTAATCCATCGTCGGTACCCACCCAGATTTGGCCTTTAGCAATGGGCGACTCCGCCACAGTAAAAACGGTGTCGTAATACTCGATTGAAGTGTTGTCCTGCGTGATGGGACCACCCGACGACTTCTGCTTTTCCTTGTCATTGCGTGTGAGATCTTCGCTGATCGTCTGCCAGCTCTGGCCCTCGTTCTCTGTCTTCATAAGAACGTTCGAACCAATGTAGAGCGTCTTCGGATCGTGTGCGGAAAACACGATGGGGAAGCTCCACTGGAAACGGTATTTGAGGGCATCTGCCCCATAGCCCATCGGGTTGTCGGGCCAAGCGTTGATATTGCGCGTCTGGCCCGTGTGATGATCCTGGCGCGTGATCAGGTTCCCGTACGATCCCGCATAAACGATTTCCGAATCGCGCGGATCGGGAGCAATCCAGCCACTCTCCCCTCCCCCAACGTCATACCAATCCCGGTCGCTGATTCCGCCCGTGGCAGTGCGAGTAGCGATACGCACGGTTGTGTTATCTTGCTGGGCGCCATAGGCATGGTATGGGAAATCATTGTCCAGCGCCACGCGGTAGAACTGCGCAGTCGGCTGATTGTCCACAGACGACCAAGTCTTCCCGCCGTCGAGAGTCACTGTAGCCCCACCGTCATTCGCCGCAATCATCCGATCCGAGTCATTCGGTGCAATCCAAAGGTCGTGATTATCGCCATGGGGAACCGGGAGCGTCGCGAATGTCTTGCCTCCGTCAATCGAACGAAAAAACTGGACGTTGAGCGCATAAACTTCGTCCGCATTCTTGGTGTCTGCAAAGATGTGCGAAAAATACCACGCCCTTTGTCGCAGGCTATTCTGCTCGTTGACGCGAATCCAGGTTTTACCTCCGTTATCTGAGCGGAAAAGGCCTCCGTCGGAGGCTTCGACCATCGCCCATACTCGGTCGGGATTCACGGGTGAGACAGTCACCGCTATGCGCCCTTCCACTCCTTTCGGGAGACCCTCCGCGTGAGAAAGTTCAGTCCATGTGTCACCGCCGTCAGTGGTTTTCCAAAGACCACTGCCCGGACCTCCACTGTCAAGACGCCAGGGTTTACGGCTCACTTGCCAGAAGGCAGCGTAAATAGTGCGTGGATTCGATGGGTCCATGGCTAGGTCTACCGCGCCTGCCTCCGAACCTTTAGTGAGCACCAGTTTCCACGTTTGACCGCCATCGCTGGAGCGATAAACGCCTCGCTCGGGATTCGGCCCCCACAGATGACCCAGCGCAGCCACGTAAACAATGGCCGGATTTTTCGGATGAATCAGCACCGATCCAATGTGATAGGTCAGCTGCAGACCCACATTTTTCCAAGTGCGTCCACCGTCGAGGGATTTGTACACGCCATCGCCGTTAGAGGCGTTGCCTCGAACGCAGGCTTCTCCCATGCCGACATAGATCGTATTTGGGTCTGACTGGGAGACCGCAATGGCCCCAACAGAGGAGGTCTTGAATTGACCATCGGAGATAGGTTGCCACGAGCGGCCTGCGTCAGTCGTTTTCCAAACTCCGCCGCCCACAGAGCCGAAATAGTAGGTTTTCGGATCGGAGACGACACCGGTCGCGGCGATCGAGCGTCCTCCGCGGAACGGCCCAATCAGCCGGAAGCGCAGATCCTTCGGGAGATCGGTCTGCTGGGCAAATGCAGAGTTGATTAGGAGAAGAAGGAGCCAGATGCGCATGTTTAGGCATGATATCAGCGGCCAACTCGTTCGGCACCGGCTTGCTGACGCGTCTCGGCATTTTTTTCACCGCCAGACTTCTAGCCGAGCCGAGCCGGTAGAGTAGGAGGGAACCAAAGTGCCCCTCCCCTCTTCGAACCGGACGTGCAGATTTCCCGCATCCGGCTCTCCAGAAGAAATCTCGCCTCAAGCATTCACAGGACACTGCCGAGAGAGTCGAGTCAGTAAAACCAAACCAAACTTCTGGATATGGTCATACCACCGCACTCCTTTCGGCGGACGATACGGCCTTTGACGGCGCCGTTGCAAATGTTGGATCAGGCGGCCTCGCACGAACCAGTCAATCTCCCACCAAGCGCCACGCGGGTAGCCATAACAGAAGTAGTTCGCCCAACCGTTCAGGTGTCGATTCAAGCCGCTCACCAGCTCCGGAATCGGCGTATGGCATTGACGAGCATTCGTCATCGCCCTCAGCTTCTCCCGCTCCCGTGCCACTGCCTTCGCCGACGGCAACACGTTCAGATACTTGTGAGAGCGGCCTCGCAGGTCCCGATCCCACCGAAACGTGTATCCCAGAAAGTCTAAGCTCTCTCTGCCCGGTCTCACTTCCACCACACGTGTTTCTCGCGGTTGATCTCTAGTCCGAACTTCCCTTCCAGCCTCGATTCCACCCAGCCGGTCAACTTGCCTGTCCATTTTCGCGCCAGCACTACCATATCGTCGGCATACCTCACCAACTTGGCATCCGCCCACGCGCCGGACCTTGCGGCCCATGAAACAGCGCATCAAACCAGTGCAGAAAGCGTCACCCGGTCCACTTTCTCGACCAGTTTCTCCAGCGTCTCGAGCTCCTTCAAACGCACCAGGATCGGATTGTCCTCCAGCAGTTTCGCGGTGTTCAACAGCGAACGCGTCGCGGCTGTCTCCTCGCGCCGGCGAATTAAGTTCGCCTGCGCCTGCTTTTCGGCGGACACCACTTGGTTCATGATCTCGCGCATTTCACCAGGCAGAATAATATCCTTCAACGCAATGGCGCCTACTGCCACGCCCAGCGCGTTCATATCAGTGCGTACCGCGGAGGCGACGCTTTCGTCCACCTCCGTCTTCTCAGCGAGAATCTCTTCGAGCGTCTTGCGGCCGAGTGCCTGACGCATAGTCAACTGCAGCAAACGGTAGAAGTACGCCTCGAAATTCGAAATGGTCTGTTTTGCCTTGACCGCATCCTTTACTTGATACTCTGCCAAGATATTGACCCGGAGAGAGACTTTGTCTCGCGACAGAATTTCCTGTCCAGGTACTTCGATCGTCTGGCGGCGCAGGTCGACAATATCAACCCGCGGAGATCCGGTCACGGCCCAGAAGCCGTATTTACCGGGTGAAAGAGTTCGCACCAAGCGGTTGTCGATGTACAACAAACCGATTTTTGCCTCCTCCACCAGGTAGAAAGAAGCCAAAGACTCCTTCCCCAAGCGTTCTAACGCTGGCAGCTTCTGGGCCGGGACCTGAGGTTCGTCAATCACATTCACGACTTCAGCGGTTACCTCCACCGCGCCGCGCCAGAACAACAGGCGCTTGGCGGGCAGCATCACCTTGAAAAGCTTGCCATCCACATAGATCATGGCAACCTGTAAATCGTTTGTCTCGACGCGTGTGAAATAGCGCTCCGCTACCTGCGGACGTTCCTTCGCCAGATAATCTGCCCAGGTGCTCTGGAAGACGAGGTCTCGCACGTTGTATTTCTCAACGTCCAAAGACACGCCGGGCATGGTGAACAGGCGGTAATCGCCGGGCGCGAGAATTCCGCCAAAACGGCCATTCTTCGTAATAAGCGCGCGCTCCTGGTCACCTACAATAATTCGCTTCCATAACATAGTGCACCTCCTACTTACTTCGTTTCATAGTTGCGGTTAATAACAACCCGGTTTCGCTCTTGACCTACAATCGCAGTGCGGAAGAAAACCAGAGCTGACTCACTCAAAACAGCGTCAAGTCAGCAGTTTCAGCCTCTTGCAAAGCGCCGTAACTGTTGCGCTCTCTCCGCCGTCTAAGACATAGGGGAAGAGCGCGCGGCTTCAGAGCAGAACCGGATCAGGGTGTCAAACCTTAGCAAGGGTTTTGGTAACGATAACGGGAGTCGAACCCGTAACCTACAGATTGTGCGTCTGTAGCTCTACCGATGAGCTATATCGCTTGAGCCGGAAGACCAATCGCATGCCGGTATACGGTGCTTCAATCGAAGCCGTACCGGTGAGGGTTGGGAGCCTCAGCCATTGACATGTGATTGACATCATTGTGATTACCTTCCGAGTTTCAATAATAACTGCAACTTACTCAATGAGTCAAGTACCAATATTCAAAAAAAGTTTTGGGCGGAATTCGCTACATTTGAAAAAAGGGAACCTGTCATGGACCAAACAGCGGATGCGGTGACACCGAAAACCGACACTTCCAGCGAGACTCGCGGGAGAGTGGCCTTTTGGCTGCTCATCCTGGCGATTAGCGCCCTGGCGCTGCTCTACGCGGTCACTCGTGCATTTGTTTGGGATGAAGGTTACCACCTGATCGCGGCCCAGCAAATCTCGCGAGGGAAGCTGCCTTACATCGATTTCTGTTTCCCACAGACTCCACTCAATGCTTTTCTGAACGCGGGCATTATCAAAATCTTCGGCCAGCACTGGCGTCCTATACACGTCGGCGCGACCTTGTTCTCCATGGGGTCCATGCTGCTCACTGCGCAGTATATGTTGACGCGTTTTCCAGCGCAGCGCTGGCGCTTGGCTTGCGCTTTGAGCGCCGCGGTTTTTGTCGGTCTGAATGAGATCGTCATTCAATTCGGCACCATCGGGCAGGCCTATGGTATCTGTTTGTTTTTCACCATGGCGGCTTACCGGGTTGCGCTGGCTACTCCGGCGCGTGCCGGAGTTTTGATTCCCCTCAGCTGTGGCGTGTTGGCCGGTATAGCGGCGGATTCCTCGCTGCTCAGCGCGCCCATCTTGCCGGTCATGCTCATCTGGATTTGGTTTTACAGCCGCCTGGGGTCGCCTTGGCGAAAAGGGCTGACATTCATCGCGGGTGTGGGCATTTCGTTTCTTCCCGTGGTTTGGCTTTACTTGCTGGGTCCAGCGCAGACTCTGTTCAACGTCGTGAGATATCACGCACTGTATCGTCGGGTGGATTGGCCGTCGGATATGGCGAACCATCATGACTTGCTGGTCGTCACAAGCTTGGTCGATTCTACACAAGCACTAACGTTGGCTGTGCTGGCAATAGCAGGCGTTGTTTTTATCGCTAGGCAATCCGCTTGGCCGCGTTGGCAAAAAGGAGAGTTTTATCTAGCTGCGTGGATCAGCCTAGCGGAGGGCGTGTATCTTTGTACGCCGCACCCCACGTTTAGTCGCTACTTCATTGTGCTCACGCCTTTCATGACGATTCTCGCGATGGCCGGTCTCTATGGAGTGGCTTCGAAGATGGGTTATGCCGAGCGTCCGAAGTGGCCAGCGGGAATTGCAGCCGTGCTCATGGCCCTGATGTTCACGAGCTTCTGTGTTCAAACCTTCGATGCGACGACTTGGGAAGAATACGAAAAAGTGGCGCGAAAAGTAGCCGAAGTTACGCCCAAGGGCGGTCGCATCTTCGCGGATGAACTTGTCTATTTCGCGCTGCAGAGCGACCCTCCTTCCGGAATGGAATGTTCTTATACGCACGCGCTGGCGCTGCCTCCCAAGGAAGAAAAACTGGAGCATCTTGTGTCTATAGCTGAGTTGAAAGATCAGTTTACGCGGCATGAATTTGCAACCGTCCAATCATGTTCAGATGCGGAGATGGACAAGTTCGGACTGCCTAGCTCGTATCGCTACAAGAACGACATGGATGACTGCACTGTGTTCTGGGGAGAGCGTCCCAAATGATATAATCCTGGAATTCCGATGAAGAAATTACTCGCTCTAACTGTGTTGACCGCCTCGCTCTCGCTGAGTCAGACTCCCGATCTCTCTGGTGTCTGGAGGGCGAATCTTCAAAAAAGCAAGCGCATGGGGCCTCCGGTGATCACGTATCTCGTGATTATTGAACAAAAAAATGCCGTCTTCAACAACCGGACCAAGGAAGAAGCGCTTCAGATAACAGAGACAACCGGGACGTGGGGGCAGCGGGGCGAGGAGCGTGCCGTGCTTTCATTTTTTGTCAACGGAAAGCTGAAGGTGGGTTCTTATCAGGGCGTGCCCACGGAGATGACTGGCGCTGTAGAAGGTAACAAGGTGGTTGTGAAAGCCGAAGTGGCGGGCCGGCCCAGCAATTTCACTCGGACCTACGAGCTTTCTGCGGACGGCAAAACGCTGACGATGGACGAAGAAGGCTCGAATGAAGGGCACCCCCTGCATAACACCATCATTCTTGAAAAACAGGACGATGCCGCGGGCGAACCATTGCGCAAACCCGAGGAACTCGCTGGGGCACATTTCAAAAACGTGAAGACTGATTCGTTAAAAGGATTGCCTGCCTCGGAATTCTTAGATACCATGCATTATTTCTCTTGGTCGCTCGGCAAGAATTGCGAGTTCTGCCACGTGCAGCACAAGATGGATGTCGATGACAAGAAAGAAAAACCACCTCCTGGTCCTGGAGGCCCGCAAGGTCCGCCGCCGCAACAATAAATAAAGGAGAGCAATGCCCCGCACATGCCGTTTTCTCGGCGCCGTCTTAGCGTTTTCCATGATGCAGGCAGCCGGGCAAACGGTATCCGGCATTCCAACTCCGAAAGAAGCTTTGGGCTTCAACCTCGGCGACGATTATCAAGTTGCCAACTACACGCAACTGGATTTGTACTGGCACAAACTCGCGGCGGAGTCGGACCGCATGAAGCTAGTGGACATTGGCCCAACCGCTGAAAATCGTCGTCAATATATGGCGATTATCAGTTCGCCCGCCAACATCAAGAATCTCGATCGCTTTAAACAGATTTCGCAGAAGCTTGCGCACGCCGAAGGCTTGACCGACGAAGAAGCGCATGCTCTGGCCCGCGAAGGCAAGGCGATTGTTTGGATCGACGGCGGCTTGCATGCGAGCGAGACCGTCGGGTCCCAACAGGAAATGGAAGAGGTTTACCAGATGGTGAGCCGCACAGATCCGGAGACACTGCGTTTTCTGGACGACACGATTCTGCTGTGCGTGCTGGCCAATCCCGACGGCCAGGAATTGGTGGCCAATTGGTACATGCGCGCGGCTGATCCGGCTAAGCGCAGCATGAGCAATCTGCCGGTTCTGTTCCAGCATTATATAGGCCACGACAACAACCGCGATTTTTACATGTCGAACATGCCGGAAAGCACCAACATGAACCGGCAGTTGTTTATCGAATGGTTCCCCCAGATTGTTTACAACCATCACCAAACGGGCCCGGCCGGTGCGGTTATTTTTATGCCTCCGTTCCGCGATCCGTTTAACTATAACTTCGACCCGCTCATGCCGCTGGCTGTTGAAGCGGTGGGGACGGCGATGCATGAGCGCTTAGTGGCCCAAAGCATGGGAGGGTCGGCGCAGCGTTCGGGCGCGAACTATTCAACCTGGTGGAATGGCGGACTGCGGACGATTTGCTATTTCCATAACATGATCGGCTTGCTGACCGAGATTATCGGTAGTCCAACGCCGATGGAGATTCCGCTGGTTGCCGAAAAACAGTTGCCTACCGGCGATTGGCCGTTGCCCGTTGCGCCGCAAATGTGGCACTACCGGCAATCGATCGACTATGAGATGAGCAACAATCGCGCCGTTCTGGATTACGCTTCGCGCAACCGCGAAACGCTGCTTTACGACTTGTACCTAATGGGAAAGCACTCGATTCAGAATGGATCTGAGGATCACTGGACCATTACACCCAGCCGCATCGAGGCGTTGAAGGCGGCTGGCGAAACCAAACAAGCGAATCCCGATGCCGAAATGCCCGCGGGTCTATCCGTCGGCGGTTTGCGTGCTCCTACCCTCAAAACCGAGTTGTACCAATCGGTCTTGCACGATCCGAAATTTCGCGATGCGCGCGGCTATCTCATTCCGTCCGATCAAACGGATTTTGCGACTGCGGTTAAATTTGTGAACGCTTTGCTGAAAACGGGCATTACCGTGTTGAAGGCAACACAGCCATTCACGGTGAGCGGCAAAAACTATCCGGCAGGCTCGTTGGTGGTGAAGACAGCGCAGGCATTTCGCCCGCACGTTTTGGATATGTTTGAGCCGCAAGATCATCCGAACGATTTTCTGTATCCGGGTGGGCCGCCAGTGCCGCCTTATGACAGCGCCGGGTGGACACTGGCGTTTCAAATGGGTGTGAAGTTCGATCGGGTGCTCGATGGGTTTGACGGACCATTTGCAAAGGTGGAGGGATTGTTAGATCCGCCAGTCGCGTTGGTTACCGGCGTGGCCAAGCCTGCGGGATATTTGCTGGACCATCGCGTAAACGATTCGTTCGTTGCTGTGAACAGGCTGCTCAAGGCCGGGTGCTCAGTGTATTGGCTGACGAAACCCATGACGTTCGAGGGGCGCAATTTTGGAACTGGCGCTATTTGGGTGCAGGCTTCAACCGCGGCGCGGCCGATTTTGGAGGCGGCGGCAAAGCAACTGGGTGTTGCTGCCTATGCGCTGGCTAAAGCACCCGCGGGCGAGGCTATCAAGCTCAATCCGATCCGCATCGGATTGTACGACGAGTACGGCGGGCTAATGACGTCAGGCTGGAATCGCTGGCTGTTTGAGCAGTATGAGTTTCCGTTTGAAGTGGTCTATCCGCAGACGCTCGACTCGGGCGATTTGCGCACGCGCTTCGATGTGTTGGTTTTCAGCGACGGCGCGTTCCGCCGGGGCGGAGCGGAACGTGGTTCGATTTCTGAAAGCCGTCAGCCGCGCGCAGACGACATTCCAGAGAAATATCGTCCATTGCTCGGCCGCTTGACCGAAGAGAAAACGCTTCCGCAGATTCAGAAGTTCTTGGCCACGGGCGGTTCCGTGGTGAGCATTGGGAGTTCGACGAGTATGGCGGAACTGTTAAGGCTCCCGCTCGAGAATCACCTCACGGAAATGGGCAAGGATGACAAACCGCATCCGCTGCCGCGCGATAAATATTATGTGCCGGGTTCGCTTCTCAAGGTCCGCATCGACAATAGTAATCCGCTGGCTTACGGAATGCCGGAAGAAGCGGACGTGTTTTTTGAGAATAGTCCGGTTTTCAATTTGCTGCCGGAAGCAGCGTTGAAACACACTGCGCCGGTCGCGTGGTTTAGCAGCGCCAAGCCCTTGGACAGCGGTTGGGCTTGGGGTCAGCAGTACTTGAAGAATGGCGTGGCGGTAGTGGAAGCGTCCGTGGGCGAAGGGAAGGTTTTCGTACTGGGTCCGGAAGTTACATTCCGCGGCCAACCGCACGGCACTTTTAAGCTGCTGTTTAACGGCCTTTACTATGGAAGCGCGAAAGCTGCGATGCTGCCGTAAGCAAACGGTCAATTGAAGAAAACACCGGCCACCACTGCGTTGTTTCCACTGTCGAAAACAACTTTTATTTGCACGTTGCCCTTCACGTTCCATATCTCGTAGATGCCGCCGCTAAAGGTGGAAAAGTTCTGCGTCGAGAGTACTGTCTGGCTGGCGGAATCGACAATCGAAATGGTTTCTTTACGTCCCGCATTCTCCCAATCCAACAAATACAGTGAGATTTTGTGAGTGTTACCGTCTGTGAGGTTCACATTGATGGTGAAGTTAGTGGAGCTGTAGTACGTCGAAGCAATGTGTGTCGACGAACCGCTGGAAATCTGTAGCGCGCGTGGATCGCTCGACGGATCCTGCCAAGTGTAGGTCGAGTCGCCCGTGAAGCTGACAGTCGCGTAGGCTGGAGCATTGGTAAGATCATTCGCAATCAGTTGGCCGTCCGCGCCGTAGTGGCCGGTCCACGTGCCCAGTGTCGTGGCGTCCGAACCGGTGTAGGTGGCGGAAGATGTGACAGTGCTGGAACTCGTATCAAAGAAAACTCCGGCGACGACCGCGTTATTTCCGCCAGTGAAAACAACTTTGATCTGCACGTTCCCCTTCACGTTCCATATCTCGT
>PMSX01000046.1 GCA_003167495.1 Bryobacterales bacterium | reverse complement strand
GTGGGGACGGCCCTCCTCAATATATTGGCCCGTGACCGGCACAACAGTAGTTGTTTGCGACACACGGTAGATGTAGAGAAGCGCGGCAAGCATCATTCCCACTTCCACCGCGACCGTCAGATCCGCCAGCACAGTCAAGGCAAAAGTTGCCCCCCAAACGGCGATATCCTGCATCGACAAATGCACAATGGTGCCGATCTCGCGCCACTCGCCCATGTTGTAGGCAACTACAAAGAGGATGGCCGCGAGCGTGGCCAGCGGAATAAAGCGCGCCAGCGGCGCAGCCACCAGCAGAATAGCCAAAAGTGTCAGCGCGTGAACCACACCCGCTACCGGCGTACGCGCGCCCGAACGAATGTTGGTGGCAGTGCGCGCAATGGCACCCGTCGCGGGAATGCCGCCAAACAGCGGCGATACCATATTTGCCAGGCCCTGCGCCACCAATTCAACGTTCGAATTGTGGCGGTCGCCGCTCATGCTATCGGACACAACCGCTGACAAAAGACTCTCCACCGCGGCCAGTAAAGCCACGGTGAAGGCGGGCGAGAGCAGCGGCAAAATGTGTTCGGAGTGAAACTCGGGCCATTGAAAATGCGGGAATCCGCTCGGCATACCGCCAAACTTGCTGCCAATGGTTTCGAGCGGCAGTTTCAGCAGTGTGACCGCTAATGTGGATACCAGCAAAGCAACAATGGACCCCGGCACGCGCTTAGTCACGCGCGGCCAAAGAAGAATGAGCGCCAGCGAAAGCGCGCCCACCGCCAGAGCCGGCCTGCTCAACGTTTTGAAGGCCTCCGCAAGCACTTTCATGCGCATTGTGAAAACGCTTGGCACGGGTCCAGTGGTCAGTCCGAAAAAATCTTTGATCTGCGTCGAAGCGATCAGTAGCGCAATGCCATTCGTAAATCCGATAGTGACCGGCCGCGGAATGAACTTAACCGCGGCGCCCAGTCCTGTGACGCCCATCAGAACTAGAATTCCGCCGGCCATGAAGGTTACCAACGCCAGGCCCGAGACGCCGAACTTGGCCACGATGCCGGCTACAATCACTACGAACGCGCCGGTAGGTCCGCCAATCTGCATTCGTGATCCTCCAAATGCAGAAATGATGAACCCCGCCATAACGGCTGTGTAAATGCCCGCTTGCGGCGTCACTCCCGAGGAAATACCAAACGCCATCGAAAGAGGAAGCGCCACCAGGCCGACGGTCAACCCCGCCAGCAGATCGGCACTCAAGTCATGCGTTGAATACTTGCGCAACGCGAGGAAGGACTTGGGTAGCCAGCGCTCCGCTAACGCCATGAAATGTTCATATTAAAATTTTTCTAGATTTTGAAGGGATTCCCCTTCGATCTTAGCGCGCGCGTCAGGCACGATTTCCTGCGAAATCAGCTATGATCGTTGCTGACCATGGTTACGCTTAAAGAACGTAAACGACGGGGCGAAGAAATCGCCAAAAAATATCGCGCTCTCAGCGGCAATGATTCCTATGCCGGCGCGGTAGACGCAATTGCCGATCTTCTGCTCGCCGTGGCGCAAACCGAACGGGAAGCGACCCAGTTGCTTCACTCCGCCGAAATCGAATTCAGAAACCAGTTCGAGTCGGAACAGATTATCTCCGAGGGTTAGCCAATGATTTCGGGCGTGCGCTTTGCACGGCCCCAACTTATATGCGTGCTGAATTTACCTCGAACTCGTGGCCTCAGTGATCGCGAACCTCGGTGTTCAACTCTCGCAGAATCTCGTCGTGCTGGCTGCCGTTGAGTTCGCTCTCTAATCGCCGCAACGCATAGCCTACAATGTCGCGATGGTGCAACTTCGATCCCAAGCTCTCATCGGCACTCAGTTTCCGCCAGATGTCGTGAAGCTTATCCACGTCTTCCGGCCAGAGGCGAGGCGGGTGCGGCCCTAAATTGACGAAAGTCGACGGCCGGTCGGGACAGATGATTTCGAGCGAGAACGGGTGCCGCGGCTCCGGCAAGCGTTCCCACGCTTGGCCGATCTGGTGCGCCAGTTCATCCGATGTCATTTTCGGCGATACGCCGGTAATCAGGCGTGAGACTTTTAATTGATCGGCTGTTTGCACCAGCGCGTCAAACGGATTGATGGCGGGAACCACTAATAGTTCCACGGGCTTTCCCTCTTTTTCGGCCATATTCACTACGGCGGTAAAGAGCGTCTTCTCATCTGAACCGAAGACCTGATCGTCCTTTAGATCGTATTCGCTGTCAAGGCTAAGCGGGCGCACGGTCATCACAATAATGTCGTTTCGCCGTAAGTCGGTTCGTTGCAGTGTTCGCCGCAAGTGCGACATGTTATTGGTGTTGCGAACCGCCACCAGTACGCTGCCGGGGCGCGCATGGACCGATTGTGTCTCTACCTGGGGCTGATATTGGAGGTTGAATTCTTCGAGCGTGGCCTTGTGGATTTCTTTATGCCGCCTTACGTTGATCTTTTCGGAGATCGTAAAGAGTATAAAGAAGCCAATTGTAAACGCGATGCCGAACTTTGTCGCGTACTCTTTTGAGAACAGATTCGCCACGGCGGTTGCCAAAAGAACCAGCGTTGTTGCACCCAAACCGATGGGGATCTCTTTGCCGCCAATACGCAAATTGAGGGGCACCTTGTATTCCTGGTCCTGCCTTTGAAACCTTAGCGCAAGCACGCCCAGCGCCTTCAGCGCGAAACTCCACACCACGCCAAACGCATAGGCTTCGCCGAGCAGCACCATATCGCCACGGCTCAGAACTATGGTGAAGATTTGCATCAAGGTGATGAAGTTGATGATGCGGTACGTAGTGCCGTATTTCTTGTGAGGCTTGCGGGCTTCATCGAACAATACACCGTCTTCCGCTACCCGGTTCATAACGCCGTTGGCGCCGATCAGCGAGGTGTTCACCGCTCCGGCTAGAATGAGTACGCCCACGGCAACCACAAAGACGTGAAAGGCAAGGCGAAGCAACTCAGGTCCGGCCAGATTCATGGCTAGGCCGCCTAGTAGATTATCCGCGTAGGAGGCTCTGATTTTATCGTCCCGAATAATCATCGTGGCAAACATCGTGATGACCCCGGTCGAAACGATGGCGTAGCAGCAAACAATGTTGGCGGTAATTTTCAGATTTCTTATTTTGGGAGCGGCGATTTCCCGGTAGATCTGCGCCAGTGTTTCGAAGCCGCTCATGGAGAGCAGCGAATGGCCGAACGCGATAATAATGGCCACCAGCGGAATGGTTGGCCAAACGGTACCTTTGAACCAGCCCAGTGAACTATCGTTGAAATGCAAATTATGCGGCGCGGGCGACAGCGGCAATTGCCACTTGCCCTGGAGCGCAATGGTGAGAGGGCACCAAATCAACAAGGCCACGACCATTACAGTGGTCACTTGCATGATCTTAAGCGCGGCACCGCTCGATTCGTGGATTCCTTTAATGTTGCTGCGCCAGAAATAAATGGTGACCAACACCGCGAAGAACACCGCGAACATATTCGGATCTACGCGGGTAAAGCGGTGGGCGTAAGCGAATATTTCGTTGATCAGATTGCCCAAATATTGCCCCGCGCTGACCGCGCTGATAGGGCCGGTCAGGATATAGTCGAACACCAGCGCCGAAACCGATGCTTTGGCTACTACCGGACCCATGCTGTCTTTCACGACAACGTATACGCCGCCGCGCACGAACATGCCGCAGCTTTCCATGTAGACGGAACGCACGGCGAAACTGAAAATCATGACGAACAGCACATACCACGCGGCAGAAGGTCCGATGGCCGCCTCGGCGATACCGCCTGCGTAGAACATGGACGAAGCAAGGTCGCTCAAGACGATGGATGCGCCGCGCCAATAACTGATAAATGTTAGCGCCACCGTGGTAGCGACAACTACTTTGGCAGTGGTGCCGGCCTTGGATGACTTCTGCGGAACTTTTTGTGTTACTTCCATTGGGCTGAAATGAACTAAATCAGGTCAACGTTTTGGCTCGGACGACGGGGGCCTCGCGCGAAATTCTGTACGCAGTTCAAATTGTAGCCGAAGCGAACTCGGACAATTGCGAGTAGCCCGCGAGTAGTTGCCGGATTCTGCCGCGGTTCCGCGCAGCCGCTAGCCCTCCGCTCTCATGGCGAGGCCGCGCGCCACCGAAGTAAATTCGTCGCCCGTGCGAATTTTTACGGCGCCAAAACGCCTTTCGAAGATGCGGCGCACGGCGGGCACGAATGAGGAACCACCCGTGAGAAACACTCTATCGATTTCGCGGGCATCGATGCCGGTCTTCCGCAGCAGAGCATCTACTTTTTGTTCAACGCCCGCCAGCTCTTCGGCAATCCAACCTTCAAATTGGGCGCGCGTAACCTGGGCATCGAGTTCCACGTCGCCATCCTGAAACAGAAACGGCGCACTTTCGTAGTGCGACAAACCGGCTTTGGTCTTCTGTACAGCGCGATGGAGATAGAAGCCCAAGTCATGATTAATCAAGTACAGCAGCGCCTTGATTTTCTCGGTCTCTTGAGCCTGAGTGACTACGCTTTGCAGCATGTTCAGCGTTTCGCGCGAACGCAGAAAAGACAAATGGTGCCAGCGCTCTAGCTTGAAGTAGACCCAATTGGGCACAGGAAGCAGTTTGCCATGCGAATTCAGCAGCGATCCTGCGCCTAAGGCGGGTGAGACCAGATGCCGGATGATTTTGGCATCAAACGCGTCGCCTGCCAGCGGCAAACCTTCGTTTCCCAACACAACGCGCCGGCCATGTCCAGTCTTGCGTGCCGATGGCCCTACACGCAGCAACGAAAAATCACTGGTGCCGCCGCCGAAATCGCCAATCAGAATCTGCTCGTCGTGATCAAGAGTGGATTCGTAGTAGAAGGCGGCAGCCACCGGTTCGAACTCAAATTCAACCTCTTCGAAACCGGCTTTTTGCAGCGCGATTCGTAAGCGGCTGACGGCGAACTCGTCGTCAACATCGTTTTCGGAACCGACAAAGCGCACCGGCCTGCCCACTACCGCGTGCTGGATAGCCGCGCCAAACTGCTTTTCTGCCGCCGTCCGAATGTCTCGGATAACATTGGCGACCAACTCTTCCAGTTGAAAGCGCCGTCCAAAAATTTCAGTTGTCTGTAGGCTGCGGCTCGACAGGAACGACTTCAGCGATTGGATGAGGCGTCCCTTGTCGTCGGCGTCGAGATAGCGCTCAATGCCTTCCGGGCCAGCCCAGGATTTAATGGTGCTGCGTCCGGCCACCTTCTGCCGCTCGAGATAGAGCAGCGAGCGAAAGGATTCCGTCAAAGCGCCCGCTAGATTAAAATGCGCTAGCTCGACTTCTCCATTTTCTCCAACCCGCGCAATAGAACTGTTCGTAGTGCCGAAATCAAGACCGATCTTCATTCTTGGGGCGCCGGCGGAACTGCTGCCGGCGACGCAGTAGCCGTAGGAACGGGCTTAGGCTTTGGAGTCGCATGCTGAACTGCCGCCGTGGGCGGATGCGAGCCGGCGGCACAAGGCTCCAGCTTCATCCATTGGCCAGGATTGACCGGAACGCCGTTCACATACATCGTCCAATGGACGTGCGGACCGGTTGAGCGCCCCGTCGAGCCCACGTAACCAATCACATCGCTAGTGCTCACTTGCTGACCTTCCTTGGCTTGGAAGGCGGACATGTGTAGATAGATGGTCTCGACACCTTGCCCGTGATCGATCGCTACCGTGCCGCCGCGCAGGTTCCACTTCTGAACGATCTTGACAACCCCTGGCGTGATGGGATGAATGGGCGTGCCGGCCGCGCCGCGCTGGTCGACGCCGGCATGAAAGTCACCCGTCAACTTGCCGTTGTGCAAACGCGTGGAACCAAACGGAGACGTCACGCAGCCGGGCACAGGTGCCGCAAAAGGTTCCTTCCAGTAACGTTCCGCAGTAATAGCTTCGCGAAACCGGCCAACGGTGGCCTGTTCGCCAGGCGATGGCTTTAACTTTGAAATGGAAGGAGCAATCGAAAGATTTTCAAGCGGATAATAGGCGTCTTCGACGGTAATTTCGGTTGAGTGCAACACTGCACCGCTCTGGTCGAGAAAATCCAATTGATACTTGCCCAGCTTCTCAAGCGTGGGTACCGGCATCAAACCCAGAGCTGGGCCTTCTTGTTGAGGGAACAGTGTGATGGTGCGGCCGTTCAGCCGTGCGCTTACCGCTTTGTCGCTCGTCACTTTGATTACTGTGCCCTGCGTGGGCTTTTCAGGAACAGCGTCAAAGACTTGCGCCCAAGCGGCCGCAGCTAGCAAAAAAAGGAACCAACGCATCTATTTCAGCTTAGTGCACTCTGTGCCGCTAGCTATGGCGCAGACCTTTGCTGATGATCCCCTTGAGCACCGTCTGATAACCGAGGCCCTTCTGTTCGGCAATTTTCTTAGCAGCTTCGATATCGCTAACCGGAATGCGGAGCGAGACGGCTTGCGTCTGTCTAGCTTTGACCCGCTCCATGAATTCCTGCAACACGGCTGGATCGGTGGGCTTGATGTCTAGACCTTTTTTGTAGCGAATGACTTTTCCGGTACGCTTAGCCTCGGCCCGGAGCTTCGGGTCATCTTTCCGTTCCTCGGTCACGATTACGCCCGCTCGGAGCGCTCGGCGAAGCGTCCGCTCGGAATGACGGTGACCTGCCGGGCTTGCTAACCAATCGGCCTCTTCGGCTGCGCTCTTGAATCTCGGCATCCTTGCCGGCAGCTACACCGCCGTGCGCTGCGCAGTATTTACTCGGTCGGGAACAACACTCGGCTGCAACCCTGCTTTGGCCAGAATCACGTAAACCAAGAAGCCCGCGACGAAACTGTAAACTGCGGCGGGCTGCAGGTGGGCTTTCAGGTCGTCGGAAATCGGAAGGAAGGGCAAGATGCCGACAATAAAACCAACCGCCCAAGCGCCATAACCTGCAATGCTGATGCCTTCGCGCGGTCCCGCCCATTTGCGGCCTGAAAGCAAATAGTCGGCCATCATTGCTCCGCAGATTGGCCCGAACGAAGCGCCAATGATCGTAAACAATCCGATGAGGTTGGCGGCGGCGCCGGTAACCGCCAACACGGCGGCAATGGCGGCGCCAACCATGCTGGAAGAGAAGCGGGGCACGCCAGGAATCATGGTGGCGAAGCTGTTGCCTGCGATAAACGAAGATACGCACGCCGGAGCAATCGAGGCCAGGGCGAACAGGCCGAACATTGCGGTAGCTATAAAGCCGCCAGTTTGCGCGATGACAGTTTGAAAATCAAGATCGGGAATATTGTAGAGCGCTTTGGCGCCCGCCACCGCCATCAGCGGAAGGCCACCGGCCACCAGGATGGCGAGAGCAACACCCACAAGCCCTCCGTAGCGCACATCGCGCTCGTCCCTACTATTGAGGCCGAAGTCCACGCCGGCGGCGCCCGCGGTGGCGAAAAAGCCCACTACCACCTGGATAATCATTACAAAACCGATGTAAGGAGCTGGGTTCGCCGGTACGTATTGCGAAACCCCGCGCGCAGTGCTGGCAAACACGGCAATGATCATCAGCAACGGCACCCAATTGAGGAATGTGGAAAACTTCGAAACGTATTGAATGCCTTTTTCGCCGACGTAACCCATCGCCAGCGCCCAGAGGCCAGCAATCACACTAAAAGACAAACTGCCGGGGCCGCCCTTGGAACCGACAGCGCTCAGAACAAATGTCGCGGAGACGAAGGCATTCACCGACATCCAGCCAACCTGCAAGACACCCATCAGCAGGCCCGGCATCAAATAGCCGCCCTTAGTTCCGAATGTGGAGCTGCCGACAACATAGAGCGGAAGACCAGTCTGCATGCCTAGCATTGCCGGCACGCGATAGAACAGCGCATAACTCAGAATGCCGGCAACGAGCAGACCAAGCAGGCACAACCACACACCGGCGCGGTCAAGGGTGCCGCTGGCAATGGATTTGTAAAACACGACCCACAAAAAAACTCCCGCGTACGTGGGCGCGGTGTTCTTGTACCAGGGCGCTCGATTAGAGGCAGGATTCGGAACTGCTTTGGAAATGTAATCTGGCAACATGGATTCTCTCCTTAGGATCAACGGACTAAGACAAAAGGATTGCTTGATTATACAGACAGTACTGATTCGCTTGTTCACGGCGTGCACAGAGCAATCCTTTGTGGAATTATCAAAGGATGCGACCGCTCGTTGTAGCAGTAGCTTTATCGGTAATATTCAGTTCCGTGATTGGCGCCGCTGACGCGGTGCCGGGCAGCCAGCGGCAGCAGGCTCATTGCGCGGGTAGAAAAGACATAGTGGGTGAATGCGTAAGAGTTCGAGGGCGCCTGCGCGCCTATGCCGGATATCCGCGTTGCCGCATTTGGCCGATAGGCACGACCCACCTTTTAGGCATAGCGGACCCTAGCGCGCTGCCGTCGAACGTGGCCTGTGGCGACGGCTTTGAAGTGTATGCAGATTTTCTGGTATGCCCGCTCACCGGGCCAAGACCCAGTGGTATTCAGATGGTTTGTGTGGGGAGCGCATCCAATATTCGCGCGTCGGAAATAAAGCCGGAAGATAAGCACTAACCAAACGTTTCGCCCGCGCTACTCTGCCAGGCACCGTGAGATTAGGATGGTTTTGGGAGCGCTAATCTAAGTAGTTGGCGAGTTACATACCGGTTACAAAATGAAGGCCAAGCTATTCGATTTTATTCGGCCTCTTGAAGGGAATTGAGTGTATGAGTTCTGCCCGTCCGCAAAAGGGCTTGAATCTTATCAGCCTTTCGGTTACGCTGCCCGCAGAATTAGCGCGAGCGGTGGAAACGGCGCGTCAGACATGGGCTACGGCCGGCTCCACTGCGCGTCTTTGGCGGCAAGATGCGTCTCTGTGGACGAACGCCGATGAAAGTAAGTGGCTAGGTTGGCTTAATATCGTCGACCAACAGTTGGCAGGTCTTTCGCGCTTCAAAGCTTTGGCGGCCGAGATTGCCGAGGATGGTTTCGCACACTTTGTACTGTTAGGGATGGGTGGATCGAGCCTTTGCCCCGAGGTTTTCAGCATCACCTATGGCAAACAACCCAACGCACCCCAAATGCTGGTGCTGGATTCCACAGACCCGGCCCAGATTCGTGCTTTGCGGGCGAAAATCGATCCCGCGCGGACGCTGTTCTGTGTCTCGAGCAAGTCGGGAACGACGCTTGAGCCGAATATTTACATGCAATATTTCTACGAAGAGACGCGGAAAATTGCGGGTGATCGCGCGGGACATCATTTCATCGCGGTGACCGATCCAGGTTCGAAACTGGAAGGCGTGGCGCAGGGGCTTGGCTTCCGCCGGATCTACCACGGTGTTCCGAGCATTGGCGGCCGCTATTCGGCGCTGTCGGATTTCGGTCTCATTCCGCACGCGGCAATGGGTTTGGATACCGAGAGGTTTCTGAAGCGCACGCAGTTGATGGTGGAAGCCTGCAAGAATGGCGAGACCACCGCGAACCCTGGCGTTTCGCTGGGCCTGATACTAGGAACGGCCGCCACTCAGTTCGGACGCGACAAGGTGACGCTGCTTTGTTCGCCGTCGATTCACGATCTGGGCGCTTGGCTGGAGCAACTGTTGGCGGAATCCACCGGCAAGCAGGGCCGCGGGTTGATTCCAGTCGATCGGGAGCCCGTTGTCGCCCCGCAAGGTTATGGCAAGGACCGCGTTTTTGCCTACATTCGATACGGATCGGACAGCGACCCGAACGAGGCTGTGGTAGCGGCGCTGGAAAAGGCTGGCCAGCCAGTGATCCGGCTGGTTTTGAAAGATCTATACGACTTGGGGCAAGTGTTTTTCCAATGGGAAATCGCCACGGCGGTAACAGGTTCCATCATCGGCATTAACGCCTTCAACCAGCCTGATGTGGAAGCGAGTAAAGTGGCGACGCGGGAACTGACCACGACGTTTGAAGCGAGCGGTTCATTACCCACCGAGCAACCGATTCTGGATCAGGATGGCATGAAACTGTTTACCGATAAAGCCAACGCGGCCGCGCTGCTCGGTAGCGGCACCGCAACGTCAGGCGGACTCATTCGTAAGCATCTGGACAGAGTGAAAGCGGGCGATTATTTCGGTTTGCTCGCTTATTTGCCGATGTTTCCGGAATATGAGGCCGCTTTGCAAGAGATACGTTTGAAGATTCTGCAAGCCAAGCAAGTGGCGACGGTGCTGGGTTTTGGGCCGCGCTTTCTGCATAGTACGGGCCAAGCCTACAAGGGTGGGCCGAATTCCGGCGTATTTCTTCAGATCACTTGCGAAGAAGCGGATGATTTGGCCGTGCCGCAGCAGAAGTATACGTTTGGCATTGTTAAAGCGGCGCAAGCTCGCGGCGATTTCCAGGTGCTCGCCGACCGTCAGCGAAGGGCGCTACGGGTTCATTTAGGTAAGGACATAAAAGCGGGATTGGCGCGGCTTCACGATCTAGTATGCGCGGCGGTAGCGCATTAGATGTTTTGCGCCAGTGGTCGCAAATTAGATCCAAGCATCGTTTTCCGCCGTCCGATCGCCGCCCTCGTGGCCGGTATTAAGCACGCCGCGCGGCTCAATCAGCAATAATTTGACTTCGTCTTCGGCGTAAGGCTTGTGTTCAACGCCTTTGGGAACAACGAACATCTCCCCCGCGGCAATGTTGACGGCGCCGTCGCGAAAATCGATTCGGAGATCGCCTTCGATCACGATGAACGTCTCGTCGGTATCTTTGTGGTCGTGCCAAATGAAATCGCCCTTCAGCTTGACAACCTTGAATTGATAGTCATTCATCTCGGCGATGACCTTCGGAGCCCATTGCTCTGCAAACAGTCCGAGTTTTTGCTGGAAATTGATTGCCCTATAAATCATGTAACCCCCTTCTTAAGCGGACGGAACGGTAGCTTTAGAGCCGACCGAGTAGAATATTATCCACTCGGTGATTGGTTCCTTTTTCCAATATCAATTGCGCGCGTTCTTTGGTGGGGCCGATATTGTCGCGCAAGTTGGGCAGGTTGATTTCTTCCCAGATGCGGCGCGCCGTTTGAATGGCTTCCGATTCACTTAGCTGTGAATAACGGTGGAAGTACGAATCCTTGTTGCGAAAAACGGTTTCGCGCAGGCGGAGAAAGCGCTCGATATACCAGATCTCGATGGTCTGATCGTCCGAGTCCATATAAATCGAGAAGTCGAAGAAGTCTGAAACGAACAAGCGTGAGCCGCCTTCGCGCGGAGATTGCAGGACATTCAGGCCTTCGAGGATTAAGATGTCGGGCTGCTCCACGCGGGCTACGGCGCCCGCGACGATATCGTAATGCAGATGAGAATAGACGGGCGCACAAACCGCCGGCGCACCGGCTTTCAGATCGCTCAAGAACTGCAGCAGAAGCCGTTGATCGTAGCTTTCTGGAAACCCTTTACGGTTCATCAAACCGCGCGCTTCCAGCATGGCGTTGGGATAAAGAAACCCATCGGTTGTGATGAGATCCACTTTTCGATGCTCGGGCCAGCGCGCGAGCGATGCTCGCAATACGCGCGCAAACGTGCTCTTGCCTACCGCCACGCTGCCGGCGATTCCAATGATGTAAGGCACGCGCCGCGGAACGGTCGTGCCCAGAAACTGCTGTCGCGCCTCATACAAATGCTGCACTGCCGCGAAGTGCAGATTCAATAACCGCGAAAGGGGCACGTATATATCGCTCACTTCGCTCAGCGACACCTGGTCGTTGATGCCACGCAAAGACACGAGGTCTTCCTCGCTTAGCAAAAGCGGGGTGGAAGCCCGCAGGGCCTTCCAGCGTTCGCGATCGAATGTGATGTAGCGGCTAAACGCCGCCACGGCTTGAACCTGTCCTTTTGCCAAGATCTCCTCTGAGGTGCTGTTTATAAGGTATCGTGAGGGCGGAGAGGGTTCCGGTGGTTGTGGAAGGGCTTAGAAATTCCCAAGGAGCCGGGCATGTGCAGCCAGCACCGCTTGCCTTCTTGACACGAACGTGCAGGGAGTCTAGGCTTATGGAAGTAAACTTCACTCCCGAGACGCAGGCCAAGCTAAACCGCGTTGCGGCTGAAAGCCGAAGCGGCCTTGCGGAATATGTACAGCAATTAGTAGAGCATTACGTTGACCATGACGCGTGGTTTGGCCAGAAAGTAAAAGAAGGTTTTGCTCAGCTGGACCGTGGCGAATTTGTTAGCCATGAAGAAATGGGAGCATGAATCGAGAAGATGTTTTAGTCGTAATGCAGGTACGCTGGTCGCCTCAGGCGGCAGAAGACCTTGCGGGTATCGTTCAGCATATTCGTAGGGACAGTCCGGATGCGGCGCAACGGACGGCCAGGACGATTTACGAGCGGGCACAGGGACTCAGCAAATTCCCCAATCTCGAAAAGGCGGGGCGGCTGAAAGGCACACGTGAGCTGGCAGTGCCGCAACTTCCGTTCATATTGGTGTATCGCGTGCGTGACCGGGTTGTAGAAATCAACTATTCTGCATGGGGCACAACGGTAGCCTTAGCGAACTAAGCCGAGCGCGAGGCCGACAACTTGACGGATAACAACTCGTCCTCAAAGCTAAAATCAGCCTTCGGATACGTCCGGTTCTTCAAATAAGCGCGGTACGTCACCTTCAAGCCCGCATCAAATTCCGTCGGCTTGAACGCCAGCATGCGCTGCGCTTTGGTAATGATCTGCGTAATAGCGGGCACATCGTAGTAGGAACCGAAATATAGCTTTTCTCCCACTACTTGTCCGCCGGCCCGGTAAATCACTTCGCGCGGAACCGATACGAACCGCGGCTCTTTACAACCGGCTGCCAGGGCGAGATGCTCCACCAATTCATGCTGGGTGATGGCTTTCGGATTGGCGGTGTTGAAAGCATGGCCAATGGCATTCCGCATCTCCATGACGCGGATCATCAGGTCAACCAGATCCTTGATGTAGACAAACTGCATCAAGCGGTGCCCTTCGCTCGGCAGAATCACCGGCCGGCCAGCGCGGAATCGATCCCAGAAAAACGCTTCGCGATAGAACGGATTTCCCGGTCCGTATATGAAAGGCGGCCGCAGGGTCACAATGGGAAAACCCGTCCGCTGGTGAAGCCGGAACAAGGCTCGCTCGCTCATGGCTTTATGGCGTGCATACGGGTTGGGATGATCGTCAGGCGCCAAAGCATCGCCTTCATGATGGTTCAATCCGTCACCATAGGCCGCCACGCTCGACATGAAAATATACCGGTTGATCTTCCCGTCGAAAATCTGCGCCGTGGCCTCGACTTGTGAGCCATTGGTGCCGCGCTCCCAGTCGTAAGCGTTATCGAATACGGCATCGTAGCGCGTATCCGACGCCGCTTTCCGAACGGCGGCCGCATCATTTCGGTCGGCTACCAGATTCCGTACCCGCTTGCCAAACGGGTGGCGCGGCTTGCGGTGCAAAATGTGAACTTCGTGACCATCTTTCAGCAACTCAGCCACCAGCACCTTGCCGATGAACTGCGTCCCGCCTATGACCAGGATGCGCTTCGGCTCCGGTTCATCAAGACGGCTAGAGCTTTTCGCCTTCGCGGCGGAATGATTCACAGGAGCGGCCGTGTTCATTTGAGTCACCCTAACTGTTTAGACGGCTCTCATGCCCGGCCGCACTGTTAATCGTAATATTCAAGCCCCAAATGGGTAATAAGATCTTCACCTTGCATCCACCGCAGAGTATTTTTAAGTTTCATTAATTAGATGAAGATGTCGTGCTCGGGATACAACCGTGGAGCCGTTATGGGCCCTTTAAAATAGAAAGATAACCATTGTTGGATTCCCTTCATCCCACAACGTTGCCAAATCCAAGAAAAGCACTAGGTCCAGCACCAACGGCGCCGCCAGAATCCCTACACAGGAAATTGACCTTAATCTGCATAGGATAACCGAGCCAGCCGAAAATGTCGATATTCTCAATTTTCTTTCGAATCGCCGCGCGCGATCACCCAAGATGTTGACGGAAACCAGCCGCGAATGCCCGTGTGTGCCAACAGGGTTTTCATTTACGTCTGGCCGGTTTCTGAAATCATTCCCAGAAACGGGAACGGCATTTTTACTCGTCAGCCCCTTCAAGGCGGGAGTATCGGTTGTTAAATTGGGCGCGCCATTGGCGAACGGCGTATGCAAACGTAAGGCTGCACATGCATAGATTTGGCTGGCGCGATATCGCGGTCGTTCATGCGCGGCCCTTCTTCAAACGTCGGCACGAACGGCAGCTTCGAAGCCGCCGTCCTCGTAGATGTCGCAGCCGCCGAAGGCTAAACATTCCAACTGAGCCAAATCTTTGTTCTTGGGATGTGCGGCCTTCCGTACGTTTACCGAGCCGAATGGTAATAACTTGCGCGACAGATCCCATCGGCAAGCCCGGACGGCGCCCACGCCCCGTATCAGAATGCCCAGTTTGCCGGCTTCAATTCGCGAACCATCGCAAGCAAAGCAAAAATCCTACGCTATACTAGCATTCGAATGTCGCAGAGTGTGACGGGAACCATCTCGGCCCTCGTGGTGGACGACGAG
This sequence comes from Bryobacterales bacterium, assembly GCA_003167495.1. Classification (GTDB taxonomy): domain Bacteria; phylum Acidobacteriota; class Terriglobia; order Bryobacterales; family Bryobacteraceae; genus Bog-105. The sequence goes on along the minus strand of PMSX01000046.1, from coordinate 7,067 downwards.
CAGCTGGCACGGGAGGAACTGGCATTCCTTCTAAGGGACTTCCCGGAAGTCGAGATTTTGCAATCGGCCACCAACGGCCTGGAAGCCGTAAGACTCATTGAACGTCTGGAACCAGATTTGGTTTTTCTCGACGTGCAAATGCCCGGTCTCGACGGATTGGGCGTAATCGCTAAAGTGCGTGACAGCGGCGAGAGCGTCCCGCATTTCATTTTGACGACGGCTTTCGATCAATACGCCGTTGAGGCTTTTCGCCTGGAAGCGCTTGATTATTTGTTGAAGCCTGTGGAAAAAGAGCGGCTCGCCGAGACAGTCGCCAGAGCGAAGCGGATTATTGAGGATAGACAGCAGGCGCAGGACAAGGCTGCGGAATCGGTCGAGAGCGTAGTGCCACCGCAGAAGTCAACCGTTCAACGCACCAAACTGCTTGTTAGGACAAATAACAAGAATCTGATGGTGGACGCGCAGGATCTGATCTACGCCACAATCGACGACGGCATGATCACAGTGGTGACCTCGCATTTTGAAGGGCAATCGAACTACCGGACCATCGAGGAGCTGCAATCCAATCTCGACCCGAATCTTTTCTGGCGGGTGCACCGGTCTTTTTTGGTCAACATCAACAAGATCAAGGAAGTGATTCCTTGGTTTAAGTCGAGTTTCCAGTTGAAGATGGATGACAAGAAGCAGACGGAAATACCAGTGAGCCGGATTCAGACACGGCGGCTAAGGGCCTTGTTGAAGATTTGATACGAATGCCGGTCGAATAGGTAATGGTACTTGCATGAGCGCGCAGCAAAGTTATTTGTAACACCCGGCAAAGTTATCGCGCCTAATTTTCGGATGGGCGAAATACCCGCCCGTTACTTCATTGAGAGGAAAATGAATGAGAAGGATATTGGGTTTGACGGTTTTGGGTTTGGGCTTGCTTGCACCGACGGCTGTGACTTTGTGTGCTCAGGACCATCCGCCAGTACACGAATGGAAAGATAGTGAAAATGATGCATGGCACAGGTACCTGAAAGAGCGTCACATCAAGGACCACGAGTGGGACCACGCAACCAAGCGCGAAAAAACGAATTACTGGAAGTGGCGCGATTCGCATCCGGACCCACACTAGTTCAACAACCTGACGGCAGGGCGCGGCATTTCCGCGCCCTTTGTACTCTTTAGAGGCTGAATCGCAGACTCAACTCAACTGTCCTCCGGCCGCCTGCTGAAAACAGAGTCGACCGGGCCTGTAAGAACATTGCGGCCCAGCGTATCGTTAGCGGCGGGCATCTGGAATGGAGTGCTGTGACGGTGGCCGCATTGATGCTGCGCGGCGGTCTTGGGTGTGTCGTACAATTCCGGACAGCGTTGTATGAAACACCTCAATTCTGTTGCTATCGTCCTTTCACTCTCTTTCGCCGCTTCCGGCGACACGTATCCACGACAGCCCTCGGTCCATGCGATCCATTATCTTTTTCGACTCACCCTTAACGACGCGAGTGATGAGATCGTAGGCGAAACAACAGCGGACATCCGCTTTCTTTCGGACGGGGTGACGGAGTTTTGGTTAGATCTGGCATCGGCGAGCAATGGGAAAGGAATGACTGTTTCGGAGGTGACCTCCGGCGGGGCAGCGGTGCGGTATGGGCACAAAGCGGACCGGTTGCTGATCACCCTGCCAACGCCAGCGAAGTCCGGCGAACGGCGGCAGTTTACGGTGAAGTATCGAGGCATTCCAGCCAGCGGCTTGTGGGCATCGGCCAACAGCTATGGAGACCGCGGCATTTTCAGCGTGAACTGGCCGAATCTAGCCCATCAATGGCTGCCCATCATCGACCATCCTTATGACAAAGCCACCAGCGAGTTTGTGATTATTGCGCCGGCGAAGTACCAGGTAGCAGCCAACGGACTGTTACAGGAGGAGCGAGACCTGGGAGATGGGATGCGGATGACGCATTGGAAGCAATCTGTGCCGATTGCTTCTTGGCTCAATGCGATTGCGGTGGCACAATTTTCAAAAAGGCAGATTGGAAGTGCCGCAGGCGTTGAGCTTTCGACCTGGGTGCCGTACCAGGAGAGGGAGGCCGGTATGAAAACGTTCGACTTGGCAGCGCGGCAAGCCATGGAATTTTTCAGCGAGAACGTTGGGCCGTTTCCTTATGAGAAGTTAGCCAATGTCTGGGCATCGGCACCGGGGTTTCGGGGTGGGACAGAGCACGCGAGCGTGATTTTTTACGGCTGCTGCCAGTCATCGAGCAGTGTGGTGTGGCATGAGATTGCGCACCAGTGGTTTGGCGATTCAGTGACGGAGAAAGACTGGGATGATGTTTGGCTGAGTGAAGGCTTTGCTACCTATTTCACGCTGCTGGCGAGCGAACATTACCAGGGTCGCGACGCGTTTGTGAAGGGATTAACGAGCAGCCGGAATCGGGTATTTGAACTGGAGAAACGGCTTCCCGCGGCGACGGTAGAGCACAATAACCTTTCCGATATGAGCAAGGTGCTGAACCAACTGATTTACCAGAAGGGTGGGTGGACGCTGCACATGCTGAGGGCGCAGGTAGGGACTGACAAGTTCTGGGAGGGCATTCGAGAGTACTACCGGCTATATCGCGACTCTAATGCTTCGACCGAGGATCTAAGGAAAGTAATGGAGGAGATCTCCGGGCAAGACCTACGTTGGTTCTTCCAACAGTGGCTTTATCGCACACCATCGCCCGCGGTTGAGGGAGTGTGGACGTACAATGCGGCTAACAAAAGGATTGAGATCGAGATAGCGCAGACGCAAAAAGGCATGGCGTATCGATTGCCGCTGGAGATCGGTGTCGCGGAAGGGATAGTCAGAATCGAAATGACGGAGAAGCAGCAGCACTTCGAGATTCCCGTGGAACGAGAGCCAGCGGTGGTAACGCTGGATCCGAATACCTGGGTGTTAATGGAAGCGCGGTTTGGGAAACGGTAGCCCGAATAAAGCCATGCGGCCCAGAATGTGCGCCGCCGTGGGTGCTAGTTCTTGCTAGCTGGCGGTTTCGTCTCGGGCGGTTTATTGTCCGGTGTTGCCTCTGTATCCCCAAAAGTAATCGTCGATTCCGCCTCGAACTTCTTGTAATTGCCGTAGCGCACAATGGTTCGCAAGCGCTGCGGGAAATCGCGGAAAAAGAGGGTGTCGTCGGAATACGTCTCTACCGGAAAGAACCACTTGCCGTCAATCTCGCGCCTTAAGGTCGTGAAGTGCGGTGTTAGATTTTGTTCCTTGAGATTGTCAATCTGCGGCACAGCCTGCCCTTCGGCACGGATCACGGCAAAGTCCGATTCCCTCACCCAAAGCGTTCCTTCAAAGAAACGCTGACCGGCAAGAATCTGCTTGGGGCGGACGTGCTCCACGAAGCAAAGCACGCCATCCATAGTCTCTTCGCCTTCGTAGCGCCCCTCGTAGAGCGAAACTGTTTCCATGGTCAGCAGGAACGGCTCGATATTGCGAATGTCGTTGAAATCTTCTTTGGTGAGCCGAACGCGCGTGAGCGTGCTATGAGCGGGAACGATGACCTTTTCAAAGCGCCCAACGGCTGGCGAGAACGTAATGTCACGGACTTCGCCGTATTCGCCGGTGATTCCGCCATGTACGTCGAATTCCTGAACGGCCACCGACTGGCGAAACGTGTAGTTTTCGCGGGCGCGCGCATTCGCCGTTTCGCGTTCGGCGATCTTGCGCAGGAAACCTGCGGGCGGTTCTGCCGCGTAGAGGGCCGATGCTACGATGAGGGCGATGCCAACGAGGTTCCGTCCGTTTTTCATAGTGTTAGCGTGCACCTGGATGGCTCTGCTGGCAGCGGACGTAGTCTATTCGAAGCAATTTCCGGGATCTCCCTGGATTACGAGAGCTTTGCTCCCCGCTTTGGCGGTGGAGCTTGGTTGTTATGTTGCATCTGTATTAATAGAGACGCGGAATTGGTTCGGTGCATTTCGTCCCGCGAGAGCGCAAGCGGCCATTCTTTGGTTCAGTGCGTTGATTCCCTACCTTATCTTTAGCTTAAGTGCCGGAACGTTCCATAGCAATGCGTTTTACTTACTAGTGGGATTGACGGCGGTTTTCTCTTTCTGGCATGTGATTTTACCGCGGCGGCCCGCATACGATTTCGGGTTTCTGGTGATTGCCGCAGCGCCGAGCGTAGCGCGTGTGTTCAACCGGATCTATTTAGCACCCGATCACCACCTGCGCGCAGACATTCTAGGGCAGCTTATGTGGATCAGGCTGGGCATTGTGGCCTTGCTTGTGTTGCGCGAATGGGACCCCGGCCCGTTCAGTTTCTGGCCCACCCTGCCCGAGTGGCGGATGGGTGCTTTGTATTATTGCGCCGCGATTATTCCGATCGTTCTGGTGGCGCTCGGGGTGCACGACGTACACTGGGCTCCACTGGCAGGGCAATGGTGGCGCGTCGGCGGTATTGCGGTGGGTGCGTTTTTTGGATTTTTTTGGGTGACGGCTCTGAGCGAGGAACTGTTCTTTCGCGGCGTGATCGCACGGGCTTTCCTCGACCACTTGCCATCGCGCACATTAGCGATCGTGCTTTCGGCGATTGTCTTTGGCGCCGCGCATCTTTGGTTTCACCGTTTTCCGGATTGGCGGCAGTCGCTCGTGGCGGCAGTACTCGGAATTTTTTGCGGCGTGGCGTATGTCCACAGCGGCAGTGTGCGGGTACCAATGGTCACGCATACGCTCGTGGTCACGACTTGGCGGTTGTTTTTCAAGCTCTATTAAGTAGCAGTGGAGCATTGGCCAAACAATCAAACCGCGAGCCGAGCCGCGACTCTCTCCCAAGCTGTTAAGAAGCGGTAACGACAGGCTCGCTTTGAGGGGCTTCATCACATTCGCTTGCTACCGGGCGCACCTACACGGTGATGAACCCGGCTGCGGGAAGCCATCCAGCCGATCGACCCACCAGTGCGACATGGTAAACGGTATGGCGACCTCCAAGATCACCATCACGCTTCAGCTCGAGCAACTCAACGAAATTTACGCGCTGGTCGAGGCTGGAGAGGCGTCTAGCGCGTCTGGCTTCATACAGCATGCGGTCGATATCGCCCTTCACGACGCCGCGGGCTGGAGAGAACTTTTGGACGACGCCCTNNTGGAACAGACGGGTGGACCGCTGACGGAGAAGGAGCGCCAATGGGCTGACGGGATTCTGACTACTCGCCCCTGACTACTTACTTCTACTTCTTCTAAGTAAGTCCGAGCGCTTGCTCAAAATCACTTAGTAAGTCACCGAAATCTTCAATGCCGAAAGAAATGCGCACTAACCCGTCGCCGATACCGGCTTCATCCAAATCTTTCGCGCTCCAAGCCGAGTGGGTTGTACTGCGCGGATGGCACGCCAACGTTTCTACGCCGCCCAGGGAGACTGCGTCGCGTGCGATCTGCAAATGCCGCAGAAAATCAAACGCGGCCGCTTTGCCGCCCTTCAAATCAATGGAAACCAGGCCGCCAGGCTGGGTGCACTGGCTTTCACAGATGCCCTTCTGTTCGGGATCGGTAAACAGTGTCGGGTAGTAAATCCTGGCGATTTTCGGATGCCCCACTAAACTTTCCGCAATCCGCTTCGCGTTCTCGCTCTGCCGGTTCATGCGCAAATAAACAGTGGGTAGCCGCGAGTTGAGAATCCAACATTCGTCCGGTTGCAAAATATTGCCGAACAGGCTGCGCTTGCTGCGAATTTTTTGCATCAGCACGGGATCCTTGCCCAGCACAACGCCACCGATGATGTCGCTGAAACCGCCAAGATATTTCGTCGCCGAGTAAATAGAAAGGTCGGCGCCCAGAGCAATCGGGTGTTGAAACGCCGGCCCAAGAAAGGTATTGTCAATCATGACGAGCGGTCGTTGAGCGGCTCCGCCGCCGTTTGAACCGCTGTGGAGCCCAGCGACAGTTTGGCAAGCCCGCTGAATATCGGTCATGACAATGGTCGGGTTGGCAGGTGTTTCAATAAGTACGACGCCCAGATTGCGAGCCGAACGGATGGCCTGATCGAGCAAATCGGAACGGCCGCCGGGAACTGGGATACCCTGGATTCCAAATGGCTCCAGAAAGCCTTGAATCAGAGTTTGCGTGCCGCCGTAGATCGGAACGGTATAAATGATGCTGTCGCCAGGTTTGAGAACGGCGAGCAAGGCGGTCATGATGGCGGCCATGCCGGAATTGAAAACCGTTGCTACGGTAGTGCCGGGTTCCAGCGGGATAATCTGGTCTTCGAGAATCTGCGCGTTGGGGTGGTTAAATCGTGAGTAGACTAAGTCGACGTTTTCGCCGGGGGTACGCTGCGCCCGGCCACCCATAATGTCGAAGGCGCGCTCGGCCGCCTCGGGGCTGGAGAAAACATAGGTGGAACTGCGAAAAACGGCTGGCCGGGCTGAACCTACCGATAGGCTAGGGTCAAAACCGCGGGTAAGAACAGCTGTTTCCGGTTTGAGGTTGGCGGGATGCTGGGTTACGTTGGACAAGGGAGAGAATACCTCCGCATTGAGTGTAGCGCTAAAAGAAAGAATGCACTTGTGGATAAGTTGTGAAGGAACTTCTGGAAAAATGTGAAGTTACTGTGAAAGACCCTTGCGGGTGCCAGGGAGGTGTTGCTTCAGGGGTCTTTCTATGAGGTTAGTCTCGCTTTGGTGGGAGTTGCCTCCCTGGCTTGATTCCAATAGTAATATATGGTTTTGCGGAATGCAAGAGTTTTCTATACAAAAATCAAAATTATTTTGCTAGGAACTTCCCTAGGCCGGAAAGCAGAACGCTAAGTACATGAATATCAGTGTTTTAGGGTCAACAGGATCAATCGGAGTCAGCACTTTGGACGTGGTGCGCCAGAACCCTGACCGGTTCAAGATACACGCTTTGGTAGCTGGAAAAAATCTGGATGTGCTCTGTTCCCAGATTTTGGAATTTCGGCCCAAGCTCGCCGTAGTGGCCGATGGTGATACTTTGAACGCTCTTCAGCTGCGTTTACGGAATCTCAAGCTGCCCATGAAGGATTGGCCCGAGTTGGCTGCGGGCGCTCCAGCCCGTGTGCAAGCGTCTGTGGCGGGCG
>PMSX01000138.1 GCA_003167495.1 Bryobacterales bacterium | reverse complement strand
GAGAAATGGTGAGGTAAGGGTTTTGATACGGGAATTCAGGATCGAAGGCGTTTTGATACGGTTCTGATACGTTTTGGTGTCAGAGGGCAGCAATGGGAATGAACGGAAACCGCAAACCACTGATTCTGAAAGGTTGGAATGGTGGGCGCGCAGGGACTCGAACCCCGGACCTCCTGCGTGTGAAGCAGGCGCTCTAACCAACTGAGCTACGCGCCCCTATGACGGGCCTCTTTGATTCTAAACCACCTCCTAAAATTGCGATAGTGTCCAGCGCGCCAAAATCGAGCCAAAACTGCTCCAAAGGATGCGTGTCTTTCCTTTATGGACTTTTCGTTTCAGTGATAAATTAGTCTCCAATTCTATATCTGATGTTCGCAGGCCAACGCTGAGCGCCTCAAATGCAATCTGGACGCGCGTCAAGACAACGGCAATCGGACTGATTACATACTGGCGCGTTCGCAGCGGGATCATCCGCGCATCGCAGGGCAAGTGATAGCAGGCAAGATCACCAACAAAGCAGTTCTATAATTAATTGCGATGGCATCTGCACTTTCTGCGCCTCCAATCACGATTGAGCAGTATCTCACCTTCGAATCGCCTGACGGTTACCGCGACGAATTGATCAACGGAAGGATAATCGTGTCTCCGGAAGCGAAACCCCTGCATTCTGACGTTGCTGAAAATCTCTACGAATTGTTGAAGGCCGCCTGCAACAAGAAACTGCACAAAGTCGGCCAACGGATGAATCTGCCCTTCCCGGACGTCGACAGTGTGCCCAGTCCCGATGTCTACGTTATCGACCTGGCAGAATGGCAACGGGCTCGGTCGGAGGAAGTCTATCCTGATGGTTCAAAAGCACTGCTCGCCGTGGAAGTGATCTCGCCCAGTAACCGGACAGGCCCACTGAGTGAGAAACTGGCTATCTATGTGCAGCATGGCATCGAGGCTTGGGTAGTCGATCCCAAGAAACAGGAAATGAACGTGCATCGGCGCGGCGGACCGCTCGACAGCGCCAGCTTGCGCCTCAAATCTGTTTTGCAGTGGAACGGCAAAGCAGTCCCTCTCTCCGCAATCTTCCAGATGTCCTAAAAAAACGCAAAGGGCACCCTACCTTGAGATAATGAATGGGAGGACGATTTCGAACAGGATCGGGAGACGCCGTCCCTGCCGAAATTGAGCAAAAGCGGTCACGCTGATACTCAGGCGTTCTCTCACCCGCCATCGGTGACTCCGATGTACGAACCGCGCCATCTGTTTCCTGGCCTAGCCGAAGTACTTCGCCTCGTATCGGAGACCTCGCTCGACGGTAGCGGTGCCGAAAGCGGACGAGTTCCCAGGGAAGATCGAGGCGTCCTTGTCATACTGTCCCGGTCGCAAATCCGAATGTCCTCAACCATTCGCGCTATGTTCGTTGCATACATGTTGATTCTGGCCTCGGCTTCTCCCCGCCGCCACGAACTCCTGCTCGTCGCGGGCTTACCTCACATCGTCCGCGCCGGTTCCATATCGGAAGTCCGGCTTCCCGGCGAATCGCCCACCGCCTTCGTCCAACGTCTCGCCGAAGAAAAGGCGCACGCTGTTTCGCGCGAACCCGGTGACATCATCCTGGCCGCGGATACCGTCGTCTGCCTTGGAGACGAAATGTTCGGCAAGCCTCGCGACGACGAAGACGCCCAGCGCATGCTCCGTCTCCTATCGGCCTGCGACCATTTTGTGTACACTGGCATTTGCATTCTAGTGCGCGACCGCATCATTAAAGATCTCGCCGCGACCAAGGTTTCTTTTGCGGTGCTGACAGAACAGGAGATTCAGGAGTACACTCGAAGCGGGGAGACGCGTGACAAAGCCGGTGCCTATGCCATCCAAGGTTGGGCCTCGCGCTTTGTGACGCAAATACAAGGTTGCTATCACAATGTGGTCGGCTTGCCCATATCGCTCGTCTATTCTCATCTCAAATCGCTATGAAGCCCTTATCTTCCGTCCGCCGCTGGTCGCCTCTGCTCTGTCTTTTTCCTGTCTTCCTTTTCGGCGCCCGCAATAACTCCGTTCCCGATTGGAAGCAGCAAGGCGTCATCTTCCTCGACGATTCGCCCAACGCCCGGCAGCATCCCGTGCCTGTCCAGGCTGTCCATGTCGGTGAAGGGTTTTGGTCGCAACGCCGCCGCGCGGTCACGGATCGCAGCCTGCCTTCACTCCTATTGCTTCTCGAAGACCATGGTGTTGTGGACAACTTCCGCCGCCTCGCCGGACGCCCCGAACTCCCTCGCCGTGGTCCTCTTTATACTGATTCTGATCTCTACAAATGGATCGAAGGCGCCGCTTGGGCTATCGCTTCCAATGAGACCTCTGATTCCGCCCGCGCCCAACTCAAAGGTGATGTCGACTCTCTCATTGGCCACATCGTCGCCGCTCAGGAGCCCAGCGGATATCTCAACACGTACTACACCGCCGACAAGGCCCATCTCCGTTTTACCGAACTCACCCGCTCACACGAAGACTACTGTCTTGGCCATCTTTTACAGGCAGGAATCGCATACTATCGCGCCACTGGCAATCGCCGCTTGCTTGATGCCGGCATCAAATTCGCCGATTACGTCGTCGAAAACTTCGGACCCACCAAGCGCCCCTTCGTCACCGGCCACCCCGAACTGGAAATGGCCATGGTCGAGCTTTATCGCACCACCCGTCAAACCGCGTACCTTGATTTCGCCCGTTACCTTCTGAGTGGCGTCGAGCGCGATCGCCTCAAGCTCAAGGATACCGACGTTCGCTATATGTTCAGCGGCAAGCCCTTCACTTCACGCACCGAGTTCGAAGGCCACGCTGTCCGCGCTCTTTACGCCGTTTCCGGCGCCACCGATTATTTCACCGAAACCGGCGACCCTGCCTATAAAAAGACGCTCGATCTCCTATGGACCGATCTCACCATGCGCAAGATGTACATTACCGGTGGCGTCGGCTCCCGCTCCGCCGGCGAAAGCTTTGGCGACCCCTACGAATTGCCCAGCGAACAGGCCTATGCCGAAACCTGCGCCGCCATTGCCAACGTGATGTGGAACTACCGTTTGCTCGCCCTCACTGGCGATGCGCGTTACGCTGACGTCCTTGAACGTGCGCTCTATAACGGAGTCAATTCCGGCTTGTCTCTTTCCGGTAACCTCTATTGCTACCGCAACCCTCTCGCCTCGTCCGGCGACAAGCTCCGTAACCCGTGGTACGACACTACCTGCTGCCCACCCAATATTCAGCGTCTTTTTGAGTCGCTGCCAGCCTACTTCTATTCCACCAGTCGCGACGGCGTTTACCTGAACCTCTATCACAATTCCGAACTCGATTGGCATCTTGACGATGGCACCCCCTTCAAGCTCTCCCAGTTCACCAACTACCCTTGGACCGGCGATGTGCACTTGACCGTTAATCCTGCCCACCCGGCAAACTTTACGGTCTACGTTCGTTGGCCGTCCTGGGCGTCGTCCCTTGACGTCCAAATCAACGGCCAACCTTTCGACGTTTCCACCGCGCACAAAGGCTCCTTCGTTCCCATTACGCGGACTTGGACTGCCGGTGATACGGTTTCTCTTTCGCTGCCTTTGCAAACACTATTGATGGCGGCCAATCCGCGTCTTACCGACGATTATGGGCGTGTTGCCGTTCAGCGCGGGCCGCTCGTCTACGCAATGGAACAAATTGATCAGAACGGAGCCGCCATTTCCGACCTGTTCCTAAGAGCCAACACTACTTTCACCGTTGAATATCGAAAAGATTTTCTGGGCGGCATCGCTACCCTAAAGGTTCCCGGCCTCGTCGCCGAAAAGCCAGTAGGAGACGAACCCCTCTATCATCCGTACTCTGCTGGAGCTAGTCGCGCGAAGCATATGGTCAACCTAACTTTCATTCCGTACTACACCATTGGGAACCGGGAGCCTACCCCAATGGAAGTCTGGCTACCTGTATCTCATTCCGATGAAACTGTTACGTCTGCCACTTCGCTCTCTCCCGAAAAGCACTTTGAGAATCGATAAGAGGGCGCTGAAATTCATCATGAAACCGTGTAGAATCAAGGTAGTTCCCTTTTACAAAGGTCATTCCCTGAAGGCCATGCGTACACTCTTCCTCGTGCAAGGAATTTCTCTGTTTTTGCCGCTTTTGCTATTTTCCTTCGTTGCTGTCGGTCAGCAAGTTCCGGTCGGCCCTCCCTCTATACCCCAGTACTCCGATAGACCCGCTGCCAGAGACACCCAAAAGGAAGATAAAGATCACAAGTCGGAGGCGGCCCCGGCAGGTGCGGCGGTTGACTCCGACACATATAAAGTCGGCCCCTCAGACGTGCTGATGGTGAGCGTTTGGAACGAAGATAAATTCACCAAGCAAGTGGTGGTTCAGCAGAATGGCAAAATCACTATGCCTTTGGTAGGTGATATTCAGGCTGGTGACACCACACCGAAAGACATCGAAGTGGCCGTTGCCAAGTCGCTTACTAAATATGTCGTCAAGCCTCTTGTAACAGTCACTGTTCTTGAAGTCGGGAGCAAGAAATATTATCTTGATGGTTTGGTCAACCACCCCGGCGAATATCCTCTCGCCGTTCCTACCACCATTCTCGAAGCGATCAGCAAGGCCGGAGGATTGCAGGATTTTGCCAACAAGAAAAAAATATACGTCCTGCGTGGTGACAAGAAAATTCCGTTTAACTACAAAGAGGTGATTAACGGGAAGAACATGGATCAAAACATTCATCTTGAACCCGGCGACCACATCAATGTGCCGTAGTCGTTTTACCAGATCTTTATAGGATGCCCAACGAAACTTTATGTTAGATAGACTTTCCGTCCCGCGCCGGGCGCTTGATTTTGAAGACTACGTCGATATACTCCGGCGCAATGTTCGCTGGCTGGTCGGTCCTGCTTTTGCTGGTCTTGTTATATCTACCGTGGTGGCTTTTCTCATGGAGGATACCTACGTTTCCAAAGCTCTTATTCGCGTTGTGCCACAGCAGATTTCCGGGGAGATCGTCCACAGTATCAGTTCCGAGGATGTTATCGACCGCATCCAGGGTATGACGCAGACGATTCTGAGCCGCAGCACACTCAGCTCTTTGATCAGCAGCTATGGTCTCTACAAAGATGATCTCAAGCGTGAGCCGATGGAAGATGTGCTGACCACAATGAAAGAAGCTATTAAGATCACTCCTCAGGTCACCATGGGCAACATTCAAACCGGCCGCAGTATCCCCGCCATGGAGGTGCAGTTTTCCTATCGCGACCGCGCCACTGCGATGAAAGTCTGTTCCGATCTTGTCACGCGTTTTGTGACCGCCGGTTCGCAGGAATCCTTGCAGGGACAGGTTTCGGCAAACAACTTCTTCCAAGACGAATACGACGCCGCCAAACGTGAGTTGGACGCTGCCGACCAGAAGTTGCAGGATTACAAAATGCACAACGCCGGTAAGCTCCCCGAAGAAATGCAAAGCAACATCGCTTCCATGAACGCTCTCGATCAACACCTTAATTCGCTAACGGAGAGCCAGACGCGCAATAGTGAGCAACGGATCATGTACGAAACGCAACTCCACACCGCCAAGGATCGCCTGGCTGCGGTGAAAGCTACGACCAGCACCTCAGTGGCTCACAACGAGAAGTTCTTGGAAACCGACAAAGAAATCGACCTTTTAGAGTCCCAAATTGCTTCGATGAAAGATCGGTATACCGACGAATATCCCGATCTGCTGGCGGCAAAAGATCGTCTGGCCGTACTGAAGCGCCAGCGTGATGAGGCGAGCAAAGCGCCAACACAGGCGGCCGATGCCGCTGCACCCGAAGGCAGGGACTTTACCCGTGAACGCATGGATGCTCAAGCTCAAGTAGAAAACATCCAGGGCGCGCTAAACGCGCTAAAATTGGCAGACGTCGCCGCCAGTCGCGACATTGCCGAGGTCAACGCGCAACTGCACGCCTACCAGGCTCGCATCCAGGCGTCGCCCGCCGGCGAAAAGGAATACGCCGACTTGGAACGCGAACACGAAATCGCCAAAGCAAATTACGAAAAAGCTCAAGAGAAAATGTCGTTGGCGAAACAGTCGCTCAACGTCGAGCGCCAGAAACAGGGCGAGACTCTCGAACTGCTCGACAATGCCTCAATGCCCACGTCGCCATCGGCGCCCAAACGCCAGTTCTACATTCCCTTGGGCCCCATCATTGGCTTAGTTTTGGGCTTCATTATTGTCGGGATCCGCGAAGTACGCGATACGTCTCTCAAAAATCTCAAAGATGCTCGGCTCTACACCCAACTCTCTATTTTGGGCAGTATTCCGTTACTTGAAAACGATGTTGTCGTGCAACGTCGCAAACAAGTCACGTGGGTTGGCTGGGCCACCGCGACCATCCTCGGCATCGCCATCATGGCGGGCTCGGTGGCGCACTACCTCTTAAGCAAAACATAAATAATACTATGAGCCGAATTCACGACGCGCTACGCAAAGCGGCACAAGAAAAGCCAGAGTCGCCCAAACATGCCGCCCCGCCGCGGCCAACCCCCAGCTTCGAGCCCAGCCCTTCGCCCCGCTCGCCGGAGCCCGAGCCGTCCGCCGAAATGGGCGACATCGAAGTCTATATTCAAAACGCTCGTCGCGTCGATTACAACCCTTTAAGCGATGCTTTGCTCGTTAACCCGTCCAAACCTCGCGAAGCGCCCGCCGAGGAATTTCGCACGCTTCGCACTCGGCTCAATCACCTCCAAACTCTCCAGCCCCTCCACACGCTTGTTGTCACCAGCGCATCCCCCGCGGAAGGCAAGTCGTTCACCGCCTCCAACCTTGCTTTGACACAAGCCCAACTTGCCGACAAGCGTGTCTTGCTCGCTGATTTCGATTTCCGCCGGCCCACCGTTGACAAAACCTTCCAAGTGCCGATCTCCCCGGGCATGACCAACTATCTTCAAGGCACCGCCTCTCTCGGCGATATCCTGATGCGCGTCAACGATTCCAACCTGTACATCACCACTGCGGGCGATGCGGTTCCTAATCCGCTCGAACTCTTGAACCTCCGCGAATGTCAGAGCCTCATCGGTGAACTCCGCAGCCATTTCGATTGGGTCATCATCGATAGCCCGCCCTTGCTTTTCGCCGCGGACGGAAACCTTCTCGCCACCATGTGCGACGGCACCATTCTTGTTGTCCGGATCGGCACCACAACCTTTGATTCTGTGTCCCGCGCGTTGCAGTCTCTTTGTGAAAACAACGTTCTAGGAATCGTTGTCAACGGCGCGCGCCGTGGCGAACTTTACAGCAAGTACACTTACTATCACGATTACTATTCGTATGGTGACGATGCAGCGGACGAGCCCAAGAGCACCGAATCCGAATCCGAATACGTGGAAGCAGAATAAAACCTTGAGCGCCGAACCTTCGCACGCTTCCGTACCGCCGGAAAAGTACGCTGAAACTGTTCCCGGTGTCGCGGAACTATTTCGCCTTCGCTGGAGCCCACGGTCCTTTTCTGGGCGTCCTGTGCCAGCTGAGATTCTTGAGGCTATCCTCGAAGCCGGGCGTTGGGCGCCTTCGTCTTACAACGAGCAGCCTTGGCGGTTTATCGTCGCCGCCAGGGAAGACGCCGCAGCCTTTCAGTCCTTACTCTCCATTCTTTTGCCCTTCAATCAAGAATGGGCCAAGAATGCTTCTGTCCTCATCCTGACCGCCGCGCGAAACAACTTCTCTCACGACGAAAGTGCTAACCGCCACGCTCTGCACGATGCTGGCGCTCCACTATCCTACATGATGCTCCAGGCCACAGCCTCTGGCCTTCAATCTCACGCCATGGCCGGCTTCGATCACGCTAAAGCCCGCGAAGTCGCCCATATCCCGCCCGAGTTTCAAGTTGGTGCTGTGGTCTCTATCGGCTATCCGGATTCTGCAGACAAGCTTTCCAGCGAACAAATGAAGCAACGGGAAGTCGCGGCGCGCCAGCGAAAACCGCTTTCCGAACTGGCCTTCAATGGCCGTTGGGGCCAGCCCTTCGCAAAGTAACCACGGTCGCTCCCCAACCGCCCGCTTCTGCGGGAGCGTCGCCAAAGTGAGCAACCGAGGGCGTGCGTGCCAGCACCTGGCGCACCGTTTCGCGCTTGACTCCAATTCCGCGCCCGTGGATAATACGTAACGCTGTCAATCCTTTACGATGGGCTTCTTCAAGATAAGCTTCAACTGCGGCCTGAGTGTCTCGTGGAGCGAACGTGTGCAGATCCAAAACATCGCTGACCGGAAACTTAACGGGCTCCTCGTCCATCGGCTCCTCCAGTGAGCTCCAATGGATCGTAAATCAGAGGCCGATCCAGCACCATCTCCACAGTCGACCCGCGCGGCAGCGTCGCGTCGGGCGAGGGGCTCGACAACACCGCGATCAAGCCGCCTGCCGCCCCACCTGCCACGCCAATTAAGCCGCCTGTGCCGATGTGTCCAGCCGCCGCTCCTACCGCTGTCCCAATCGCCGCGCCTTCGGCCGTTGTACGGATGACGGTGTCCGCAGTTTCTTTTTTATCGCTTGGTCCGTTTACCTTGCTGTGTTCGCGATCAAGCGTCTCCCCGTTCATCGCATCCAGCGCGCCCAGGTCCGCCCGGAAGCTGCGTGTTACTCCGTTCGGCAGAGTCAGCGAATCAAAGCGTACGGCAAGTTCGCCTTTCCCCTTCAGGTGCTTGGGCCGTTGCACTTCGGTCACGGTTCCAATGACCCAACTGCCGCGTGGCACAACTACCTTGCCGTCGGCAATCACCGGGAACGCGGTCTCGAGATAAATGCGGTCACCCACCACAGACTGCCTGGTGCTCACGCTGTTAATCATAGACAACAGAATGTGAGTGCCGGCAAGCACTTGTATGCTGTTGGCCGGAACGTCCGGTCGCTCCTTCAGTGGCGCTGTCGGCGTCGGCGCCGTCTGCTGAGCCTGCAAACATCCGATTAAACAGAAAAACAACAAGCTTCTACCCATCTCTACTAGTCTCCTACAGATTCGCTAAGAACGTTGACCGCTTTCTTGAAAATTGTGCTGAGCGGCAAGCGAGCCAGTTCACTGATTGTCAACCATTGGCATTTGCCAAATTGCGCCGGAGCTGCGGCGCGCCAAACCTTGATCCGATAATTGTTTACCGTGATGCCATGCCGGAACGCTCCTAACTCGCGCGTGGGTGTCGTGTCGGGTAGATGCTCTTTCTCGGGCAGTTCCCAAAAACCAGGCATAAGGCGCGCGTCCGTTGGCCGTTGCCAAGCCAATACTTTCCCGCGCCTTTCTATCCAGAACAATGCACGCTCAATTTCCTTGTTCTTCGGCTTTACTTTCTGCGCCGGAAATTCGTCTTGTGCTCCCAGTCCCCGCGCCCGGCACATTTTCGCGACGGGACACAGCAGACAATGCGGATTTTTTGGCAGGCAAAGTGTAGCGCCCAACTCCATCATGCCTTGGTTGAAATCGCCCGGCTGCTGGCGGTCCAGCAGCTTGCCTGCTATCTCAACCACTCGCTTGCGGTCGCCGTTCGATGCAAACAAACGGCTCACCACGCGCACAACATTGCCGTCCACCGTTGCATGCGGCAAATTAAACGCAATACTTGCCACCGCCGCCGCAGTATAGTCGCCCACGCCAGGCAATTTCAGAATGGCGTCGTAAGCTGGCGGAAACTGCCCCAATTCGCAGATCAGTTGGGCCGCTTTCTGCATATTACGTGCCCGATAATAATAGCCAAGCCCCGCCCAGTGGCGCAGCACTTCTTCTTCGCCAGCCGCCGCCAGCGCCTGACAGTTCGGGAAGCGCGCCAGGAAACGCTCAAAATAAGGAATGGCCGCCGCAACCCGAGTCTGTTGGAGCATAATTTCCGAAACCCAAATCGCATACGGATCTTTCGTCCGGCGCCAAGGCAAATCACGCCGCTGCTCGCCGAACCACCTCAGCAGGTTCACCCGGAAGCGCTTTAACTTTGCGGCTGGCCACATCTCCTTCGCATCTTATACTAGGTGAAGAAAGCCCTGCCGAAACTCATTTCACCTTCTGTTCCCGCCTCCTCTCCTGGTTCACCTGTGCTGGGCATACGTGGCGCACGCGTGCACAATCTGAAGAATATAAGCGCCGATATTCCTCACAACCAGCTAACCGTCGTCACTGGGGTTTCAGGATCAGGTAAATCGTCTCTCGCCTTCGACACCATCTATGCCGAAGGTCAACGCCGCTATGTGGAATCGCTTTCCGCCTACGCGCGGCAGTTCCTGGAAAGGATGGAAAAGCCCGATGTGGACGAGATTATCGGCATCGCCCCGCCTATTGCGATTCGGCAAAAGAACCAAACGCGCAATCCCCGTTCAACCGTCGCCACGGCCACCGAACTCTACGATTTCATGCGCCTGCTTTGGGCCCGCGCCGGCCGCACATACTGCCCGAATGACGGCACACGCATTCAAAGCGACACCGTTGATCAGGTCGCCGAAGCAATGCTCGCTGAACCGCAAGATTCGCGCTGGTATGCATTGTTTCCGGTAAAAGCAGCTGGCGCAAACGAGGCAGCCGCGTTACGAGACCGCCTTTTCGATCTACGCAAAAAAGGATTTAACCGGCTTTTTCAGGCCGGCAAGATGTTCGAATTCTCTACGCCGGAATCGCTGCTTGAAATCGATTTCTCCAAGCCGCTTTACATACTGGCCGACCGCATCGTCATTCGCCCTGACTCGCATCAACGCTTGGTCGATACCGTCGAAATCTGTTATCGAGAAGCCGGTGAAATCTACTTCGAACAAGCGGCAGTGGCCAACCCGCGCCAGTTGCACTTCAGTGAAACATTCGCCTGCAAAACCTGTGGTCTGATTGCGGCTAAACCGGAACCGACGCTGTTCAGCTTTAACAATCCCATGGGCGCTTGTCCAACGTGCCAAGGCTTTGGCAACACGGTCGACTACGACATGGATCTCATCATCCCCGATCCTTCACTGACCCTCGAAGAAGGCGCAGTCGATCCGTGGATCAAACCACAATACACTTGGTACTACGACGAAGACTTCAAACCCAAAGCGCGCGGCAAAGCCCGGCTCAACATTCCGTATGCGGAACTGAAAACCGAAGAAAAAGAGTTTGTGCGCGGCCACGTCTTCCGCTTCTTCCGCGAAGTGGAGCGCAAGAAATACAAAGTGCATGTGCGCGTCTTCATGAGCCGTTACCGGGCGTACACGCAGTGCCCCGTTTGCCGGGGCGCACGCCTGCGCCCGGAGGCGTTGTGGGTGCGTTTGGGCGAGTGCAACATCGCGCAAGTTTCTGCCATGAACATCCGGCGCGCTCAACAATTCTTCGACACCCTGGAATTGAGTCCGGAGGAGCGGGAAATTGCCGACAAGGTGTTGGATGAGATTCGTCAACGCTGCAAGTTCTTGAACGATGTTGGATTGGAGTATCTTACTCTTGACCGGCTTTCGGCCACTTTGTCGGGTGGCGAGGCACAACGGATCCAACTGGCCACATGCCTTGGTTCGCGGCTGGTCGGTGCCACTTACGTGCTCGACGAACCGTCTATCGGCCTGCACAATCGCGATACCGCGCGGCTCGTCAAAATATTGAAGGATCTCAAAGATCTTGGCAACACCATCATCGTGGTTGAGCACGATCCGGATATCATGGCCGAGGCCGATTTCATTCTTGATCTCGGTCCGGGTGCGGGCGAAAACGGCGGCGAAATCATTTTTGCCGGAAGCTACCCGGAACTGCTGCAGTCCGCCAATTCCCTAACTGGGCGTTACCTCCGAGGAGAGCTGGCAGTTTCGGGCCGGACCGAGCGCCGGAAAATTAATAACAAACGAAAGATCGCCTTCTTTGGCGCGCGCGCGAACAATCTAAAGAACGTCGATGTGGAAATTCCGCTGGGCATGATGGTCGCCGTGACAGGCGTATCGGGTTCCGGAAAGTCCAGTCTGGTGCATGAAGTAATCTACAAGGCGCTCGATTCGGTTGTGAACAAAGAGAGGCTTGCTCCGCAAGGAGAATCGGCGGAAGCCGCCCGCAAACTGCCTCTGAAACGTGTCGATCGGGCTGATCTGTTGACGAGCGTCGTCATGGTCGATCAATCGCCTATTGGACGCACACCGCGCTCGAATCCTGTGACGTACATCAAGGCCTTTGATCTTATTCGCGAAATTTTTGCGAGAACGCCGGAAGCGGAAAAACGCGGTTACGAAGCGGGTCACTTCTCGTTCAACATTCCCGGAGGCCGCTGTGAAACTTGCCAGGGCGATGGGACGGTGACCGTCGAAATGCAGTTTCTCGCCGATGTGGAACTGGTGTGCGAGGAATGTAAAGGAACGCGCTACAAGCAGAAGATTTTGGACATACGCTATCGCGGCCTGAACATTCACGAGGTCTTGCAGCTCACGGTGCGCGAAGGATTAACATTCTTTGCGGATTCGCCGAAGCTGGCGGCGCGCTTGAAAGTTTTGAGCGATGTGGGACTTGGCTATCTTCGCCTCGGGCAATCCGCCACTACGCTGAGCGGTGGCGAGGCACAGCGCGTAAAGCTAGCCGCTCATCTGGCGCAGGCCAGTTGCGCAGGAACGCTGTTCTTGTTCGATGAACCGACAACCGGTCTG
This sequence comes from Bryobacterales bacterium, assembly GCA_003167495.1. GTDB lineage: Bacteria > Acidobacteriota > Terriglobia > Bryobacterales > Bryobacteraceae > Bog-105. Next base: position 13,413 of record PMSX01000138.1, on the reverse strand, counting down.
CACTTCGATGACATTTCGAAGCTTTTGCAAGCCTTCGAAAAGCTCATCGTCAACGGCGGCAGCATTCTAGTGATTGAACACAATCTCGATCTTATTCAAGCTGCCGACTGGATCATCGATCTGGGGCCGGAGGGCGGGGAAGCGGGCGGCCGGATCGTGGCACAAGGCACGCCGGAGACGATTGCGGGAGTTTCCGACTCCTACACCGGCAAATATTTGAAACTGGCCCTCGCCCAACGCGCCATTGCATAGGATGGAAGCGCTCAAACAATTGCCCTCGGTGGACCAGGTGCTGCGCAGCCTTCGCGAAACGAACGGATTGCCCCATCATGTAGTGGTCGCAGAAATTCGCGCGGTCTTAGCCGAACAACGAGGGAACGTGAAAGCGGGCGGCACAGTCGAGTCGGGCACTGACATAGAACAGCTTGTCAATGCACGGTTGCAAAGGTTGACCCACTCGTCTTTGCGCCGAGTCATCAACGCGACCGGTGTAGTACTTCATACGAATTTGGGGCGAGCGCCCTTAGTAGCGTTTGAGCCCCTGGCCGGGTATTCGAATCTTGAATATGATCTAGCGTCGGGCAAGCGTGGCAAACGAGACGCGCACACGGCCCCGTTGCTCGAAAGACTGATTGGCCGACCCGCCATTCTCGTGAATAACAATGCGGCCGCGGTGTTTCTTGTTCTCCATGAGATCGCCGCGGGCTACGAAGTGATCGTCTCGCGCGGTGAATTAATCGAAATTGGCGACGGCTTTCGGATTCCGGAGATCATGTCGCGATCGGGCGCGGTATTGCGCGAGGTGGGAACAACGAATCGCACCAGTCTGGCTGACTATGCCGATGCCATCAACTCCAAAACGCGCTTGATCTTGCGGGTTCATCCGTCGAACTTTCGCGTGAGTGGTTTTACCGCGCGGCCCGCTTTGAAAGAACTGGCCGAATTGGCGCGCAGCAAAGATATTCCCGTTTACGAGGACCTCGGAAGCGGCTGTCTGGCCGACTTGCGTCCTCAGGGGATCGACGAGCCGCTAGTCAGCGACAGTGTTTCTGTGGGCGTGAATCTGGTTTCCTTCAGTTGCGACAAACTGCTGGGTGGCCCGCAGACAGGCATCATTGCCGGTGATGCCGAACTCGTGGCGCGCGTGCGGCGCAATCCTATGTACCGCGTGTTTCGAGTTGACAAGTTGATTATTCGGGCGTTGGAGGCAACGCTGCTAGCTCTGTTGCGCGAAGACTGGCAGGCGATTCCTGCTCTGCGAATGATTTTCACCGGTGCGGACGAACTAAAACTGCGTGCCGAACGTGTTTGCGCAGCAATCGGCAAGGGCGCTGCAGTGCGTGAAAGCGAATCGGCCATCGGCGGTGGCTCGACACCGGACCAAGTCTTGCCCACTTGGGTTGTAGAGCTGAATGTGCCGAATCCAAATGCTTTCGAAAAGCATCTGCGGAGCGCCAATCCGCCCGTCGTCGCGCGCATCGAGCGGGACAAGGTCGTGTTCGACATGCGCACCGTCGCAGACGACGAAATCGCCGCACTCACCAGCGCCGCCAAAACGAGCTGACATCTATCACCAGCGCTCCGATCACCAACCTCCCAAGGTTATTTCTGCCCTCGATCTTGCAGGTCTTCCCTATTGTGGCGGCCGCCTGGCCGCCTTTCGAATTCGCGACAGACCTGAAACCCAGCCAACATCGAAACCGAGCGGGAAGCGTCAGCGAGCGTCAGCGACCTAGGTTTGTCTTAATGGGGTCAGACACCACTAACCACATTGCCGAGGCCGGTGGCTTCGTTTTTTCAGCCAATCCATCGGCCCTATCTTAAAGGGGTCAGACACCATTAAGCCCACGACCGCGCCGAATCAACGATTTGCGAAGTTAGATGCCACTTTCGGGAGGAGGATCGGCGGTGGGATTTTCATCCCTGAGGGTGAGCGCCGCGCTCATAGATGATTCGTTTTTTCAACCTTCCCGGCCGGCCGATTGGCTTCGTTCCGCATCGGCGACCGCACTCCAAATTTGGCTTCATTGCGTAATCCAGCACTTTCAGCCCAAATGCGTTCGGCAAAAATCGCCGTTTCTTCGCTTTGGTCCGCCTAAGCTTCGCCCAGACGCCAAACCACCTTGCCTGCGACAATCGTGGCAACAGGTCCACCTTTGAACTTCCGCCCGTGGAACGGGGAATTGCGGCTCTTGGAAGGCGACTTGCTCACATCGTATGTCCACTCATGATCGGCATGGAAGACCGTTACGTCCCCCGGGGCCCCCGTGCGCAAAGTTCCACGGTCCAGCGACAGAATCCGCGCCGGATTTTGCGTAAACAGCTTTACGATATGCGAAAGGCCAACGTGGCCGGGATGATAAAGCTGCTCCAGCGCTAATCCGAGCGCAGTTTCCAGTCCGATGATGCCAAATGGGCAGCGCTCGAATTCCTGCATTTTTTCGTCGCCGGGATGAGGAGCGTGATCGCTTGCAATAGCATCGATGGCGCCGCTGATCAGACCTTTTGTGACGGCGTCCACGTCGCGTCGCTCGCGCAGTGGCGGTTTCATTTTGTAGTTGCTGTCGTAAGGCAGCATGTCGGCATCGGCAAGCACGAAATGGTGCGGGGTTGCTTCGGCGGTGACTTTGAGGCCGCGCGATTTGGCGAAGGCCACCATCTCCACGGCGATATCCGATGAGATGTGCGCCACGTGATAGCGAGCCCCGGTCACTTCCGCGAGCAAGATGTCGCGCGCCACCATCACGTCTTCCGAACTGCGGGGAATGCCACGCAAACCAAGCCGAGTGGAAACGAGCCCTTCATGCATGTTGCCGCCGGCGCTGAGATGCAGGTCTTCGCAATGCTCGATCAGTGGGATATCGAGCGCACGGGCGAATTCCATCGCGTGCCGCACGACGCGCGCGTTCATCACCGGCTTCCCATCGTCGGAAATCGCCACAATGCCGGCCTGTTTCATCGAACCGAAGGAAGCGAGTTCTTCGCCGGCGCTGTTCTTAGTGATCGCGCCGATGGGATACACGTTTACGATGGCGTGACGGCGGGCGCGATCGACAATATAGCTCGTCACCGTCGCACTGTCGTTTATCGGTTCCGTGTTGGGCATGCAGCAGATGGAGGTAAATCCACCCGCGGCCGCCGCGCGCGAACCCGATTCAATGGTTTCAGAATGCTCAAACCCCGGCTCGCGCAGGTGAACGTGTATGTCAACAAAACCGGGTGCGACGATTAATCCCGAAGCATCGAAAGTCTCCGCACCGGTCGCATCGATACTCACACCCACCTGGCGGATCAGGCCTTCCTCTATGGCCACATCGGCCACTTGATCGAAGTTGCTGGCAGGGTCGATCACGCGACCATTTTTGATAACGAGCTTACTCACGATGCCAAGACCCTTTCCAGCACGGCCATGCGCACCGCGATGCCATTTTCCACCTGGTTTAAGATCGCCGAACGTTGCGAATCGGCCACTTCCGAAGCGATCTCGCGGCCGCGGTTGATAGGGCCGGGGTGCATCACAATGACGTTTGGTTTGGCAGCTTCGATGTGCTCCAAACGCAAACCATAGAAGCTGAAGTATTCGGCTGCCGGGAAGGCAGCTTCGTTCTGACGTTCCAGTTGAACGCGCAGCATCATGATGACGTCCGCGCCGCGAATCGCTTGTTCCATATCCGTCGTCAATTCGATGCCCGGCGCGATTTGGCCGATTTGCGGTGGCAGCAAGGTTGCCGGGCCGCATAACACGATTTGCGCGCCAAACTTGGACAGTAAGAAAATGTTGGAGCGCGCCACGCGGCTGTGCGCGATATCGCCGATAATGGCCACCCGCAAGCCTTCCAGCGTGCCGCGCCGGTCCAGAATCGTCAGCGCATCGAGCAGGGCTTGCGTCGGATGTTCGTGCGTGCCGTCGCCTGCATTCACGATAGGCACTGGCAGATAGCGCGACAAGAAGTGGGGCGCGCCCGAAGCGGCATGCCGCATCACAATGGCATCGGGACGCATCGCGCCCAACGTGTTCAAGGTGTCCACCAGCGACTCTCCCTTCGAGACGCTCGAACTTGAACTGGTAATGGACAAGACTTCGGCGCCCAGGCGGCGCGCCGCAATTTCGAAGCTCGTGCGCGTGCGCGTGGACGCTTCAAAAAACAGATTGACGATAGACCTGCCCTGCAGAATCGTAGTTCGTTTGAAGGGTTGCCCTGGGGCAGGTTGAAATGTCTTTGACCGTGCCAGGATCGTTTCAATGTCCTGGCGCGAGATAGACTCGATATCCAGCAGTCCTCGGTTCATTTTGATTCTCGGCGTGGAGAGTCTACGTGTTTGCCACCGGGTCATCTACCCGTTCCACCAGCAGAACTTTCTCCTGATCGTCAATTTCCTGGAATTTTACTTCAATGATCTCGTTCTCCGCGGTTTGCACCATGCGGCCTACATAGCGCGCTTCAATCGGCAGTTCGCGATGGCCACGATCGATAAAAACGAGCAACTGCACATTAGCGGGCCGGCCGTGATCGAACAACGCGTCTAGCGCCGCGCGAATAGTGCGTCCCGTATAAAGCACATCGTCCATCAGCACAATGTCTTTGCCGTCAACGCTAAATTCGATTTGCTTGGCTTTGACCACCGGCCGCTCGCCCACCGTAGAAAGATCGTCGCGATACAAATTGATATCTAGAATTCCCACCGGAATATGAAGGCCTTCCAAGCTGGCTATCTTGGCCGACAATCGTTGCGCCATCGGCACGCCCCGCCGCTTGATGCCGACGAAGGCGAGGGTCTTCAAATCGTTGCTTTTTTCCAGGATCTCGTGAGCTAGCCGGACCAGCGTTCGGTCCATTTCCGAAGCACCCATCAATTGTTTCTTTTCTCTTACTGTCGCCATAAAAATTGAGTTCAGGTTAACACGGATATATACTTGTCCTGATCCAATCTAATATCTGGAAGGTTACTAAATGGGAGAAAGAGTTCCTCAAACCCTGGCGAATCACGCTCGCTACGATCCGCTTTTCCACTTCTTTATGTTGCCCCTCTCGATGGCGTTGTTCATCTGGGCGGTAGCGCACTTAGTTCGTCATCCAGGCCACGAAGCGATTGCTTGGGTGGTTTTCGCTTTACTTCTGATTCTGACAATTTTCAAAGCGCGCAGTTTCGCGCTCAGAGCGCAAGACCGCATCATCCGCCTCGAAGAACGTTTGCGTTTGGCAAATCTTTCGCCTAATGCGCCGATTGCCGCCCTAAGGGAAGGGCAGTTAATCGCCTTGCGTTTTGCTTGCGATGCCGAACTGCCGGCTCTCGCTGAAAAAGCGGCGACCGGTAATTTGAATCCCAAACAGATCAAAGAAGCGATTCAAACTTGGCGGCCCGATTACTTCCGGGTTTGAAGACGGGTTTAAAGATACGCCCGATAAATTCGCCAAACATCTCGCAAGGCTTTCAAGAAATCCGTCGGATGCAATTTTGATCCGGCGACATCCGTCCACTTTTCGAGGGGATATTCGTAAATGATTGCTCCCAATTGTGCAGGCGACAGCTTGTGGAGGGCCAAGTAGCGCGCCAAAATCTCAACATCGAAAACCCATTTTGAAAGAAATGGCTGCGCGAAGATTTCCCGCGTCCGGGGTCCCGCTCGGAAGAGTTTCGCTCCGCATTGCGTATCGTAAATGCTCAACTGGAGAAGCGTTGAAACCGCGGTGGCGAAGACGCGGCCCGGATAGTGGCGGATGGCGCGGCGCTCCACTTCACGCCCGAGTAACTTAACGCGTGCGCCGAAAACCATTTCTATTGCCGGCTTCTCGACGAGAATACGGGACAGCAACATCACAGCGTTCAGAGGGGTTGCCAAGTCAGCGTCCCAAAAGCCCACGATCCGCGGCGCAAAATGGTCGAGCGCGTGCAGAATGCCCAATCGCACGGCTTCTGCTTTTCCGCCGTTCACCGGGCAGGGCAGTATGCTGACGCTCTCCTCGTTGCCCTGACGCACTGTTTCGAGGATGGCCAGAGTCTTATCGCGGCTGCCGTCATCTACGAAAAGAAGACGTATGCCGGGGTTCTGTGCCGCAAAAGAGCGGAATTCCTGAATATTGAGTCGCGCGGCTTCGTTGTAGCATGGCACGACGAGAGCGATGAGGCCGGCGCTATTTTCCATCGAGAGGAAGAGTCACGGTCTTTCCTGTTTGTGCGGACCGGCGGGCCGCATCGAGAATCTCGCTTACGATTAAGTTGGTTTCAAGCGAAGAAAGGCTGCCGTGGTCGTCTATCTCACCTCTGACGACGGCGGCGAAGTAGTGCAGGGAATCATCGTACGGGGCGCTGAGTTTGGGCGCCTCCTCTTCGTTCGCTTCTTGTCCCGCGCGGTGGACAATCGCTCGATCGCGCAGAACGGTGGAAATCTCACCCGTGCGGCCATAGACCTGCATGTCTTTAATGGCAAATGGCCAGTTCCAGGAAGGCTCAAGGATGGCGACGGCGTGCGGATAAGTCAAAACCGCAGTGGCTTCGTCGTCTACGTGAGGGTAGATTTCAGGTTTGATCTGCTGGGTAACGGCAGTAACGGTCAACGGTCTTTGCCCATGCATCAGCCAAGTCATGAGATCGGCGCCGTAGCAGCCGAAGTCGAAGAGAGCGCCTGCTCCGTTCAGTTTCGGATCGGTCAGCCAGTGGAAGAACTCGGGCTGTACGTTGATTTCGCGTGGTCCTTGATGGCCATCGTGCACCACCACTTTGCGAATGTCGCCAAGGTCGCCCTTATCCACAAGGTCGCGCGCCAGGGCGTTGCTCGCATACCAGGTGGTTTCATAGTTCACCAGGACATGGATCTTGCCGGCCCTCGCCGCTTCTGCCATTGCCAGCGCATCGCGATAGCTAACGGCCAGAGGTTTCTCCATCATGATGTCGACGTGCGCCTTGGCGCAGGCCTCGACCGCATGTAGATGCTCGAACGTGCTGGTGTAGCCGACAACGCCCTGTGGCGAGACATGAGCCAGCATTTCCGCGGCTGATGGGTAGTACAGATCAGAACTCAGATTGTGAAGCTTGGCGTACTTATCGAACAGTTGGCGATCCGGCTCCGCGATACCGACGATTTGAATATCGTCGCGCTTGAGCGCCATGTTGAAGAAGCCGGCCACATGGCCATGAGTTAAGCCGATGACGGCGATTTTGAAAGGTTGAGCGGCATAAGCGCTTAAAGCGAACAGGGTTAGTAGGAGGAGACGGAGCATTGGTTTATTCCTTCACATTCTAGTTTTATACATTTGAAAGCCAAGCGGCGGAAATTTTGTGTGTAATATTACATGCTATTCTAGGTCTGGGAAAATGGCAGTGAACGTTCAGTTATGGCGCAAGCGCAACCGGCTGACGCAGGTTGACGCTGCTAGCTTGCTTGGGGTCTCGCAGCCATATTTATCGTTGATTGAAAAGGGCGAGCGGCCCGTAACCCCGGAACTGCGCCAACGTTTGAAGATTGTTCCTCAGCCTTTACCGAAGAACGCTTCTGACGAACGTTTTCGGGCGCAGTTGAGCGCACTCGAATATCCTGGCTTTGCGCATCTACGCTCAACCCGGGCAGAAGTATCTCCGGGTGCGCTGCTGCTAGCGGTCGTCAGCCAACAGAATGTGGATTCGCGAGTGGTGGAAGCGCTTCCTTGGCTGGTTCGCCAATATGGGGATCAGATGGACTTTACCTGGTTGGTCCGCCAAGCGAAGTTGAGGGATTTGCAAAACCGGTTGGGCTTCCTGCTACAGGTTTCGGGTGCTCATACCAAGCAGGTTCTGGCTGCGGTGCGCGAACTAGAGCGTGCCCGGCTTTTGGAAGAATCCACGATTTGCTGGGATGAAATGCCGAAGGCTATGCAAGAGTGGATCCGCATGAATCGAACGCCTCTTGCCAGACATTGGAACGTCTTGACGACGCTGAGTGAGACGGAAGCGAAAGGTGGCGCATGACGGTCCCGCTGAGCCTTGGTTTTCCTTCCTCGCTGAGCTCGATTCTTATCTCGTGGACCCGGCTGATTTTCATTGCATCGGTGGTTTCGCAGTCAGTCAGCATTATGGATTTGGCCGTGAAACGGCAGACCTGGATATTCTCAGCATTGTTCCCAAGCGACTGACGCTTCCATAACGGACTATGCAGGGCGAGGATCGCCATTGCACAAAGAGCATGGCGTGTACTTGGACCATGTGGCCGTCGTCAATTATCCTGACACTACAAAACGCGTCTTAGACGCGCATTTCCGGTCTGGAGCAAGGTGCGATTGTGGGTACTCGAACCGCACGACTTGGCGCTGACTAAATTAGAACGCAGCATCGAACGCGATGTTCGCGACGTCATGTTCCTAGCACAAGCTGGACTTATTGATCGTGAAACCTTGATTACGCGTTTCGAAACGGAGATGCAGCCTTACATCACGGGCCGCACGCCAAACTGGCACCGAAACACTCTGAAAATGTGGATAGATGCCTGTTGGCCGTAACAACGTCACTGCGGCACCGTCCCCACCCGCCTGCCTTAAGCTGATGCTAGTGGGACGGTTAATTCGCATCCCCTCGGCATGAGTAAGAAGAACGGGTATTCGTTTCACATTCAACCTCATACACTGGAAGTATGATCCTCGCGGTTTTCGCTTGCCTGGGATTCTTCGCGTCTGCCACACCGACCCCCGCCGGGACGAACCAGTTGGACGATGGCTATCGTGCAATGTACAATTTGGATTTTGGCGGCGCGCACGAAGCGTTCGCGGGTTGGGAACGCCAGCAGCCCGCTGATCCGTTCGGGCCTGCATCCGACGCGGCTGCGTACCTTTTTTCGGAGTTCGAACGGCTTAAGGTTCTTCGCTCTGAGTTTTTCGCCCAAGACAAGAGTTTTCTCGGCGCGCCGAAGTTGAAGGCTGATCCAGCGGTCAAAGCTTTGTTCGAGAACGCGCTGAACAGGAGCCATAGTCTTTCAGAGGAAATGCTGAAACAAGGCAAGACGCCGGAGCGAGCGATGTTCGCGTCGGTTGTATGCATGGCGTTGCGCGCCGATTATCTGGCCATGATCGAAAAAGAAAACTGGCAGGCGCTGAACGAAATCAAGGACGCCCGCACTCGGGCTGAAGCTCTCATGGCGAAGGATCCATCGCTAAAAGACGGATATCTGTCGGTCGGCGTGGAAAACTATCTGCTGAGTCAAAAAGGCGCGCCCGTGCGAATGTTTCTGCGGCTGACGGGCGCACAGACGGATAAAGCGACAGGCATTCAGAAGCTTAAAATTGTGGCCGCGGAAGGCCATTACTTTAAACCTTACGCCAAGATCCTGCTGGCCATTGCCGCCGTGCGTGATAACGACCGCGCCGGCGCCGCACAATTGATGACCGATTTGGCGCACGAGTTCCCTGGAAATGGCTTGTTCAAAGACGAAGTGAAAAAGCTTACCTGCTCAGTCAATTGTTGAACTGCTTTTTTACTTCTGTTTTGGTGTCCGGCGCTCCGAGGCACGCCCGGCATACTTCCTCAGGACGCTGTGAAATTCGCTGGCCTCGTTGGGCCAAGCGATCGGGCCGTTGATCACTTCCTTATTGCTGAGCTTTCGGCCATAAATATCGGCGTTATCGCTTTCGTCCTGCCGGAGCGTTGCGCCCTGCAGTGAGATTCCTGCAAACACACCGCGCGAACGCGACCACGAAAGCATTTTCGCCCGCAAACTGATGTCGGTTTGAGCCGTGGAAAATCGACCCACTGGACCGGCCGCTGCCTCTGCCTCGCCGCCAATCGTAAACTGCGTGCTCAAGAGTCTCTCCGCGCCACGGCGATTTGAGACAAGCAGGATCACGTCCGTTTCAATAGCGCCAATTTGAAAACCAAAACTGCCTCCTTCAATCCGAATGGAGGCGGGGGCAGACCAGTCCGCTCCTTTGCGGCAAGAAAAAAAGCCTTTGCCATACTTAGCGCCAAATCCAAAAGCGCCTTCCTTCACACCGGGAATCACCACAATGCATTGCGCATGCCGCATCAAATCAAGCGGTATTCCTTTGTCGGGCGTGGACATGATTTCGCCCAATACGCCTGCGGCGCTATTGAGCCGCTTCGGAGTCGCTTCCGCTAGCACGAGTCCAGGCAAACAGAACAGAAAAATCAGGGTGATCTTCTTCATTTAAATACTCTTCACTGGCATGGTAACAATGTCATCTACCTGCTGGCATTCTTTCACGACAAAGGCTTCGCCATACTTGACGCCGATCAGATTTCCATAGAACCGCGCTATTGCCGCCAAGCGCTCTTCCACTTCCTTCTGAGGTGGAAACAAATCCGCAGCGGCCTCGGCATCGCCATACTGCGATTGATAACTGAAGAGCGATGCCATGCGGCGCTCAAACTGCCGCGAAATATCCACCACGAACGATGGCGTCACATTGGCGTATTGTGACGCATAGAGAATCTTGAACGGCCGGTGAGGCGGCACTTCCTCCTCCAGCCGCTTAAGGCCGGCAAGGAAGCACGATTCATAACCGATCTCGGCGGCCCGATAGTGATCGGGATGCCGGCCTGTCCAATACGGCAGGACAACGGTTCGAGGGCGAATGCGCCGGATTACTCCAGCGAGAGTCATGCGCGCGGTAATCGTATTCTCGAGCCGCGCATCGGGCCAGCGCAGATTCTGCCGCCAGCTGAGCAGCAAATGCTGTGCGGCTTTTTGCGATTCTTCGATGCGCAATTCCGGCGTACCGCGGCTACCCATATCGCCGGCGGTGAGATCGAGCACCCCCGCGCGGTAGCCCATTTCCACCATGCGAATGAGCGTGCCGCCGCAGGTCTGTTCCACATCGTCTGGGTGCGCGGCGATAGCAAGCACATCCAGCGGGCGAAGGTTTTCAAACGGCTCGTTGGGGTCGTGCATGAATTAATAAAAGTAACGGCGGGTGTTCGGGAAGAGGCGAATGAGGAACAGGCCGGTGAGGAAGCCGCCCACATGCGCGAACCAGGCGGTGCCGCCCGAATCATTAAACGAACCGGAAGAAAAGAGCCCGCTGACCAGTTGGATGACGAACCAGTAAATCAGCATGAACGCCGCGGGAATTTCCACGGTGGTCACGAAGAATACGATAAAGATAAGAGTGTGGACACGCACGCGCGGATAAAGAACGAGGAACGCTCCCATGACGCCGGCAATCGCGCCGCTCGCGCCCAGTGTCGGGATGGGGCTGTGCAGCGTCATAGCAAGCTGCACGACGGCCGAGGTCACTCCACAAGTCAGATAGAAAAGCAGGAAGCGGGGCGCGCCCATGACATCTTCGATGTGCGAGCCAAACACCCAGAAGAACCACATGTTGCCAATCAAATGCACCCAACCCGCATGTAGAAACATCGACGTGACCAAACTCGTTAAGCGCAGATGATCGGGCACCATGGCGTATTGTTGAATGAAGACATTTTGCCGGTACGGCGGTTGAACGAATTCCCAGAGAAACACAGCCACGTTGAGTGCAATGATCAGCACGGTCATTGTGGCCGGATTATTGCGGCGGATAAGGGCGCGGAGGGGAATCATCTTTTGCTTCCTTGCGCTCGTACGCGCCCGGCCACTGCGGCGTCTTCCAAGCGCCGGACTTCTCCCGTATGCCCCTGCGCGATGAGAGCCTCGACTTCAGAAAGCTCAGGAACGTGGCCACGCGCACCAATAGCGGTGCAATTGATCGCCGCCGCCGCGTTTGAGAAATCGAGAGCCTTTTCCATTTGCATCCCTGTCAGGATCGCATAGCAGAATGCGCCGTGAAAAACATCGCCGGCGCCGGTTGTGTCAGCGCAAGTTACCTCGAAGGCAGGCGAGTAATACCAGCGCCCTTGATAAAGAGCCAAAGAACCAAGGTCGCCTAGCGTCATAGCGGCGACTCTGGTATTGTACTCGGCCTGGATTTTACTCAACGCCTTGAAAGGGTCTTGCTCCTTCGTCCATTTGGCGGGCCAACCGGAACCGGCCACCAGGTAGTCGACATATTTCAAAACGGATTCGAACCCCGGATAGAGAGTATCCACGTCGATCGATACCGGTACGTTGTTTTCGTGCGCAATCTGCGCGGCATGCGCAGCGGCATCAATGTCGTAGCCGTCGATATGCAGCATGCCGGCGGAGGCGATATCCTCAGCCTTAATTTCCGCCGGCTGAAGCCGCAAACAATCGGCGCGCTGCCAAAGCACGGTCCGTTCACCGGTCCGTTCGTCGATAACAATGTATGCGGTTTGGTTCGGGCAGTTTGAGCGGACAATGAGAGAACTCGTGTCTACGCCTGTGCCTTCCAAGCTCTCGCGCTGGATGTTGCCTCGCAAATCGTCGCCGATAGTGCCGATATACTTTGCACGCAGGCCGAGGCGTGCGCAAGCAACTATGGCGGTGGCAACTTGGCCGCCCGGACTCAGCATCTCACGATCAAACGCAACCTTACCCGCATAAGGCGGAAACTCCTTGACCAACAGGAGCGTATCGGTCGCGTTTAAGCCGATTCCCAATACATCGCAGGGCCGGCTCAACCGCGCCTACTTCTTGTTGATAATGGAGGTTGGAACTTGGTAAAGATAAATAGTGTGAACGGCGTTCGTGCGGCCTTCGGTTTCAGACGTTTCAATAGGCTTCCATCCTGGGATCGGATAGTCATATGATACGACCCTAGTCATCGGCTTCAAGTAACGCTCCAGATTCGGACGCAGCGTATCGTTGGCGGCCGTGGCCAGGTAAAGAGTAACGACGTTGGCAGCGCTCAAATCCGTTTTCATGAAATCGCCGTGAATGATCTTGACTTGACTCTGCAAACCGGCTTTTTTTACCCGTTCCGCCGCCGTTCGAGCCAGATTCTCCGAGATCTCGATGCCTACCCCTTTGGCTTTGTATCTCGACGCGGCAGTGATGAGAATACGACCGTCACCGCAGCCTAAATCATAGAGAGTTTCCCCAGGCTTCAGGTTGGCGACCTCAAGCATTTTGTCGACTGCGTGTTCCGGTGAGCCAACACGAGGTGCTAGATTGTGGCTAAAATCTTCCAGCGTGGATTGTTGCCCGAAGGCGATGAGAATCTGCGCTTGACCCGTACAAGTGAACCCCACCGCCAAGACGGCAAGTAAACTAGCAAAACGAAATCGCATAGAAATCTTCCTAGTACCAACAGTGTACCCGAAAACTGCAAGATTTAAGAAATATTAATGTGCGCCGCCGACAGCCGTAGCGAGCGCCCGCTCCCGCTTGTGACGCACGATACGCCCCATCATTTCGGTCGTGGAAAACCAGAGATCGCGTGGGCGCGAAATGGTGTACTCCGTTCCCTTGAACGTCCGAATGGCATGACTGATGGAATCCTTCCAGGGGGTGGCCTGGGGATTCAGCGTATAGTTCATGTAGAAAACGGGACAATCAATATCTCCGATGCGTCGGAGGCTGTCTTGGGGTAC
>PMSX01000365.1 GCA_003167495.1 Bryobacterales bacterium | reverse complement strand
TTCCCGGCGGTGCCGATCATGGACGCCGCGATTAAGAAGGGCGATCTGAACGCAAACTTCGACGTTATTGTCTTCCCTCAGGACTCATCGGCCACGATCACCGGAGAAGCGGCGGCGGCCGGCACCGCTGCGGGAGGCGGAGGCCGAGGCGGCCGTGGCGGCGGACGAGGCGCCGCGGCGGCTGCGCCCGCGGTAGGTGCACCGGCAGCCGCAGGAGCCGGCCGGGGCGGAGGTGGGGGACGCGGCGGAAACGTGCCACCTGAGTATCGCACCGGTATCGGCGCCGATGGCGTCGCATCCCTGCGTGCATTTATCGAGAAGGGCGGAACGATGGTCACGCTCGGCAGCGCGAGCAATTTCGCTATCGAGCGGTTCGGGCTGAGCATTCGCGATGCCGCCGCGGGGAAGACCACGAAGGAATTCTGGTGCCCCGGTTCCACCCTGAAGATGAAGGTGGATAACACCAATCCGATCGGGTACGGAATGCCGCAGGATGCGTTCGCCGTGTATCTGATGGGCAGCCCAGCGTTTGTGCTCACGCCCACCCAGCACAATGAGCGTTACGAGGTGATTGCACGGTATGCCGACCGCGATCTTCTTCAGGCGAAGCTGGACCTCCGGCAGATCAAGTTGAACGAGTTGCTAAGCATCGTCCAACTCTACAGGGCGCTCGGGGGTGGCTGGCAGGGTTGATCCTCTTCGGCAATCTGAATAGAGGGCGGACGTGATTGGCCCAACGTACGAATCGTGGACGCTCATGTAGGCTTACAGGACACGATTTTCCGCCTACAATTTAAATTGTCTGATGTGAAACGTAGCATTCTATGGCATCGGAAGACAAAACCGTCAACTTAGTGAACCGCGCTAACGAGGTCGCCCAAGACCGGCTTTGGTTTTTGGAGAGCATGGACCAGATCAGCCGCGCCATGCAAGGCGCTGAAAGCCTTGAGCAGTTGAACCAGGTGCTGGAAACTGTGTTGCCGATCTTCCGGTGCGACCGAGTCTGGCTCGCATACCCTTCTGATACACAGGGCCGGACGTGGCGGACGGTAGCGCAGCATGCCTGTCCTGAATTTGTAGATTCTGCGTCTCGGAACCTTGATCTTCCGATGGACGCTGAACTTACCGAAGCGCTCCGCCTCGTTGAGGCTTCGGAGGTTGCTGTGCAATTGGGCGTAGGCGACGGCAATCCTTCATCAAGCGTGTTAGCCAAGCGTTTTGGCGTGCAGTCGCAGATGTGTATCGCTATTCATCCGAAGATCGGCAGACCATACACTTTCGGGTTGGACCAGTGCGAGTCGCCGCGGATCTGGACGAGGCAGGAGCAGGAGTTGTTCGAGGCGGCAGGCAAGCGCCTTGCGACGTTGCTTACCAGCCTCCTGTTGTCGCGCGACCTGCAAGAGAGCAAGGCCAGGCTGGAAGAAGCACAACGCGTCGCACATGTGGGGTACTGGGACTGGAACATTGAAACGAATGTCGTCGTCTGGTCGGATGAGACCTATCGTATTTTTGGGGTCGAACGGGGAGAGCGTCCGATGGACTTTGAAACGGTCCGCGCACTGGTCCACCCGGAGGACCGGGAGGCCCTCTACAGCACAGTGGATGTGGATCTGGATGCCGGCGTGCATCCGGTTGCCGACTTTCGGATCGTCACTCGAGGCGGAGAAGTGCGCACGGTGCACGCCATCACCTCAAAGCTTTGGAGCGCGCTGCCGGGCGATCAAGGCACCAGGAAATCCGGAAAAACCCACAGGCTGTTCGGTACCGTTCAAGACATCACGGAATTGAAGCGCGCCGAGGAAGCGCGGCATGCCCTCTCACGAGACTTGGAGGAAAGCAGAGCTTGGCTTGAGGAAGCCCAACGCGTAGCCCACCTCGGCTACTGGGTATGGGATCTCGATTCCAATCGCGTTATCTTATCGGACGAAACCTGCCGGATTTTTGGGTTGGCGCCCCAGGTAGGCTCAATGGATATAGCGGCAGTCGGCGAAATGTTCCACCCCGACGATCGCGAGGCTGTATTTCGGACAGCAGAAGAGGCTATTCGTTCCGGGACGCGCGCCGAATGCGAGCATCGGCTCATTCGTCCTGATGGAGAAGTTCGCGTCGTACATAGCCTGGGTGACGTGAGGAAGAATTCCGAGGGGCGAGCTCAATTGTTCGGCACGACGCAGGACATCACCGACCGAAAACGCATAGAGGAAGAACGCCAGATCCTATCAGACGCCTTACAGCAAAGCAACGCCAGGCTCGAAGAAGCTCAACGAGTTGCTCACATAGGACATTACGAGTTCAACCCTGTCGACAATCAAGTCACTTGGTCCGCCGAACTTTGTCGCATCTGGGGGCTACACCCGGTGCAGGGCCCCATTGACATGGCGGCGGTTTTCGAGATGGTCCATCCAGAGGATCGGGGATATGCCGCCCACGTACTCGAGGAGGCGATTCGTAGCGGAACCCCTTGAAGGCGGACCATCGTATCGTTCGCGCCGATGGTGAAGTGCGATTTGTTCAAGTCCTAGGAACTGTGAAAAGAGATGCCTTGGGTCGCGCCTACGAACTGTTTGGTACGAGTCAGGACATCACGGATCGAAAGCTCGCGGAACAAGCCCTACGGAGGAATCAGTTCTACCTAAGCGAAGGCGAGCGCCTTGCTCACATGGGGAGCTGGGCGGCGAGAGATCTAGTGTAGTGTCCAACAAA
>PMSX01000386.1 GCA_003167495.1 Bryobacterales bacterium | reverse complement strand
GACAAGCTTCGATCTCTTTCCGAACGATGGGGATGAGTGATTCTGTAGCGCTCCAACGATCCGGATACTGCCTATTGGGCACCAATCGTCCGCTGAGTGTGTAAGGGCCGGGGATGCTGGCCTTGAGTGTCGGGCCGTTAGGCGCTAGACGTTTGAGACGATTGAACTCCGCGACGACGCCGAGACCTTGGGGCGCACTGATCTCGCCGGTGATCTGATGTTTGCCACGCTGGTCATGGCCGGGAGGTCCAAAGCGCCGCGGCGATTCCGGCTCAGTGCTGATGCCGCTCAGAAAGCCGTAAAACGAAAGATTGAAATCGAGCCGTGTCTGTTCGCCATCGGTGATCACGTCGAGACCGGCGGCCATCTGATCATGAATCGCGGTGATAACAGCGTCGTCTTGTAGCTCGCTGACATCATCTCTACCGAACTCCGAAAGGTGAGCGGCAGCATATTCCAGCCAGGCGGGGAAAGGATAGCTGCCTATGACGGTTGTGCGCATCATTATTGCTCCTTTAATGTGAGGGCCAGCGCGGCTGCGCCCAAAGTGCCGGACGGGTCGGCCAGTTCGGATTTGACGATCGGCACGGCGCGTCGCAGGAGAGGCAGAGTGCGTTGCTGGACGTCGTTTCGCACGAGATCGAAGAGCATGTCACCCGCTGCAGTGATCTGACCGGTCAGGATCACTTTTTCGGGGTCAAGGACAAACAGCAAGCCAGCGATAGCACCACTCAAGTATTTGGTTGCTCGCTGAATGATTTCGAGAGCCACCCTGTCGCCATTCCGCGCAGCAGTGAACACGTCCTGGCAGCTGGGATTCGGGTTTGAAAGCTGGGTGATCAGTCCGCGGTGGACGACGGTGGCCGCTTCGCTTTCGATAGCAAGAGCGGAGAAGAACGTTTCGAGGCAACCGCGGTTGCCGCAAATACATTCGGGCCCTTCCGGGTCGACAGTCAGGTGCCCGATGTGGCCGGCAATGCCTCCGGTACCGCGCAGGATGTGGCCGTTGATCATGACCGCTCCACCAATGCCGGTGCCCAGCGTCAGCATCACTGCATCTTTGCAATCGCGGGCCGCGCCCCATTGTTTCTCGCCTGCCATGGCGATTCGGGCGTCGTTATCAGCGATTACGGGGCAACCAAGCGGCAGAACGGCGCCGATGATCATTGATAACTGCTGGCCTTCCAGATGATGCAGCGCACCTGGAAGAGTGAGAACCTTGGTGGAGTGAACGTCAATAATGCCCTTGCAGCCAATGCCCGCCGCTGCCACTGGCGGCTGGTTCTGTTGCAAGTCGCGCAACATGTTGTTGAGATTCTGAACGAAGCTTTCCGGCTGCGATCCGGTGGGCGCCTGCGCAGAATGGATTGTTTCGCCGGCTTCACTTACCAGCGCGGCCTTAACACGCGTACCGCCTATATCGATTCCAAGAACCATTCAAGACGAGCTTACTCCAACATCTGATAAAGTTTCAGCGAATGAGTGCTGCTTCAGATTACTATGTAAGAACTATGAAGCTGCTGGAGGAATTGGGCCAGCAGGAACTTCCGGCGATTCAAAAGGCCGCCGATGTTTGCGCAAATTCCATTGCCCAGGGCGGATTGGTGTTTTTGTTCGGCAACGGCCATTCGCGCATGATGTGCGAAGAGATGACGCCGCGGCAAGGATGTTTTGTGGGCTTTGTCGCGTTGGTGGAACTGGCCTTGTCGAACCATGCTTCGATTGTGGGAACCAACGGATTACGCCCCCCACTTTATTTGGAGAAATACGAAGGCTATGCCGAAGAGATCCTGAAAGGATTTCATTTCGGTCCACACGACGCGTTTATTGTGATCTCGACCAGTGGAATCCGCCCGGTGATTGTGGAGATGGCGGCGGGAGCGCAACGGCGCGGATTGCCGGTGATTGGCATTGTCTCAAAGGAGCATTGTGAGCAGTCGCCGGCGGCGCATTCTTCGGGCAAGAAGCTGATTGATGTTTCCGATATTGTGATTGACAACCACTGCCCTCCCGGCGATTGCGTTCTTGAATTGCCCGGTTTGGAATGGCGCACAGGACCGGCGTCAACAGTCACCGGCGCAATGATTTTGAACATGCTCCGTTGTGAGGTCGCCGAACGGTTATTGGCAAAAGGCATTAAACCGGAGTTATTGCCGAGTCATCAGTTTGTCGGCAATACGAGTGCCGCCGAACAGCTGGAGCGTTTCTATGAGGCTTATAGGAAAAGCTTGAAGCATTTGTATGAATAACGTCAAAGTTGCTTTGCTTGGCTCCGGCTTTGTCGCCGAGTTCTACATGCAAGGTCTGCAGAATGTTGCCGGGCAAGAGGTGACGGCGAATTATTCGCGGACCGAAGAGCGAGCACAAAGTTTTTCCAAGCGCTGGCAAATACCAGAAGCCACCACCGATCTAGATGGACTCATCGCGCGCAATAACGTGGATTTGTTCGTCATCGCTTTGCCCAATGAAGAGCATTTGCCCGTTTCGCTGAAGCTGTCGGCAGCGAGACGAAATCAAGTTTGCACCAAGCCGTTGGGACGAAATCGCGCCGAGGCGAAACAGATGTACGATGCCGCCGCGAAAGCAGGAGCATTGCATGGATATGCGGAGACGGAGGTATTCGCCCCGTGCGTTGTGAAGGCGCGGGAGGTGATTGAGCAGGGGACGCTGGGCAAAGTGTTGTGGGTGCGATCAAGGGAATCACACAGCGGGCCCCACAGTCCGCATTTTTGGGATGTGACGAAAACCGGCGGCGGCGCCATGCATGATTTGGGCTGCCATTGTATTGCGGCCGCGCGCTATTTCTTCGGCAAAGAAAACCGCATCAACGAAGTGATGGCTTGGGGTGCGAATCTTGTGCACCACGAGAAGACAGCAGGCGAAGACAACGCGCTGCTGATTCTGAAGTTTGCCAGCGGTGGGATTGCGCACTGCGAACTTTCATGGACAACCAAAGGCGGGTTGGATTTGCGGAATGAAATTCACGGGTCGGAAGGGTCCATTTTCACTGACGTTACGCGCGGTACGCCGATTGCGACGTTTTCTACTAAGCCTGCGGGATACATTGTCGAAAAGGCGGATGCGGACGCTGGTTGGACCAGACCGTTACCCGAGGAAGCGTTCGCTTATGGTTACCAGGCCGAGATGAGGCATTTCGTTGAATCCGTGCGCGATGGCAAGACGCCACGCGAGACCTATGAAGATGGCTATATCTCGAATTGCGTTCTCGAAGCCGGTTATGAATCGATGAGTTCGTATCGCTGGGTGACGGTTGAGTACTGAAGTGAGCGGAGTTCTTTTGATTACCGGATCGAGCGGTATTGCGGAGGCGGCCGCACTGAGCGCAGTTCGCGATGACTGGCGGGTGTTCATCGTCGGGCTTGAAGAGTCCGAATGTGTCCGTCTCGCGCCTGAGGCGTACTTTGTTGCAGATCTGCGAGATGAAGAGCTTGTGCAGAAGGCGTTTCAAGCGTGTATAGAAAAGTTCGGCGCAATTGACGCAGTATTTAATGTTGCGGGGTCGAGTGGGAGGCGTTTCGGAGACGGTCCCATCCATGAATGCACCCTGGAAGGTTGGGAGAAAACCTTTGCGGCTAATGCGCGTCCGGCATTTCTGGTGTCGCGTGCGGCCGTGCGGCACTGGTTGAATACGAGAGAAGGCGGGGCGCTGTTGAACGTCTCGAGCGTGCTAGCGTTCTCGCCAGAACCCTCGCACTTTGCGACGCACGCTTATGCTTCGGCAAAAGCAGCGATTATTTCCATGAGTCGCGCGATGGCCGCGCAATACGCACCAAATGGCATTCGAGTGAATGTGCTCGCACCGGCTCTGGTGCGTACGCCGATGAGCGCTCGGGCTCAGGCCGATTCCGAGATCTGCGCTTTTATTGAAAAGAAACAGCCGTTGAGCCATGGTTTTTTGGAATCCGGCGATATTGCCGATACGGCGCTCTTTCTTTTGAGCCAAAAGGCTCGCCATATTACAGGTCAAGTGATTACAGTGGATGGAGGTTGGACTCTATGAACCCGACTCGGCGGCAAGCACTTCTCACAGTGGGAGGTGCGATTTTATTTCCCGGTTCAAGTGGTTCGCGGTTGTCCGTGGAAGGCTACATCTTCCAGCAGTACGCGGAACGGCAAAAGAAGCAGTTGGGGGACGTACTTTCGGAAGTGTTCGGCATGGCCCATGCGGCTGGATTTCACAACATTGAAATCAATCAAGCATTCTTTACTCCTGAGCTGCGTGAACGCACGCTTAACAGGCTTAAGGAAAATCAATTGAGAATGCCTTCGGTGTATGTGGGCGGCGCTATGCACACTCGAGACGAAGCGGCTGCCACAACGGCACGAGCATTGGAGATCGCGGAAATATGCAAGCCATTCGGCTGCACGGCAGTTGTGAACAACCCCACTCCTAAACCTGCCGACGCGCAGAAGACCGATGAAGAGCTGACTGTGCAAGCATCGGCTTTGAACGATTTGGGGCAGGTATTGCGGTACAACGGTTTTGAACTGCGCATTCATCATCACACGCCGGAACTTGTCGACAATGCGCGCGAATGGCGGCACATTCTAAACCATACCGATCCGAAATACGTGGCACTGTGTTTAGATCTCGACTGGGTTCACCAAGGCGGATTGAAGCCGCTCGATCTTTTGCGGGAAGCCAGAACGAGAGTGCATGAGATTCACGTGCGAAACGCGAAAGACAAACTGTGGCTCGAAGCACTCGAGGATGGCGATATCGATTACCGCGAAATCGCGGCGTTTATGAAGCAGGAAAACCTCAAGCCGCTGGTGATAGTGGAACTCGCTTACCGCGCAAACACCGTTGTCGTACGGCCGTTGGGTGAAGACTTAAGGCTGAGCCGCATCTACGCGGAGCAGGTTTTCGGACTAAGGGCTTGAATAGCCGGACGTGGCTTCGCCCGGGGTGAAAGTTTCGATTTGAACGAGATACAGAATTAAATGTCTAAAGTACATAAGCCGCGCGGGCTTGAAGTGTTTTTTAAGCCTCGCTCAGTAGCGGTAGTAGGCGCTACCGCGAAGGAGGGATCGGTAGGGCGGTCGGTCCTGTGGAATTTGATCAGTAGTCCGTTTGACGGGACGGTTTATCCGGTCAATCCGAAACGGAAGTCGGTTTTAGGTATTCGGGCGTATCCATCCGTAAAGGAGATTCCCGATCCGGTGGATTTGGCGGTGTTGATTACGCCGGCGGAATCGATTCCCGAGATGATTGAGGAGTGCGCCGAGGTTGGGGCGAGCGGCGCGGTGATCATTTCCGCTGGGTTTCGAGAAACAGGCGCTCATGGATTAGAGCTAGAACGGCGCGTTTTGGCCACAGCCAGAAGAGCGAACATGCGGCTGATTGGGCCGAACTGTTTGGGCGTGATGTGTCCGGTTACCGGGCTCAATGCCACATTCGCTCCTACGATTGCGAAAGCAGGGCCGGTAGCGCTGATTAGTCAGAGCGGCGCGATTTGTACGGCACTGCTGGATTGGAGCCTGCGCGAACAAGTCGGATTTAGCGCGTTCCTTTCTATTGGTTCGATGCTGGACGTAGGATGGGGCGCGTTGATCGATTACTTGGGAAGCGATCCGCATACGCGCAGCATAGTGATTTACATGGAGTCTGTGGGGGAAGCGCGGTCGTTTCTTTCGGCGGCGCGGGAGGTGGCGCTGGATAAACCGATTCTGGTGATCAAGGCGGGCAGGACGGAATCAGCGGCCAAAGCGGCGGCCTCCCACACAGGCACGATCGCCGGCAGCGATGCGGTGCTCGATGCGGCTTTTCGCAGGGTGGGCGTGTTGCGCATTAACGAGTTGGAAGATATATTTCACGTGACGGAGGTGCTGGCGCACCAACCGCGTCCGGCGGGGCCGAGGCTCTCCATTGTGACGAACGCGGGTGGGCCTGGAGTGCTGGCAACCGACATGCAGATCGGACTGGGCGAGCAAATGGCGACACTCTCCGATGAGACAGTGGAGGCACTGAATCGAGTGCTGCCTCCACACTGGAGTCACAATAATCCGATTGACATTATTGGCGACGCGGGACCCGAGCGGTATGAGGCGGCGGTGAGGATTGCGGCGCAAGATCCCAATGCGGACGGCCTGCTGGTGATTATGACGCCGCAATCTATGAGTGATCCGGTGGAAATCGCGCAAAAACTTGTCCCGTTCGCCAAGTTGCCGGGCAAGCCGATTTTGGCGAGTTGGATGGGAGGTGAGCGCGCGAGCGAAGGCGAAGCGATTCTCAGCAAAGCAGGGATACCGACATTTTCCTTTCCAGACAATGCCGCGCGCGCCTTCCATTACCTTTGGCGCTACAGTTACAACCTGAAAGCTTTGTACGAAACGCCGACGTTGGCGGAAAGCGATAAGAATGCCGGTTGGCGGGCTGCGGCGCTGATCTCTGAGGCGCAGAAGCAGGGACGCGCGCTGTTGACGGAGCTTGAATCGAAGCAGCTTCTGGAGGCTTACTCGATTCCCACAGTGGCGACGCGTCTTGCAAACTCGGCCGAGGAAGCGGCGCAACTGGCTAGTGAGATCGAATTCCCAATAGTTTTGAAGCTAAACTCACTGACTCTGACTCACAAGACGGACGTGGGAGGTGTAAAGCTGAATCTGCGCAACGCGGAGGAGGTGAGACAGGCTTTCCGCGAAATAGAGACCTCGGTGGCGGAGAAGGCGGGGGCGCAGCACTTCCAGGGCGTGACTGTTCAGCGAATGGTACAGATGGATGGGAGCTACGAACTGATTGTCGGGTCTAGCGTCGACGCGCAGTTTGGTCCGGTTTTGTTGTTCGGACTGGGCGGCCAACTTGTCGAAGTTTTCAAAGATCATGCGCTGGCGTTGCCGCCGCTCACTACTACGCTGGCGCGGCGCTGCATGGAGCAGACGCAAGTTTTTAAAGCGCTGCAAGGCGTTCGGGGGCGGAAACCTGTCGACTTGAGCCGGCTGGAGCGGCTGTTGGTGCGGTTCAGCCAGTTAGTGCTGGACCTGCCGATGGTGCAGGAGATTGATATTAATCCGCTGCTTGTTTCGTCGGAAGGAGTGATGGCGCTGGACGCTCGCGTTGTGCTCTTTCCGGAGACGACGGACCTGGCGAGCATTCCGAAACCGCCCATTCGAGCCTATCCTTCAAATTACGTTGAGGGAGTGACGTTGCGCGATGGCACGCCGCTCATAATCAGGCCCATTCGTCCAGAAGACGAACCGGCCGTGGTGCAGTTTCACGCGACGTTATCGGACGAAAGTGTGTACCGGCGCTTCTTCTCACAGTTGAAACTGGAGAGCCGAGTGCGTCATGAACGGCTGACGCGGGTGTGCTTTATCGATTACGACCGGCAGATGGCGCTGGTGGCGGAGAGGCCGAAGACGAGCAGCCAAGCGGCGGAGATAGTCGCCATTGGGAGACTCGTCAAATCACCCTTGAAGAACGAGGCGGAAGTGGCTGCATTGGTGACGGATTCGTTCCAACGCAAAGGAGTGGGCCGGGAGTTGGTGTCACGGCTTGTCAGGTTTGGGCGCGAAGAGAAGCTGGAACGTTTAGTGGCGTCGGTTTTGACTGACAATCCAGCTATGAGGAGGCTGCTGGAAGGGCAGGGTTTCGTTTTCTCGAGTGGTCAGGACCCTGATGTCCTTGAAGGGAAAATGTGGCTCGGCTGAAAAGCGAAGAAAAGGCGTTTTTTGCGAAACGGATTTGCGCTATGGTTGCGATTTATGGCGAAGATAAGGCGTTTTTGCGGAACGAACCCAATTCTCGCGGGGGGGTGCCTAGGTCGCCGAGAAGGTGTGAAAGAATCCGCTGCTTGCGGGATGCGTTGCCGACTCCTTCGCAGTCGCGGCTCGGCTAGCGGATTTCGTGTGAATAGAGGGCGAGTTACTGGAGAGAAAGAACGGCGAAGA
>PMSX01000376.1 GCA_003167495.1 Bryobacterales bacterium | reverse complement strand
AAATTACGGTAGAAGGCAAGGCCAGTAGAATCGGCCCCGGTTCTGTTGCATTCATCGCCTCAAATGAAATGCACGGGGCTAAGAACGTCGGCGACGTGCCGGCGCAATACTTCGTTCTCGAATTGGACGGGCAAAAGTAATGATGGATGACGTCAACCGGAGGTCGCTCATCAAAGGGATGGTTCCAGCGGTACTTTCTCTACCAGTCGTGCATGAGACAGCCGCTTCCGGCATGGACCCGGAAGCCAAGCCGAAGTATTCCATCAAATTCGCGGTCGTCGGACTGGATCACTATCACATTATGAGCATGACCGCGGCCATGCAGCGCGGCGGCGGCGAGCTCGTTTCTGTTTACTCAAACAATCCTAAAGCGCTGGCTGATTTCCATAAACGCTTTGGCGATGTGAAGGTTGCCGGAAGCGAAGACGAAATCCTGAATGATCAGTCGATCAAGCTGGTGGCGGCCGCCCCTATTCCAGATCAGCGGGCAACGCTGGGCATCCGCGTGATGGCTCACGGCAAAGACTATTTGACCGACAAGCCGGGCATTATCAACCTGGAAGAGCTTGCCGACGTCCGCAAAGCAATTAAGGAGACGGGTCGAATTTTTGCGATCATGTACTCCGAACGGCTGGAAGTGAAGGCGGCCGTGAAAGCCGGTGAATTGGTGAAGGCCGGCGCCATTGGCCGCGTGGTACAGACCGTTAACTTGGCTCCTCATCAGATCAATCAGCCCGGCAGCGATGCGCGTCCCGACTGGTTTTGGGACGTGGCACGCTACGGCGGCATACTATGCGATATCGGATCTCACCAGGCAGACCAGTTCGTTTACTACACAGGCTCGACTGTCGCGGATGTCACTGCTTCGCAAGTTGCGAATGTGAATCACCCCGACAAGCCGCATTTCCAGGATTTCGGCGACATGCTGCTGCATGGCAACGGCGGCGCGGGCTACGTCCGCGTGGATTGGTTTACGCCCGATGGCTTGGGGGTCTGGGGCGATGGGCGCTTGTTTATTCTCGGTACGGAGGGGTACATGGAGTTGCGGAAATATGCCGACATCGGCGGGCGTAAAGGCGGCAACCACTTGCTCATCGTCGACCACAAACAGACGCGCTATATGGACTGTAGTGATGTCGTTTTGCCGTTCGGTCTGCAATTCATCGGCGATATTGTGAATCGAACGCATGTTGCGCAAGATCAGGAGCAAGCGCTCTTAGCCACCGAGTTAGTGCTCAAGGCGCAGAAACAGGCGCGCGATCTTGTATTATCAAAGTCTTAATGCGGTCCAGCATTATCTTTCTCTTCGTAACTTGTTCGCTGTGGCTCTTCGGGCAAGAGGCACAAACTCCAGAACAAGCGGCAGCGGCGAAAAGGGCGGAGCGGCTCGAAAGGAACAAGCGCCTAAGTGACGCCTTCACGGCTGGCATGAACGCTTTGAAGTCCGCCAAGGGGGCGTCTGACTTTCAATCAGCCATCGACAACTTCAACAAAGCGAGCGAAATCGATCCGCGTCAAGTAGCGGTTTGGGCGGCTCTGGGTGAAGCATACACGGGTCTCGGTCGAGTATCGACCGGACAAGATCAGACCAACGCCTACGATCAGGCGATTGCCAGCTACCAGAAAAGTTTAGCGATCAAGCAAGAGGGGTCTGTGTACAACCAACTTGGGCTCGTATATGGACTGGAGCAGCGGATTCCAGAAGCCACCGAAGCGCTGCTGAAGTGTGCTGAACTAACTCCAGCCATTGCACCGAAAGCCTATTTCAACCTTGGCGCGACGTTGGTGAATAGCGGAAACCCGGAGAAGAGCGCCGAGTATTTCAAGAAAGCAGTCGATCTGGATCCAAGTTATGCCGAGGCTTGGTATCGGTACGGAGCCATTCTTTTGAGAGACGGGACGGTGGATGAGGATACAGGACAGCAAGTCTTCCCGCCCGACTGCAAAACCGCACTGACTCGCTATCTCGACCTGACGCCCAATGGGATAAACGCGGCCAAGGCAAAGATGATGCTGGAGGCCATGGACGCTAAGGTCTCTCAAGACTATTTGCCGGCGCCCTCTGCGCGTTCGAAAAGTCTTTCGATCAAGAAGCTGCCGAATGAAGCTACTCTGATTCAAAAACCCCAACCGACCTATCCGCTAGCGGCTAAAGAGGCGCGTATCCAAGGTCCGGCGAAGGTGCTATTGCTGGTATCGAAAACCGGTGAACCTCGCTGGATGCGCGTGATCTCTTCACCGAGCAGCCTGCTCTCCATCGCCGCCCTGGAAGCGGTCCGGCAGTGGCGTTACGAACCCATCGTCATTGACGGGAAAACCACTGAGTTTGCTACCGAAGCCGTTGTGAACTTCGCCCTGGGCCAGTAGCTATTCTTATACTATGCGTCTCGCCACTCTCGCTCTGCTCGCCTGCGGCGCCATCACCGCGCAAATTTCCCCTCGTGTCGCTGCTGGCTATCGGACGATTCAGGAGACAACGCTGCGGGCCAATCTCGCATTTCTTTCTTCTGACGCACTGCAAGGCCGTCTCTCCCTTCAGCCGGGCGACGACGCGGCTATTCAGTGGATCGCCTCCGAGTTTGCCAAGGCCGGACTTAAGCCTGCCTCCGACGGAAGCTTTCTTCAACCTGTCCCGCTCATCGAGTACCGCAACGACCGGGCTCAAAGCTTCATCTCTCTCAGTCGCGCGGGCGCTGAGAAGCAATGGAAGTTTCCCGAAGCGTACGGTACGTTCCCCAAAGACGTCAATGTTAAGGGTGACGTCGTCTTTGCCGGTTTCGGCATTACCGCTGCGGAACTCGGTTACGACGATTACAAGGGAATCGACGTCACTGGCAAGATCGTTTTGATCTTCGACCACGAACCGCAAGAGACGGACCCGAAATCGATTTTCAATGGCACTGGTAATACACGCTACGCGACTACGCGCGTGAAAGTGCAAAACGCGCAAGCGCATGGCGCTATTGGCGTTCTGATCGTAGCCGAGCCAAACCGCAAGCATCCTTCAAATCAGGAACGCATGGCCCGCATCGGCGGCTCCATCACCCGGACCGTGCCCCTGCCTTCTCAATCGCTGGCCGATGACTCGCTGCATACCCCGGCCGCTGTAATCTCCGAGGCCATTGCGCGGGAGCTTTTCGCCAATGCCGGCATAACTCCAGCGGAAGCTCAGACTAATATAGATCGCGAGCTAGCAACTCAGTCCCGCATTCTCCCTGACACCAACATTATGATTCATCTCCAGAATCTCTTCTCCCATACTGGGACAACTTACAACGTCGCCGGCCTGCTGGAAGGTTCCGACCCTCAACTCAGTCAAGACACTCTAATCATCAGCGCGCATCACGATCACGACGGCGCGAACGGAAAAGACATTTGGCATGGCGCGGACGACAACGGCTCGGGCACAGTGGGCGTAGTGGAGCTCGCTCACGCCTTCGCCGCCAACCCCCAAAAGCCGAAGCGCTCGATCCTCTTCGTCGTTTTCGCGGCCGAAGAACGCGGGCTGCTTGGCGCTTTTTACATGACTGCGCATCCTTTGCGTCCGCTAGCAGGAACCCGGGCGATGATCAACTTCGACATGATCGGCCGCAACGAAACAGAAAGTGAGCAGACCAAGGGCCTGATTGACATTCCCGCCGATACAACAAACCGGCTCAATCTGATTGGCGGCACTTACAGCCCCGAATACCGCCGCATCGTGGAACAGGAGAACTCTCAAGTAGGCCTGATATTAGACGACCGTTTCGATCATGAATCGGCCCTCAACGTTTTCTTTCGTAGCGACCAGTTTCCGTTCGTTCTACACGATATTCCGGCCTTCTGGTGGTTCACCGGTTTTCATCCCGATTACCATCACACTACTGACACGTTTGACCTTATTAACTACGCCAAAATGGCCAAAATATTACGTCTCGCCTATCTGACGGCGTTCCGAATCGGCGACGAAGCAGTAACTCCCAGGTTCGTTGCGAACCCGCGCGGCGAGTAGCGTCTGATATAGTCCCTGAGAAGGAGAAAGCATGTCCGTCGCTAGAGTAACCGAAATCATCTCATCGTCGAAGAAAAGCTTCGACGACGCCGTTTCAGAGGGCGTCAAGCGCGCCTGCAAGACCTTAGACAATGTCACCGGCGCCTGGGTGCAAGATCAGAAGATCCACATCGAGAAGGGGAAGATTGTTGAGTATCGCGTCAACATGAAGGTTACGTTTGTTTTGAACGATAAGAAGTAAGGCAGCCATTCATGCTAGCCTGCTCCTTCAAGGGGACTCGCGCAAGACGGGCGCGGTTGTCACGTGCGCCGCCCCAAGATCTAAGGAGTTCCGTGTTGCGTGACGGTGCGCAGCCGCATCCTTTGTACTTTGGAGACGCGAGCCGAACAACTGATTTCATCTTGGCGCGGTTCGGGTTTTTTTCGCGGGAGAAATTTTATGTTTAAGCCCTCTCGTGCTATCAGGCAGTTTTCTAAACCGTCCCGCACGGAGCATGTTACCCCCAGCAGCACAGCTTTGTCGCGAGCAGAGAAAAAGCGCCGTCTGGTGACGACGTTGAATCACGCGCCGTGCCCTTCGGCCTTGCGCGAAATAACACGGCCGCGGGTATCGCGGACCTACCGGATCAATAAACTGACTTTATTGCGGTCGCAGCTTTGCGAGCTCGCTCCAGAACTGCGAGAGCAGGCGTACACGACAGGTTTTCTGCGGGTACGGAACAGACTGTTGAATCTGCTTTAATCAGGCAATCTTCGCGATAACCTGCCGTATCGATTTAGCTTTCGACTGACGCGACCCGGTTATAGCGGCATCGCCTTTCTCTTACGCCTGCGGGCTACGTAAGCTACGAGAACGACGGCTACGGCGAGGAGCCAAAACGAGTAGAGAATGATGTTGCTCATATGCTGTTCATCGGCAGAGAGCCCGATCAGCTTTAGAAGACTGACTGTTTTTTACTAATCCGCGTAGGCTTTTACCGTTGATGGGTCCAGGTCGGGAAGCGGATAGACGCTTTCGTCAGCCCCATATTACCGTCTGATGGATTCGGGCTCATGGAACACCGCGCCTAGCGCTTAGGATTCAAGCAGCTTACGCATCGCCGTCTCCCTATAAATAAAGTTGACGAGATGCATGGCGGCGATTGTGCTACCAAGAGACAGTGCCGAACCTGGAGGGAGACCGCTGCGACGTGAAGGGAGAGTGAATCGAGAACTCCTGAGACGAGCAGGGCTACCAAGCGGGCTGCAACGAAGCATCCAGAGCGAAACAGGTTCCTCCTTTTCCGTGGTACCAGAATGATGTGGCGAGTATTTGGTCTCGCTCTGATGCCGCGGAGAACGCTGCGCAGATTTCATAGGCGGTTGATGTGCGAGGTCGATACTCGTAAGGTTTTCCAGTCTCTAGGTCCTTCATCTGCGAGCTGTTGATCCCATAGCCTTCCAGCTCGGTCAGCGACGAAGGCAACGACTTGGCCGATACAGCCGTATCAGTCCGCGTGAAGCGCGAGTGGATGGAAGTGGCGATTGCCCTGAGGTCCTGGACTCTGCGCGTATCCGCTTCCAAATGGCGCTGCGCCAAGGGAGTACCAGCTAGTCCGAGGCCGACATAAAAAGCGGCGATTACGATTGCCGCGGACCCGGCTCCAAATTTCAAGCTTCGACTTTGTGCTCGGGCGAGATCGCTCTGCTTGTCCCAGCCCAGCGAAGCGAGATAGTATAAGAAAATTGCAGCGCAAATCAGCAGCACGACCAGAGCTTTTAGTAAGAAGCGCACAGTCAGTTCGCCTTTCAGGAAGTAGTCAAGAAAACAGATCAGGTCTCCTATGAGTCCACCAGCCGTCAATAAGAGAGCGATGTAAGTGAGCCACTTGCGCACACCTGATTGCAGCCGCTCTGGCTGGTTACGCGCCTCCGTAAGAATCGTGCGCATGACTAGCAGAAAAATGGGGAAGGCGACCGCAATACTCGCCATCTGCCATGTGACCACACTTCGCAGATTGTTAACGTGTAACGAAACAACTGGATCTGGGAACCAATATTCGATGAATTGAAAGAGCATCGAACCAAGCGCGCATGCCCAAGTGGCCAAAGTCGCAAAAGAGAGCAGATAGAGGAAAGCATCTCGAGAAGACTCGCCCCGGCCCGCTCGTTGCGGAACCGCCACACCGGCAGCTCGCTCCCAATAGCCTCCCAGTGCTGCGAAGACTTCATCTTTCGGCCAGCCCTGATTCGTAAGAAGCGCGGTTAGGAATTCGTCTGATATGCCTTTTGCCTTGGCCGCCTCCATAAAATTAGTCAGCTCGGCAGATTGTTTTTGTTGCATATTTTGCTCCTAAGCCCCAAAAAGCAATCCGCTGGCCTATAATGCGTTTGTCGCGTTGTCAACTGTTTAGGGGCGGATCCATTTGAAATGAGGCGAAAACGCGGGCAGCAAATGCAAGGAGCTGTACATGCAATGTCTGCTGAAGAGGACAGAACTAGACCGTCGAGCTTCTTTGCGCCGGCTAACTGAGTTGCAATCGGCTTGGCGGAAATCAGGAGATAACAATATTCAACGGGTCGATCGTGTAGCCTTCGTCCGCCGCAATCTTGAGCGCGGCGTCACGCAGCGTAGCCTCGTCAGCGTCTTTTGATTCATGGGAGTGACGGCGAATGACTTCCTCACCGACCTGAATTCGGATTAGCCAGTTGGATTGTTCGTCACGGGAGATTTCGATGCGGTCTGCCTTCATTTTTATAGGATGACAGATTAGGGCGCAAAAACGAACAGGTTGTACCGAAATCGGACACTAGGAAATTTCCAGAAGAGTCGTCTTCAGTTGTCTTAGGCGCACGAGCATTGCTTCTGAACGGTCTTCATTGCCAAACTCTTCGTGGAATGATAATTGCTGCGTACACGTGGCAAACACCACTCAAACTTCCAACATTGAAGGTTCCATCCGAATGCACTGCTTCCGAAGACCGTCGACCTTGCTCTTCCTATGCTTATCTCTGGCAATTCTCGCTCAAACGCAAGAGATCGCCATCGAAACGCCCAAAGAGCCGCCCATCATAGGACCTTTGATGCGTCCTTTTCATTTTGAGCAACGGGTGGTCTCACCCGCCAAACTGTCAAACTCAGCCCGTCTCGAATCTTTGGTTCGCGCTGGGAATCTGTATTTGTCGTCGCAGGACGTCATCGCGCTTTCCTTAGAAAACAACATCGATATCGCCATCCAGCGCTATGGCCCATTTCTCACCCGCGAAGTGTTGCGACGCGCGCAATCGGGCGGTTTTTTACGGACAGTGGGAGTGCCGATCTATGCCGGCCCGCAGAGCGTCAGCCTGGAAGGGGTAAACGTGAGTGGTGTGAGTCTGGCGGAGAGCGGATCGGGAGTCGGATCCGGTGGTGGCATTGTAGCTCAAATCGGCACAACGCCGCCATCGCTCGACCCCTATCTCTTCGGCTACGTCCAATTCCAACATCAAACGGCGCCGCAAAGCAATACGCTGTTGAACGAAACGGCCGCCCTGGTAAACAACAGCCAGTTTTTCGAGTTCGGATACGGCCAGTCGTTCCTAACGGGAACCAGCGGCCAGCTCACTTTTGAGAGTTATCGCAGCAGCGTGAATAGCCCGGCGAACGTGTTGAACCCATACACCCAGGGTTACCTTGATCTTTACATTACGCAGAACTTGCTCCAAGGTCTGCACATCGGCGTGAATAACCGCAATATCCGTGTGGCCAAGAACAATATGAAAGTGACTGACCTCCAATTGCAGCTGCAAGTGATCACTACGGTTTCCGCGATCTTGAATCTGTATTGGGATCTGGTGAGTTTTAACGAGGATATGCATATCAAGGAAAAAGCGGTTGAGGCGGCCCAGAAACTTCTCGATGACAACAAGAACCAAGTCAGTTTAGGAACTCTGCCGGCCATCGAAGTCACCCGCGCCGCGGCCGAGTTGTCTTCGAGCAAAGAGGGCCTTCTTCTCGCCCAGACTAACGTGGCACAGCAAGAGACCGTTCTGAAGAACGCCATCAGCAGAAATGGCGCTATCGACTCTTGGCTGGACGACGTTCATATTATTACCCTCGACCACATTGTCGTCCCCGACCATGAGGATCTCAAACCAACGGCAGAATTGGTTCAACAGGCAGTGGCCCACCGGCCGGAGGTGGAGCAGACCATGATCAATCTCGAAAGCAGCAAAATTAACATCCGTGGTACTAAGGACGCGTTACTGCCAACCCTACAAGGCTTTGTCGAGCTTACGAATAACGGTCTAACGGGCGTTCAAAACGCGTTGGCCAACGGCACCGCCGGAGTCGCCGACCCATATTTGGTGGGAGGCTATGGAAATATGATCGACCAAATCTTCCGGCGGAACTTTCCAAACTACTCCGCTGGCTTCTCGCTAAACATTCCCTTTCGTAACAGACAGGCGCAGGCGGATTATGTCACTGACGAACTCAACCTGCGGCAGAGCGAACTCCAGCTTCAGAGAAGTGTCAAACAGGTACGCGTGGACGTGAAGAACGCAGTGATCAATTTGCAGCAAGCGCGGGCCCGCTACGAGACTGCCAGTGCGACCCGGGCGCTAGCCCAACAGAGCCTGGAAGCGGAACAGACGAGATTCAAATTTGGCCAATCGACCATTCCCTTAGTAGTGCAAGCGCAACGCGACCTAGCGGCGGATCAAAGCGCGGAGGTACAGTCGATGGCCAACTATACACATGCCAAAATCGCATTCGACGAGGCAGTGGGGCAAACGTTGGAGGCGAATGGCATTTCAATGGAGGAGGCCAAACTGGGACAAGTCGCGCGGCAATCGCACCTAGCGGAGACGCTCCCCAATGGGGAAGGCCCGAAATGACGATCACAAAAGTAGGAGCTATCTTCACAGCTTGGACTTGTTTTTTGGCGCAGGTGAACGCCCAAGAGTCGCCGGTCGCGGTTGAAAGGCCGACGGGTCCAGTGTTTGTGCGTCCTTACCTGACTGCCACTGTTCCGCCGATTCAATTAGGAAATTCCGACAGGGTCCATCAATTGCTGCGCGGCGGCAAGCTGTATTTGACGCTACAGGACGCCATCGCCTTGGCGATTGAGAATAACCTCGATTTGGAAGTGGACCGCTATGGACCGCTATTGGCTGAATGGACTTTGGAGCGGATGCACGCGGGCGGTCCGCTGAAAGGTGTAACGAGCGGCAACTCGGTGGTAAACCAACTGACAAGCGGTCTGGGTGTTCTGGGAAGCGAGTACAGCGCCGGTCTGGTGGGCAACAGCGGAGGAGGAGGCGGCGGTGGAAATGCGGTCATTTCACAGATCGGACCCATAACACAGAATCTGGACCCCGTTTTGCAAAGTGCAACGGCCTTCTCGCACACCACCGCGCCTCAGACGGATGCTGCGATAAGCCAAACCGTCTCACTGATCAGCACAAGCTATGTCTTTAATTCGTTCGTCCAGCAAGGACTGTTGACCGGAGGCTATGTGCAGATCGCATCGAATAACCAGTATCTAAAACAGAACGCTCCAACCGACACGATCAACCCCGCTGAGGCCGGCATTGCCCAGGTCTACTTCCGGCACAATTTACTGAATAGCTTTGGCACGGCTGTCAACAGCCGGTTTATTCGAGTCGCCGAGAAGAATGTGACGGGATCGCATGAAACGTTCCGATCACAGTTGCTAAATCAAGTGGCTAACGTTTTGAATCTGTACTGGGACCTCGTTGCCGACAGAGAGTTTCTGAAGGTGCGACAGCGAGCAGTGGATGCCGCGCAGAAATTCTATGACGATACGAATAGCCAAATCAAACTAGGCGTGCTTGCGAAAGTCGAGATCTTTCGAGCCCAAGCCGAACTTTCAACGCGCAAGCGAGAGCTGAGCATTTCGCAGGCTGACGTGCGTCAACAGGAGAACCTTCTCAAGAACGCCCTGATCCGCGATGACACGAGAGATCCGGTTCTTGATGAAGCGGAGGTGGTTCCACTTGATCAGATCCAGATTCCTGAAAAGGACGAATTGCCTCCCATGCGTCAGTTGTTAGCGAGAGCATTGGCGAAGAGGCCCGATATCGTACTTGATCGGATCAGCGGCGAAAACGCGGAAATCTCGGCGCTTGGCACCGCCAATGGGTTGCTGCCGTCGTTGCAAGTCATTGCCGCAGCGAACGCCAGTGGCCTATCCGGGACGGCTGCCCCTTATCCTGGTGAAGCGCCGCCCAACCCTTATTTCGTCGGCGGTGTAGGTAATGTTTTTGCGCAAATCGCGCGGCGCGATTTCCCGGGTGAGCGCGGCGCGTTGCTCTTTCAAGGCACGGTCCACAACCGCCAAGCGCAAGGTGACTACGGCGTTGACCAATTGCAGCTTCGCCAAAACGATCTAGTTAGCCGGCGAAGCTTGGATCAGTTAGTTGTAGATATCTCAAATCAAATAGTGGCGCTGCGACAGGCGCGTGCGCGGTACGCGACGGCAGCCGACTCGCGAATTCTGCAGCAGCAACTCCTTGACAACGAGCAGCAAAGCTTCGCTTTGGGAGGTTCGAAAATCAACGATCTAATCGCCGCCGAAGAGGCTCTGGTCGCCGCGCAAGCCGCGGAGATCACGGCCCTTTCGACCTATAGCCACGCGCGAGTGGCGCTCGACCAAGTGTTGGGAGAGACTCTTGAAAAGAATCGAGTATCTTCAGAAGACGCACTCCAAGTAAACTCGGCGCGCCACTAAACTAAGTGTAAGGAGGTTCACAGCATCAATTCGCGGGTCCCGCGATAGGATAGCCTTGCCACAAATATTCCAGAGCCTCGGGCAGGGTTTGTTGTTTCACTGTGCGGTCGGTGTGCCCGGCGTTGCGCGCAAATACAAACTGGTAGTGATAGCCCTTGGCGGCCAGCACTTTTGCCATGTTTTCATTGGCGACGACCCAGTCATGCATGTTGTCGCGCATGACATTCGGATTGAATAGATCTCTGTCTCCGACCTCCATCCAGATGCGTAGCGGCTTGGCCGGAGAGTTGGGGATGAGGTGTTCGTGGAACTCCCATGCGCCGTGAGGCGTCTGGAAGTTCGACGGCCACTGCTGGTTCACGTATGTGCCTGAATAGGTCAGGATTCGGTGGTAAAGCTCCGGGTGATACCAGGCCATGATCAAGGCGCAAGAACCGCCGGAGCTGCCTCCCATGGTCGCTCGACCCTCGGGATCCTTAGTGAGTTTCACTTTGCATTGCTTTTCCACGAGAGGCAGCACTTCTTTCTCGACAAACTCCGCGTACAGTCCTGACATGGTGTCGTATTCCAGACCGCGTTCACTCCCCTGCGCGTCGCCGCTGCCGTTACCTATCGAGATGGCGATCATCACAGGTACCCGGCGCTGCGCGATCAGATTGTCCAAGGCCGTGAACAGCGCGTGGTCGGGTCCGTCCGCGCCAACGATGAACGGCGCGACTGTGCCGGGAATGTATTGTTTGGGAACATACACCGCCACTTTGCGAGTGTAGGGAGCCGGGTGGCTCGTGGTGACTACCATCTTGGCGGGGTCGGAGGGATCTGCTGTGCCAAAGGTGTTGGGATCGCGGGCAATCCCGGGATAGATCCTGCTGTCAACCGATTCCATAGTGAGATCGAAAACGGTTCCTTGCGGTACGCCGTTCTGCGCGATCATCTCCGGTGCAGGGTTGTGTGTGGGTCCGAGGATAAAGTTTCCGTCGGCCGTTGCCGGAGGGTTGGCGCCGTCAGGTAAGTCTTTCGCGGTGACATAGCCGGGAGTGTNNGTAAGTCTTTCGCGGTGACATAACCAGGCGTGTTGGGATCGCGGGTGGGCGGCGTCGGGCGCGCGGGGCGTGGGGCAGTGGTCGGAGCTTGGGCGATTGCCGGATCAAAGCGAGTCATCTCGCAGATCAAGAACGCGATTCTAAGAAGGCGGAACATAAGGGATTCCTTTTTATCCAGCGATGTCAAACTCCCACAGCAACGAACAGCTTGTTTCCTGTTTAGTTAGCCTGGGAAATCATCACCGATCTTAACTCAACAGCGTGCCGGCTCGGCGCCGTGACGACGGAACTCTGGCACTTGCCAAAACTGACCATAGCCGCCAG
Organism: Bryobacterales bacterium; assembly: GCA_003167495.1. Lineage (GTDB taxonomy): Bacteria > Acidobacteriota > Terriglobia > Bryobacterales > Bryobacteraceae > Bog-105. The sequence continues at coordinate 30,413 of PMSX01000376.1, read as the reverse complement.
CTCTGCATCCTTACNNCCTGTACTCCGCCAAAGCTTTTGCTAGATTGTAGGGACCCAGGTCATGGCGCCGCGTCGCGCCGGAGCCTATACTCTCCAAATCTAAGTGCTTGCGAGGAGCCTGATGAAGCGACGCAATTTCCTAGGCGCCATTGCCGCGTTTGGTCTCAGCGGTTGTGGCAATAGAACCGGAACTGTTCCACCCCTGCCGTCCTATGACGCACTTCCCGAGCTCATGCCGATCCGGGCCGACGTGGATCGGATCTTTCGCGTCACTGTTTGTCTGCGGCCGTTCCGTGCGGCCGGACCCAGGCTTGATGTAGAACGCGTTGGCGACAAAACCGTGGTCCACAACTATGGCCATGGCGGCAGTGGTTGGTCGTTGTCTTGGGGATCGAGCAGTGTCGCGGTAGAGAAGGCGATGGCGATTGGAGAGCGGAACATAGCTGTGATTGGATGCGGCGCATTGGGGTTGACCTCAGCGATTCTTCTGCAGCGCGCGGGCGCCAAAGTCACCATCTATGCCAAGGAACGTCCGCCCGAGGTGCGATCCGCGCGAGCGACCGGCTCGTGGACGCCGGATTCGCGCATCGCGTTGGAGAACTCAGTATCTCCCGAATTCCCGGCCCTTTGGGAGAAGATGTGCCGTTACTCCTTTCACACCTATGAGAGCTATTTAGGCCTAGCTGGAAGTCCCGTTGAATGGACGGATCGTTACACTCTATCCGAGTCACCTCCAGAAGAGATGAGAGCCAACTGGCGACGCTTCGATACGCTGGGCTTTGCGCACTACCAGGACCGCGTTAACGATTTGACGCCACATTTTCAGGATCTGCCGCCCGGTAGCCATCCATTTCCCACTCGCTATGCGCAGCGAACATCGAGCCTCACGTTCAATATTGCAGGCTACTCCCGCCAACTCGTTAACGATTTCCTCACAGAGGGTGGCAAGATTGAAAGGGTTGAATTCCACTCACCGTCGGAGTTGAAACGGTTACCAGAGAAGGTGGCAATCAATGCGACTGGTTATGGAGCCAGAGCGTTGTGGCAAGACGAATCAATTGTGCCGGTGCGAGGACAGATTGCGTGGCTCATTCCACAGCCGGAAGTCAATTACGGAGTACTTTACAAGAGTTTGAATATCCTGGCGAGACGGGACGGGATCGTGGTGCAGGATAGCGGCAAGCTGGGTGAGATGGATGGCTACAACGACTCAAACGAGGCCCCGGATCGGCCGGCTGCAGAGTCTGCAGTCCAGGTGGCGGCGGAGTTATTCGGACGGATGAGCCTTCGCTGTCGATGTCGCTCACTTTGAGCCGGGCCGCTTCGCTCTGATCGGTAAGCTACGCCAGCTCTCAGAGTCCCGCTGACCGGTGAGGGTCGCCAAGCCTAGGCAGAACGGCATTGGCTTTCGGGAAGTTCGGGTCCGCCTCCACTTCACGAATCTGCAGCGTATGCCGCGCCGAGTGCGAAGCCATCAGCAACAGGACTTGGTACGCATCCATCGGACCCGCTGGACCCGGACCCAAATGCACGCGCAACTCCGCGTCAGTTGTCTTGGCATAGGCAATGCTCTTGTCGCGCGCTTCCGTAAACGCCTTTACGGCTTCTTCCGGAGTTGCGAATTTGCCCGAAGGGACCAGCGGCTCGGGCGCGGTTGCTTTCTTGCTCCGATCCGTCACCTGCGCCACTATCATGTGATCTACTTTGGAGTTCGATTTCTCGGGCCGGGGTACCGCGGGCGTCTCGAGTAACTTCTGCGATCCCGCGAAAATATAGCCCTCCGCCAGCACGATGTGTTCAGCGCACTGCTGCACCGACCAGCGATCTGGTCCCGGTTTGAAGGTCCACTGCGCAGCTGTCAACCCGGCGATGCTCTCTAAGACGCTCGTCTTCGTTTGTTCGAGTTGGTCGACCAGAAAGGTCCGCTCTTCGTCGGTTAGGCGTCCGTTATCAGCGGCCGTCAAACTGGCCGCCATTACCAGGAATAGCGTTGCAGTAAGTCTCATATCGAGTTCCTCTCGTCTATTGTATTCGGGCGTCTGGCGTGCGCCATTCGGCAAGTCTATCACTGTAATTACGAGCTCGAAGGGCGGGTCAATTTTTGGGGCCGGAGCGCCTGGGCGCTATCGATACTAGAACAGTTTTGCAGTCTAACCCAACGCCACTTCGAGCCTCTTCCCAACCTTCACCAACATCTTTTCCGCAAACGGCGCGGCGATCAACTGCAATCCAACCGGCATACCGTCGCTTCCCTTCCCGCACGGGATCGAAAGCGCCGGCTCGCCCAGCAGATTGACAGCACGCACCAGCCGTGTGGCTGCCATGCGCACATTCTCTTCTTGCCCTTGAATGCTGACCGTTTTCTGTTCGAGCAGCGGCGCGGTCATCGGCGTAGTCGCACCAACCAGCACATCTACCTTTGTCCACAATTGGTCAAACTCACGGCGGAAATGGGTCCGCAGCCGTTGCCCATTCACATATTCGTGCCCCATAATCATGCGCCCTTGCTCGAGCAACGCCCACACATCTTCGCCAAACTGGCTTTTGTCCTTGTGATTGACATAGATCGCGGCCGTCTCTGCAAGTTGCACCACGCGCGCAGTGGCGTTCATCTGGGCAAAATCCGGCGTCGAGATACGCTGCACGTCTGCTCCCAGACTCTTCAAAATATCTACCCCGCCTTCTACGGCCTGAAGGACATCGTCCGCCAAACATCCAAACAAAGGCTCTACGGGCACGCCCACGCGCAAGCCTTTTAAATCCACCTGCGCGGGCACGTTGTAATCGTCGACGCCAGCCATTGCGTTCAAAGCCAGTGCACAATCTTCCACACAACTTCCGAGCGGTCCCACATGATCCAAGCTGAAAGCCAATGGCAACACACCATGCCTGCTCACTAGCCCATATGTCGGTTTCAGCCCGGCGATTCCGCAAAAAGATGCAGGCACCCGAATGGAACCGCCGGTATCGGTCCCCAATGCCATCGGCAAAAATTTTCCCGCCACCAACACCGCTGAACCGCCGCTGGATCCGCCCGCGAGCCGCTTTGGGTCCAACGGATTCAGCACAAACCCATAGTGCGGATTCTTCGAGGTAATGCCAAATGCGATCTCATGCAGATTTGTCTTGCCAACGGAAATTGCACCAGCTTCGTGTAACCGTTCCACGACGGTCGCGTCGTAATGCGGAACGAAATCTTTGTAGACCAGCGATCCTGCCGTGGTCTTCACGCCGCGCGTATAGAACAGATCCTTTAGCGCGATTGGTATACCGTGAAAAGGCCCGCGATCTTTCCCCGCCTTGAGTTCTTCGTCCCGCTCACGCGCCGTCGCCAATGCCTGCTCGCCGGTCACAGTGATCAGACTGCAAAACTTGTCGCGCTTCTCAATATCCTCGAGCGTACGCTGCATCAACTCGACGCAGGAAATCTTGCGCGCACGGATGTGTGCACCCAATTCGCGAACCGTCATTTTGTTTTTTCCGCGGCCAAGCTATAAACAACCGCCGGCTCTAGTTCAGGCTTGAGCAGGCTCATAAGCGCGCCTTTAAATTCCGCCCGCAAGGTATTGACAATCTGCTCGTTTCCAGGCCTTTTTTGCGGTATCCCCTTCACAACGTCGCGAACTACCGGTAACGTCAGGCCGCGCCTGACTAGCAGGTCGCAAGCCGCTCCTGGCTCTCTCAATAAACCCAGCAGCAGGTGGCCGGGCCCGATAGCCAAATCGCCCAAAAGTTCCGCTTCCTCGGCCCCATAGACCAACACCCGCTTCGACTCTGCCGAAAGCGGCAAATCCACGGACGTGCTTATCTTTTCACCACTTACTTTTAGTCCGAGTTCCTCCGCCACACTCGGAAGAGGATCTGGCGAATGCGACAGTAGACGGAAAAGCTCTTTGTCTTCCCGCAGTAGGCCAAGAAGCAAATGCGCGGGCTGAATGAAGGGCTCCCCCCATTGCGATGCTTCGTACCTCGCGAAGAAAATAACGCGCCGCGCTTTCTCCGTATACCGTTCGAACATCTCTCTTTCCCTTACTGCGGCGCCGGTCCCCGCACGACTTGCACAAAATTCCCCGGATTCACATACTTTTCAAAGGCCCCGCGCACTTCATCCGCTGTCATTTTAAAGTAGCGATCCGCCGCATGCTGCGGCTCATCCAGCGGTAGCCCTATACGAGCCCGGCCCAGCAAACCGCCCGCCACCGCATCTTCACTCGATTCTCCCAACGGAATTTGTCGCAACAACAAAGCCTTCGCTTGCTGCAATTCTTCTGGCGTCACGTTGTTCTTCTGCATATCCACCAATTCCCGCTCCACCATCGCGCGCGCTTTCGAAACGTTCTTCGGGTCGCACCCATAAGTAACGGTGTAGACCGCACGTGTCTCGCCCGCCTCCAGCGAATCTTCAACCGTGTAAACCAATCCCGCTTGCTGCCGCAATGCGCGGTAAAGACGAGTCGCATAAAACCCGCCGCCCAACACGTGGTTGCCCACTTGTAACGCAAAATAATCCTGACTGAAGCGGTTCATTTCCAGTTGCTCCGCCAATTCCACTTCATCTTGCACTCGGCTCGGGTCGGGCACGCTTACCGCTTTCGCTTGATTTGCCGGAATCGGCGGCAGCACCACATCGGGCTTCGGACCCACGGCCTTCCAACTGCCGAAATATCGATCGATCACCGCACGCGCCTCTGCCGGCGTAATGTCTCCAATCACCACAATCGTGGCAAGGTCCGGCCGGAACGTAGCTTGGTAAAACTGCAGGACTTCTGCATATTGAATACCGTTCACGCTCTTCGGCGTCGTCTCGCGTAACAGTGGATCTCCCGCCGGCACCAGCGCTTGCAACAACGCTCGGTCGGTCCTGTATGTCGGACTCTGCAATTCGCCCTCGCTCAACTCCGCCGTCTGTTGCTGCACAATTTTGAAAGCATCTTCCGGTAGCGCCGGATGCAATTCGTTGTCGGCCAGCAACTCCACGCCGCGCGCAAAATCCTGCGTCAGAACTTTGAGGCTAAAGCCCGCTCCGGCCGATTCCGACGCCCCAATATCGTCTAATGCTTTTTGAAACGCGACGCGATCCAGCGTCTTTGTGCCATAGGAAAACAAACCCTCGAGAATGTCGGCCACTCCGTCTTTCCCAGGCGGCGTTTCCAATTGATTCTGTGTCTTAATCGAACCGGTTACAGTCACGGTGGGGCTGGTCCGCTCGGTTTGCACAATCAGCCGAATACCGTTTCTTAACGCCATATCCGCCGGCCGGCTGGTCCACTCAGGCACACGCAACGATTTCACCGCACTCTCGGCCCAAACCGGCAAATCCACCGGTTTAGTGGGCGTCGACATCGTTTGTTCGGATCCACCAAACCCCTTCGACGATACAGCCTCGCCCGAAGCCGCGGGTTTTAATGTCCCCACCACAGCTGTGTCCAGTAGATACTTCTTCGCCACGCGGTTCACATCGGCCCAGCTAACTCGCTTAATCGCCTCGACTATTTCGTCCGGAGATTGGCGCCCTTCCGCCGCCAGAGCCTGCGACCAGATAGAAGCCAAATTCGAAATCGAGTTTCGCTCAAATTCGGCGTTCGCCACCTCGCCCTTCTTCGCGGCTTCTACCAATTCAGCGGGTACGCCCTGATTCGCATAGCGGTCCATAATCCGCTTTAATTCAGCGGTGGTCGCGGCGGGGTCGGCGCCCGAAGGCAACGCCGCCAGTGCAAAGGCAGCGCTCGCCTTCGGGTAGGCCTCCACCAAATCAAAATCTGTTCCCAACGCTTTTCCCTGTGGCACCAAGTCATAAAGTGCCGCTCGCTGGCTTGACAGCACGTCCGTCAACACGCGCGCCGCCGCAAAATCGGGACTATCCGTTCCGGGAAATCGAAACGCCACGCCGGTCAGCAGATACGGCAAGTTGCTTGCTAGTTCGAACGAATCCGGCCGCACCGGCTGCAAATTCACTTCAGGCCTTTCGCCAACCCGCCGTCGCGGAATCTGACCGTAGTATTGTTTCACTTTCGCCAAAACGTTCGCCGCATCCACGTCGCCGGTAATCACCAGAATCGCGTTATTCGGCGCATACCACTTCTGGTAGAAATCCTTCAATATCGCGCCCGTCGTCTGATCGAACGACGCCTTCGTGCCTAACGCGTCTTGCTCATAAGGCGTCCCCGCAAACAGATCGTGATTCAAGCGCGTCACGAACTTATAAGTCGGATTCGAAAGATCGCTGGCCACTTCCTGCTCAATCGCACCGCGCTCCTGTGCCCACTGCGCCTGCGCGTCTTCCACATCCATCATGCAAGCGGCATCAATCCGCATGGCCAGATCCAGATCCTGTGCGGGCACTGTTACAAAATATTGCGTCGTGTTCTGCTGCGTCTGAGCGTTCATAAAGCCGCCCAACTGTGCGTAGATCGCGGCAATCTGGTCGGCCGTCAAACCGCTGCAGCCGCGGAACGCCATATGTTCCTGTGCATGCGCCAAGCCGGGGGAACTCGCTGGCACTTCATTAGCGCCGACGAGATAATTCTCTTCCAGGGTCGCCACCGGTGCCAAAGGATCGCGGATCACTACAACCCGCAAACCGTTATCCAACGTGACTCTCGTAATATCGGTTCTTTGCGCCGGAGCGTTGCCTTGAAGAGTCAGAAAAGCCAACACACCGATAAACCGTCGAATCTTTGTCCACATGCTGCTGCTTATCAGCTTACGGCACTCGTTTTTGTCCCCATAAATTTTCTGGTACCGTGGCCCCTCTCTCGAGCGAAACTGTTTCCAAAAAGAAATTACTTTGGCCAGTGCTCGCGGCTTTTGCTTATTTGGGCCGGGGGTTGGGTCAGGGTACGTCCATTGCGCCGGAACTGAGGCCTAACATCCCCCTTCTACGCCATTCGAGGATTCACCGTTGAACCGAGCGTCGTTTCCCAGAAACGCGAAGACTCCGTTCTCCCCCAAGTTTAGTATTATGGTCGCCGCTCTCAATTCAAAATTGTTTCCAAGGAGAAACGACTATGGCAAGTAACCGCGGCGTCGCTTATATGGGCCCAGGTAAGGTCCAAGTTACGTCTATTGATTATCCAAAGCTCGCGCTAGGCGACCGCAAATGCGAACACGGCGTCATTCTCAAAGTGGTCGCCACAAACATCTGCGGCAGCGATCAGCACATGGTCCGTGGCCGCACCACGGCACCGTCCGGGTTGATTCTCGGCCACGAGATCACAGGAGAAGTAATAGAGAAAGGGCGCGATGTCGAATTCATCAACGTAGGCGACATCGTCTCCGCACCCTTCAACATTGCGTGCGGCCGCTGTCGTAATTGCAAGGAAGGAAAAACCGGAATCTGTTTGAACGTGAACCCGGCGCGCCCGGGCGCCGCTTATGGTTATGTCGACATGGGTGGCTGGGTTGGTGGCCAAGCCGATTACGTCATGTGTCCTTACGCAGATTTCAATCTTCTGAAGTTCCCGGATAAGGCCCAGGCGATGGCGAAGATCACAGACCTCACGCTGCTGTCCGATATCTTCCCGACGGGTTTCCATGGCGCGGTCACGGCGGGCGTCGGTCCAGGTTCGGTTGTTTACGTCGCTGGCGCAGGCCCGGTCGGTCTCGCCTGTGCCGCGTCATGCCAACTGCTGGGCGCGGCTATCGTAATCGTCGGCGACATGATTCCCGAACGCTTGCAGCAAGCCAAGAGTTTTGGCTGCGAAGTTGTCGATCTCCGCGATAAAGTTTCGCTTGGCGAGCGCATCGCACAAATCACCGGCACGCCGGAAGTAGATTGCGGCGTCGATTGCGTTGGATTCGAAGCCCGTGGCCACGGCGACGAAGCTGCCGCCGAACACCCCGCTACCGTTCTCAATTCCCTGATGACGGTCACGCGCGCCGGTGGCGCCCTGGGCATCCCCGGTCTCTATGTCACTGACGATCCGGGCAGTAAAGACGCGAACGCCAAGAGTGGCGTGCTCGGCATCCGCATCGGCCTCGGCTGGGCGAAGTCTCATCAATTCACGACCGGCCAGTGCCCCGTGATGAAGTACAACCAGAAATTAATGATGGCCATCCTGCGCGACAAAATTCAGATCGCCAAGGCTGTCAATGTGACGGTCATCACGCTCGACCAAGCCCCGCAAGGCTACACGGATTTTGATAAAGGCGCGGCACGGAAATTTGTGATTGACCCACACGGATCGGTGAGTAAGGCGGCCTAACTCGTGCTTCTCGGCGGAGCCTGGGACATGCTTTTCCCGGCTCCTCCTGCACAATGAAAGCATGCCACTTCGCTTCGCCGGGTTCTTTTTCCTAGCGCTTCAGTTTTGTATGGCCGCCGATCCAACAACGTCGATCCGCGCCGCCGTTCAACAATACGTAGACATCCGCGAACACCCCGATCCCCAAGCCCTCGAACGCCTCTTCACCTCCGATGCCGACCAACTTGTCTCATCCGGCGAATGGCGTAAAGGCCGCGAAGCCGTTGTAAACGGAACCATTGCCGCTTCTCAACGCGAAGCCGGTAAGCGTACGATCACCATCGAGTCCGTCCGCTTGCTGTCCAAAACCGTCGCCATTGCCGACGGTCGGTACGAACTGACGGACGCTGCAGGGAATCCGACGCGGAAGATGTGGACGTCCATCGTGCTTACGCGCGATCACTCCGGCTGGCACATAGCCGCGATCCGCAATATGCTGCCGGCGCCGGCGCGTTAAAGTTCCCGGAACATCACCAGCGCATCCACATACCCCAGCCTTGGATGCCGGAACGCCTCAGGCAGCCTTCCCACAACCGCAAACCCCAATCTTTGCCACAACTGAACAGCGCGCTCATTCGTCGATACAACAAAATTGAACTGCATGGCCGTGAATCCGCGAGCCTTCGCCAGTGTCAGCGAATGTTCACACATGGCACGCGCAATACCGCGCCCCATCGCATGTTCAGCCGTAATATAGCCACAGTTCCCCACGTGCGCGCCGCCACCGCGCTGATTGGCTTGCAAAAAATAGGTCCCGAGAATTTGGCTGGCTTCTTCGAAAACGAAGACCTCGTGCCCGTCCGCCAGCCAGTAGGCCAAGGCATCTTCACGCGAAATATCCCGCGGGACTGTGTAGGACTCGCCGGCGCGAAAAACAGGTTCGATCACTCCCAGAATGCCTTCGGCGTCAGCCGGCGTGGCGGAACGAATCAACGCGATCCGCCGCCGAAAATGCGCCTGAAAAACTGCTTCCAGTGCCAACTGTATTCCTGGCAATCCGGAGCCGGCGCAAAGCTCAGCACTTTCGTCCCGCGCTGCACGCTTAGCGATTGCAACTCAGTCCCATCGGCCGTCACGTTTACTGTCAAGAAGGCCTTACAGCTGTCGGTTGAGTCGATTTTCCACGGAGACGTGATCTTCTTGTTCGCCCAATCCGCCGCAAAGCGCGCATAGTCGTACTGTTCGCAAGGTTTAGGACACCAAGTCGAATATGCCGCCTGGTAGTTATGTTTATTCAGTTCAGTCAGGAATTGTTTAGCAACTTGTTTCTCGCTGTAGTCGTGCAAAATAAAATAGCACGCGACCCCAAGAATCAGCGCGGCCAGTGTGCCCAGGATGATATAGCGAATTGTTCGATTGCGCCGCTCGTCTTCGACGCCGTACCCTTCCAGATAAGTGGCCATACCCGCCCCCCTCACTGCACGGGATGCGCTTTATCGTAAGCCGCCGTCGCGGCTGCCGTCAGGTCGAGCGCCGGCTTGAAATAAAGCGTATTTGATATCTCTATTACCACGTCAAGTCCCTTTTCTTGCGCCAGTCCCTTCACCACTTCCGCCATCTGACGCCCTACATGGCCAAGCACATCTTGCCGCTCGGCATCGACATCAGATTGTAGATCCTGCTGGAGCCGTTGCAGTTGCTTTTGTTTTGTCGTGAATTGCGCTTGCAGGTCAGCCTCCCGCCCCGGTTGCAAGTTGGGCGTCGAACCTTGCTTCTGTATGTCTACCAGTTCCTTTTGGAGCGACTCGATTGCCTTTTGGCGGGGGCTATATTTCGCCTCCATGGCCGCCACGTCTTTCTTGATTTCCTGCGTTTGGCTCACTGCCAGCTGTAGGTTGATGATGGCAACCTTCACGGGAGCGAACTCTTGGGCTGGAAGGCGGCTAGCCACGACCGCCGATGCAATGAGGAGCGACGCGCTCCGAATATGCGAGAACATTACTTTCTAGACTCCTGTGTAAAAGCGATTCGAGACCGGGCTGAGCCGGGTTGGATGGGGAATTCGCCCATAACAGGCTAGCATGCTCAAGTATCTAGAATACGCCCTTTTGTGCCAATGGTGAGCGTGCGGTCCCGCCAACGCACGGTTCTACCGCAATAAGACGCAAACCAAATTGCAAACGAGTACAAATCCCAGAAGGGCGCTAGCCAGCAAAAGGTTGCCGCAAGCGGACTCTTCAGTACTAGTCCCCCTGCCGTCAGAGCCGATAATATGCGGAGACCAGCCAGCAGGATCGCCACAGGCGTCGCGCCAAACACCCACGCGACGCCAATCCACAAGCCTGCCTGCGTAATCGGCAAACCCAAATACCCCGCGCCCTTCGACAAACGTATAGTGCGCGCCCAGCGCAACTGGTGACGCCACACTCCTATCCACGTCGCTTCGCCCAAAGTGGTCTCCACAACGTACGTCGATAGCATTACGCGCTTGCCGAGCGCGGTAATGCTTTTGGCAAGCTGGTAATCATCCGCAATGTAATCGGCGAAGCTTTCAAACCCGCCCGCCCTGTCTAAGTCCTCGGCCCGAAATGCCAGCGTCGAGCCCAGCCCGAATTCCCGCACGCCTATCAGTTGCGCTACCATCGTGCTCGGCATGAAATCCGTCATGATTCCGAGCGCTTCCCAGGCGGCCTGCAAGTTATGCGCCTTCACGCGGTAAAGGCAGGTGACCACTCCAACCCCTGGATCGGCCAACGGCGCAGTCACTTCAGTCAAATAGTGGCGATCAACTGCAATATCGCTGTCGTTGACCACCCTTAGCGGATAGCGCGCGTGCCGGCTCAACTCCGCCAGCAGTCCTACTTTTCGATTCAGCGTCTCAGTCCCACCCGTGAAGAATTGAACTGGCGCCTCCGGATGCTCGCTCTGCAGGCGGGTCACTTCAAGCGCCGCCGGGTCGGTCTCATCCCGCGCAGCAAACAACACCTCGAAATGCGGATGCGTCTGTTCAATCTGCGAAGCAAAAGCCTCGGCCGTATTCGGATCAAGCCCGCGCAACGGCTTCAAAACCGACACCGCCTCCGTCCAGGGAGCCGGTTTGCGCCTGCTGAACTGTTTCAGCGAGGCAAAAATAGCGAGGCACTGATAAAGAATCGCGGGGAGAAAGACCAGCCACAGGGCGCGCAAGCGTTTATGCTACCGCGCCAGCAGAACCACGCCGCCCAGAACCAACAAGGCTCCGGCCGCACGGCGTGGGCCGACTTTTTCCTTCAACACGAACTTGGCTAACAGCGTTTCCAAGACAAAGGTAGCTGCTGACGCCGGTACGGCGAAACTCAGCGGCGCGATCTGCACCAGCGCCATAAAAGCGAAGAACGAAATCGCCATCGCCACAATACTTAAGAAAAGATAGCGCCGGCTCACAATCATCCGAAGCAGCTTCGCCAATCCGCGCGCATCCACCGCTTGCTCGCCGCTGCGTTTCATCTCGTAGCTCTGCAACAAATCGCCCAAAACGGTAGCTACCACAATGATTGAGAGCAAGACCCACTTCATTCCGGTCTCCGCGCACACTCAGTGGTCAACGGCCTGGTTGAGCCTACAAAAGCCGTGCCAAAGAATATCAACAACGTGCCAATCCAATTCGTAAGCGTCACCGTTTCGCCCAAAAGGAAATGCCCAAGCAACGCCGCGAGAATATAGCCCACCGCCGTCACCGGCACGACAAAACTCAAATCGGCCCAACTGAACAAAGTCATGCGGGTAAGCAGCCAGAAAATCAGCAAAACTATGCCAAACGCTACTAGTGGATGGAACATCGCGCGGATGTAGTCTAACGGATTCGCGGACATCCTTTCCTGAAGGTTCCGCATGCCCAAAGTTAAGCTAAGATTGCCACTAGCATTCAAGAGAATGACAAGCAACGCCAGCCAAAGGGTTCTGGCTTTGGTCGGCCGAGCACGCAAAATCAGTCACCCGTGCTCAGAACGGGAGGCTGTTGTTCTTCTTTCTGCCTGCTCTGATCCTTGACGTATTGCTTTCGTTTTGAGCGCAGCGTCAAGTATTCTTTCGCTTCCTTGTAAAGCCGTTTGCGATCGTTACTATTGAACATCGCTTTGCTCACCAGCCGGAATGCCACCTTCGGCCGGAAGTAATATTCACCATAGAACCGCTCGACCCATTCCACAAGTTCGCCTTTATCCAAACCAGGATAGGTATAGTTCGGAAGTTGGTGCCCGGCTTCATCGGTCATCGCGTCGATGGTGATCAATCCGTTCTTCTTCACATGATCGTAGAACTCAGTTCCTGGGAAGGGGTGCCCAATTGAAACCTGAATCGTTTCTACGTCCAATTCCTTCGCAAACGCGATGCTCTTTTGAATCGTCTCGCGCGTCTCGCCGGGCAGACCGACGATGAAATCACCGTGAATTGTCAAACCCAGCTTCTTGCAGTTCGCCGTGAAGCGGCGCGCCATATCGATCGTCGCGCCCTTCTTGATGTTCTTCAAAATCTGTTGATCGCCCGATTCATAACCGACAATCAACAACCGGCAGCCCGCATCCTTCATCGCCTTCAGCGTGTCGTAATCAGTAGTAACGCGCGAAGTGCAGCTCCATGTGAATTTGAGCGGCTTCAGCTTCGAACACAACTCAATCGTACGCGCCTTCTGGTAGTTGAAGGTATCGTCGTCGAAAAAGATTTCCCTCAACCCGGGAAAATTCTCCAGCACGTAGCGGCACTCGTTGGCAATATCGTCCGATGATCGCAAGCGCCAGCGGTGGCCTGAGTGCGTTTGCGGCCACAGGCAGAAAGTACACTGCGCCGGACAGCCGCGGGTGGTATAGAAGGAAATGTACGGATTCAGAAGGAACGGAACGTTATAGCGCGTAAAATCCAAATCGCGCTTATAAACCTTGGTCACCCAAGGCAGCTCATCCAAATTTTCAATCACTGGCGCTTCTGGATTATTTTGAATGCCGCCATTCTTACGGAACGCCACGCTCTGTATTTCCTCCAGCGGCTTACCCATGGCAAAATCACGAATCGCATAATCGAATTCGCGCTTCACCACAAAATCAATCGCGGTTGTGGCCCGCAAACTCTTTTCCGGCTCGATCGTAACTGGCGGACCAACGAAGGCAACTTTCAACTTCGGGTTTTTGTCCTTCATCATCTCCGCAATTTTCACATCCACGTTGAAGCCCGGAGTCGAAGTGAAGAGCACCAGCAATTCGTAGTCCGGCGCCATTGCCACGGTCTGCTCGATCGAAATCTTGTGCGGCGGCGCGTCTAGCACTTTGCTATCGGGAAGCATGCCCGCCGGATAACAAAGCCAAACCGGATACCAATAAGATTCAATCTCGCGCGCGGCCGGCCAACGAGAGCCCGCCCCACCGTCAAAACCTTCAAAAGAAGGAGGATTTAGAAAAAGAGTTCGCATAAGGCTCCGTTAAGACGTCAACTTCCAGGATACTTCGTTATTTAGAGGATTCTCAACCGGCTGAGCCCGACCGGGTATGACTGGGGGTGTAGCGGGAAATAACCGCGTCCAACGGTACAGCCAATCCCCTACGGTAACGAAGAAGTAGTTGCAATTGAGGCGGTGTCCGCCTCGCCACCCGCTGCCTCGTCCTCGGCACCTTCAGCGACGCTAGTGTAATTAACATCCAACTCCACTATTCCTACTACCCGCGTGTTAATTGTGCTGCTCATGTGGGCCGGCACAGAAACACCGTTTTGAATGGCAAACGCCCGCTCAAAATCCACCTTTTTGAAGAAGATACTGGGGTTTTTGACCAGTCGGCCCTTTTCCAAAACCGGCAGATAAGACGCCGTATCCAGCCACAATTCGCCCTTAAACAGACCCACCCGCTTCTTGCGCGGCGACACGTTGAACATGTACACCATTTCGTTGTCGGCGACTTGTCGTTCGCCCTTCAACTTAAACTTGTAGTTCGCTGGTGTCAGCATCAAACCAGGATCGCCCTGCGATTGTTGCTCCGCCTGCAAATAACGGGCAATGACTTCCTTCTTTACAGTGTTATCGCCCTGGAAGCCCAGCACGCGATAGGTAATCAGTCCGACTTTGGAAATCTTGCGCAACGCGCGCAGCTTGCCGTGTTCCTGCAAGCGCGGTACCGAAGCATTTATTTCCACTTCCATTGAGTGCGGTGCCGCTGGTTGTTGATTAAAAGCCTCTAAATATTTGTCAATAATGACTTTAGAGGGACCGTTTGAATCGTCCGACGTGTCCTCAACGACTGCCTGCAAAGACCAGGCCGAGATGGCTAGAAGAATGGCACTAACAGCTACGCTTCTTGACTTCAAAGTATTAATTCATCCGCTTTCGCGACTCCACACCGCAGAACTGATCCTCTTACTTTAACAGATCGGCGCGTTTCGGATGAATTTGACCCTTTCTACACTCTCTAGTGCGTTAGATGGCTCGCACGTTGCAGGGTTGCACGAATCGGAGGACCTCGAAAAGCGTTAGTCGCGAAGCTGAGTTGCTTACGATCGCCGCTCAGCCGCGCGAACTGCCGGAAATCATATGGCTACTCGTATCGCAAGACTCCTGCAGGATCCATTGTGGCCGCTGCTCGGGCGGGCAAGAGGCAAGCTAAGACAGCCGTCGCCGAAAGAATCACGCTGACCGCCCCGATAGTAAAAGGATCAATCGGTGCAACGCCAAACAATAAAGTCCGAACAAACCGACTGATCGCTAAACACAGTAAAAGTCCGGCGCCTAATCCTAGAAAAACCGGCCACAGACCACGCCGCAACACCATCGCCAGCAATCCATTCCGCGTAGCTCCTAGAGTCAATCGCAAGCCCAATTCCATGCGACGTTGCGCCACACTATACGCCACCACCCCATAAATCCCGATGAGAGCCAGCAACAATGCCGCCACACCGAATGCCGTTGCAAGCCGCATCTGAAACCGGCGCTGTGCGAGGGCATTATCAACCACCTCGGACATCGTCCTCAACGGAGGTACGGCCAGCGAAGGATCAATCGACCACACGGTGTGTTGTATTGCCTGCATGAACTGAGTCGGATCACTCTTAGTTCGCACTACCAAACTCCCATAGTTAGGCCCTCGCAGCCAGTAGGGCGCGTACGCAATCGAGGTGGGGCCATCCTCCAAGCGTCCATTGTAGGTGTCCCGTACTACTCCAACCACTTCCACTTGCCCGACTTGCGAGCCTGTCTTAAATCTCTTGCCGATCGGGTTCTCGCCAGGCCATACCTTCGCCGCCAAACGCTCAGAAACCATCGCTACCCTGCGATTGCGGTCTTCGGGCTCAATCGCGCGCCCCTTTAAAACAGGAATTGCCAGCGTCTCCAAATAGCCGGGGCTGATAAAACGTACGTTGATCAGAACAGTACCTTTCGTTGCCGGCCCGATCCAACTGCCACTCCCACCCTGGGGCTCGATCCCATTCACATGCGTTTCTCCGGTCAGCGGCAAGCCCGCAACCATCCCCGCCGATTGCACGCCCGGTAGGGCGCGAACCTCCAGCAATGCACGATCGAAGAACTTGTTTCGATCGGCAACTTCTCGATAGTGAGCGTCCGGCAGACCCAGATCCACTGCAATGGCACGCTCCGCTTGAAAGCCTTTGTCAACGCTCATCAAATGAAACAAGCTGGAGATCAATAACCCTGCCAGAAACAAAAGTACAGTGCTTAGCGCCACTTCTATGCCAACCAGGCTTTCCCGCGTCCGTAGCGATTGCTTATGAGCGGTCACTGTATGGCTACCGGCGCGCAACGCCTCCTGAGGATCGGCGCTCACCGTCCGAATCGCAGGAATCAATCCGCACAAACATGCACATGCCGCGGTTGTAAAGAACGAAAACAGCAGAACCGCGGGGTCGACCTGCACCTCGTCCAACCGCGGAATGTGCACACTGGCGCTGGCGGCGAAGGCACGAATCGCCGCAACTGAAATCGCCGTCCCCAATGCACCGCCCATAAGAGACAGCATCGCGATCTCAGTGAGAATCTGTTGTACTAACCGGCCCCTTCCAGCACCTATAGCCGTCCGTATAGAGAACTCCCGGCTTCGCGCGCTGGCACGCGCCAGCAGTAGGTTTGTGAGGTTCACACACACAATCAAGAGCAGCGCCATCACCGCTGCAAACAGCACCATCAGCGACGTGCGCACTGAGCCGGTAATCACCTCCTGCAAAGGACGGCATTCCGGATGTGGTTGGCTTTCAATCTGGTGAGCCGCGTTCATTTGGCTTGTCAGAACCTGCAACTCCGCTAGGCCTTGCGTAAGATCCAATCCGGGTTTCAGGCGTCCGATGCAGATGTAATCATAGTCACCATCCCAGCCATCAATTACCTCTTGTAGGGGCTGGAACACGTCCGTCTTCTTGCCGAGCCCCGCCAATGAACCCAGATCGCTGCTCGTGGGAAACGTAAAATTGGCTGGAAGAACTCCGACAATCGCGGCGGGCTTGCCCTCTAATACAATCGTGCGGCCGACAATCTCTCTGTCGCCATGGAACTTGCGTTTCCACAGCGAGTCCGTAATCACCGCCACGTTGTTCTTTCCCGGCTGGTCCTCACCCGGCAGGAAACCCCGCCCTCTCTCCATGTTCACGTCCAACACGCGGAAAAGATCGGCCGTTGTTTCCACACCATCAAGCTGCACGGGTTCTCCGCTACCCGTGAGCGTGGGACCTGAGGCTCGCAAAGCAGCCATCGACTGGAACGTGCGCGTGTGATCGCGCCAGTACAAAAAATGCTGAATGTTGACCGGAACTTTTCCATACACACGCGCCAAGGCGGGAACAACCTCCTGTACATAGGTGAGACGGCCGGGTTCGCGATACGCGATTGGTTTCAGGATCACTCCGTGGACGACCGAGAAGACAGCTGTCGCGGCGCCGATGCCCAGTGCCAAGGAAAGCACGGCCACCACCGTGAACGAGGGTGTTCGCGCCAATGTTCGCCAAGCATAGCGAACATCTTGTGCAATTATGTCGATCTTTGGCGAAAGCCACTCGCCACGCACTTGCTCCGTCGCCTTTAGCCTGCTGCCGAGATCACGCCGCGCCGCGAATAAAGCATCCTCCGCCGAGAGTCCAGAATTGCGCGCCTCCTCAGCAACCATCTCTATATGAGAGTTCAATTCCTCGCCCAGCGCCTCTTCGCGCTTGCGCCGCTCCCAAGGCAATAAGAGGATCAGTTTGCGAAACCAGAACATACTTACTCCTTATTTTGAGGATTCAGCTGGATGCAATACCATGCCAATGGCAGCGACAAATTCGTCCCAGCGCGACATCGAGGTGGCGAGTTTGCGCCGCCCGGCTGCAGTCAATCTGTAAAAGCGCGCCCGCCGGCCTGTGCCCGAGATCTGCCACTTTGCTGAAATCAGCTTCTGTAGTTCGAGCCGTTGGAGAGCCGGATAAAGCGAGCCTGCCTCAATCAGCAACTGCTCGGCGGAGTTCTGGCGGATAGACTGGGCGATCCCGTATCCGTGCAGTTCACCCAAAAGTAATGTCCTGAGAACAAGCATGTCCAACGTGCCTTGCAGCAGGTCCATGCGCTCTTGTTTTTTCGCGGCCATGATTAAACAATATACTAAGAATGTCTATATAACGTCAATCTGCTGATAGCGTGCCGCGGTCACAACCAAATCCTTTCGGCGCGGCGGGCTGGCAGATTAGAAATCTTATGCGTTGCTGGCCGCCGCCCCAAAAGTCAACACCTCTCTCATCGAAAACTTTCTGATATGGAGCGCGGCCAGCATAAATCGCCCTGTAACGCCATCATTCCGAACTTCACTAATCAATCGAAGCCGCAAAATACGGCTATCAAAACTCAGAAAGGAACCAATCAAATGTCAGAACTGGAAAAACAAATCATGAATCGCGTTGCCAACAACGCGGATATGGAAGGCGCGCAAGATCTCATCGATGCGCACATCGATGCGGTCACAGGCGGCCTGCTCATTGTCCACTTCAACTATGTCGAGGTCGTCGAGCCACCGCATCCCGGTCCAATTTTCTAGGCGCCTACTTCGCTGAACGATGCGTGGCTTTCTATCGAGTCACATCCCGCCAGCCAAGCGCTCGCCGCGCGGCGACTCAGCTGGAAAACCCGCATCGTTCAGCGATTTCTTCTTCAATGCAGACTCCCCAAAAATTAATGTCACCCTGAAACGGCTTTAACTGCGTTTCACTAACCCAAGACCGCCGCAGGTCACGGCTGCTGGATGGAAAACCAATGGAAATAAAACATTTGAACATCGTTTTTAAGATTAGCGAGCGTTGCAACCTGAAATGCGACTACTGCTACTTCTTTTTCGGCGGCGACGAAACATGGAAAAAGCACCCGCCGCTGGTTCCGCGAAAAGTAGTGCACGACCTTGGCGCCTTCGCGGCCCGCGCAGCGCGCGATCACCAACTCGAGTCCATCAATCTCATCTTTCACGGCGGTGAGCCCCTGCTGATGAGCAAGCCGCGGTTCAGTGAAATGTGCGAAGCCCTTCGTAGTTACGAAGACGGTTTTCGATTTGGATTCGCCCTGCAAACGAACGGTGTGTTGGTCGATGACGTTTGGATCGATATATTCGAGCGTTACCAGGTAAGGCCGGGGGTATCGCTTGACGGGCCTCCCGTGGTCAACGATTTGCACAGGCTCGACCTGAAAGGCCGCGGCTCCTATGACGCTACCGTTGCGGGCTTGCGCATGCTCCAAAAGGCAGCCGCGCAAGGAAGAATATCGTCACCGGGTCTGCTTTCCGTTATAAATCCCTTCGCCGACGGTGCTAAAGTTTACCGTCACTTTGTGGACGATCTCGGAGTGACACACATGAATTTCCTAACTCCCGATTACACCTGGGACTCCGTCATACCCGAACCAGTGATTCGCGGCGTCGAACGATTTCTCATGGCAACGTTGCACGCCTGGCTTGCGGGCAAGAATCCCAAAATTCAGATTCGAGTGTTCTCCGAACTGCTCGCGGCTATGGTCGACCCGAAAGCCATGGAACTCGTCCACACCTACCGCGACGATTACCGCAGCATCGTCGGCGTTTCATCGAACGGCGATTTGGGACCGGAAGACACGCTCCGCACTGCGGACCCGCGCTTTGCATCAATG
Organism: Bryobacterales bacterium; assembly: GCA_003167495.1. Classification (GTDB taxonomy): domain Bacteria; phylum Acidobacteriota; class Terriglobia; order Bryobacterales; family Bryobacteraceae; genus Bog-105. Next base: position 11,108 of record PMSX01000376.1, on the reverse strand, counting down.
GGCTTGAATGTTGCCAACAATGACTTGCGCGATCTCCTGGAATCGAGCACGTGGCAGGAACAGGCTGACGCTGTGACAATAAAGCCGGATAAGTGCAAGAGTTGCGACTGGTGGAAGATTTGCAAGGCTGGCCGGCCCATTCACCGGTTCTCTAAAGCACGCGGGTTTAACAATCACTCTTTGTATTGCGCCGGCTTGAAAGACATGTACGCGGAGCTCGGGGCCTTTCTGGTAAGGAACGGAACGCCCCTTTCGGATATCGCGCTTCGCCTTGCCAGTTGAGGAGATGCTCATGCAGACCCCACTCGAGAAACCAGTAATGCGGCATTACAATCATCGAACTTTTCGCCCGGAAGCCGTGGAAGCGTACACCACCCGCCAAGCCGGCGAGCCTTGGAACGCGAAGCAGCGCTTTGAAGGTCTGATCATAGGGGGCTTGACACTCATAGCAGCTGCGGGGCTGGCCTTCATTTTTTTGGGAGGTCACTGAGTCATGGCCGCCGCAACCAGTCTTCCAATAGCCCCGCCTTCGCGCGTTCCCGTCATTCTCCAGGGTGAGATGAGCGAATGCGCCCTCGCGAGCCTGGCAATGGTCGCCGCCGCCTGGGGCCTGGAAACCGATCTTGCGGCTTTCCGCAAGAGAGTGGCCGTCACGCCTCGCGGAGTGAATCTGCGCACACTCATGAACCTGGCGGCTGGCATCGGCCTGGCGCCACGGCCCGTTCGCATTGGCCTCCAGCGACTCGAAGATTTGAAGCTTCCAGCCATTCTGCACTGGAACTTGGATCACTTCGTTGTGCTGGAAAAAGTGAAAGGGAACGTTGCAACCGTTGTAGACCCCGCGCGTGGGCGGCGTACCACCACTCTCGATTCAATGTCACCGCATTTTACTGGCATTGCCATTGAATTCACGCCCACTGACAGCTTTCAAACAGGCACAATCCGCCTCTCCCGCAGTTTCCGCCGAGCCTGGTTCGACGACCGTCGTTTGCGTTCCTCCGCTTTGGCCATGCTCTGGTTGACTGTCTTACTCCAGCTCAGCATCGTAGCCATGCCCTTTGCTTATCGCAGCGTCATCGATCAGGCGAAGGGTTCGCTGTCCGATCCGCACTTCATCTGGATCGCTTGCGGCATCGCGCTGATGATGATCGTGCAAGCGGGCTCGGCCTGGACTAGAGGCGTAGTGATTACCCGTTTGGGCGCCATTTTTGTCCATCGTGTCTCCACTCACATCGTCGCCCGCCTTTTCGCACTTCCCGTCGCATTCTTCCAGCGCCAAATGCTCGGAGATGTCCTGTCGCGTGTCCGTTCCGTCGATACCATTCGCCGCTTCGTAACCGATCAAGCAGCGCCCATGGTCATCGATCTCCTGATCGGCTCAATTACTGCCGCCTTGATGATTGTTTTCAGCCCGCATCTGGCGCTAATCGTGATCGCTGGTTTGACAATTGAAATAACCGTTCGCCTATTCGGACTGCGCAGGCAGCGAGAACTCTCGCAAGATTTGCTCGAAGCTGAGGGAAAAGAAATGTCCAGGCTGCTTGAATCCATGCGCGCGATTCAAGCCATCAAACTGGCCGGAAGAGAGGCGCAGCGCTTTTCCGTTTGGGAAAACGAATTTGTTCGAGTCCTAAACGCTAACAACCGCGTGAGCCGCCAGCGTAACACGATTGGCGCAATCACCTCCGCTGCGGGTGCTTTGGAGTGGGCCGCCGTCTTGTCGGTTGGCATTCTGGGAGTTGGTTTCGCTCCGGTTACCATGGGTGTCCTTTTCGGATTTCTTGCCTACCGTGGTGTTTTTCGCGAACGGGTTTCCACTGTCATGGAGAACATTTGGTCTATGCAACTGGCCGGTGTTCACATTCGCAGGCTTGATGATCTTATGCTGGCGGAGGCTGAGCCCCAAGGCGGCAGTCTGACACATTCCGAGGGCCCTGGCTGCCTTAAGTTGGAGCACATCAGCTTCCGCTACGCACCCACTGAGCCACTCATTCTCGATAACGTTTGCCTCGAATTTCCCGCCGGCGCATGCGTAGCCATTGTCGGGCCGTCCGGCAGCGGCAAATCCACCTTGGTCAAACTTATTTTAGGGATTGAAACTCCGCAGCAAGGCGCCATAAAGCTGGATGGCTTACCTATCAACGACGTCAATCGACAGGTATGGCGTGAGCGCTTCGGTACTGTCATGCAAGACGACACACTATTGGCCGGTTCGATCAACGAAAATATAGCTTTTTTTGATCCTCGCATCGACTTCGATAAAGTCCGCACCGCTGCCCGGGATGCCGCAATTCATGACGAAATCCAGGCCATGCCCATGGACTACGGAACACTCGTGGGAGATATGGGTGTGCAACTCTCCGGCGGACAGCGCCAGCGCATTCTCATCGCTCGCGCTCTGTACCGCGAACCTGGCATCATTCTTTTCGATGAGGGCACCGCGAATCTTGATGCGGTGTCCGAGCAAAAAATCTCGGAGGTGCTCGCAAACCTGGCTCCTACGCGCATCATAGTCGCCCATCGGTCGCACCTCCTCACAGTCGCCGACATTGTTTATGAAGTGCGCGATGGCAAAGTGTCGCGAATCCGCTAAGTTCACGAAAGGGCAATTATGCAGACTATCATTCAAAATCTTCGCTGGGCCTGGTGTCAGTTGCGTCACTCACCCGAATTCACTATCCTGGCGGTTGTCACGCTAGCGGTGGGAATAGGTGCCAACACAGCCATGTTTACGGTTGTCGAAAATGTTATCTTGCGGCCCCTTCCTTACAGCGATCCAGACCGCCTGGTTCATATTGGCGCTGCCGGCTCGCAGACTGCTGGAACCCTCTCTTGGCTCGACTATACGGATATTCGCCGCCAATCTCAAACCCTGAAGACAGTAGGAGGATATTCAAACGACGTTGGTGTTGTACAGAGTCAAAATGCGTCATTCAGCGTTGTCACCTCCGAAGTAACTCCTAACATTTTCAGCGCGCTCGGCGTGCAGCCGCTCAAGGGACGAACCTTCAACGAAAAAGAAGGCGAACAAAACGGACCGCCGGCAGTTTTGATTTCAGAACTTCTATGGCGGCAGATTCTTGGCGCTGATCCGGCGGTTTTAGGCCGCACTATTCGTGTAAACGGACAAGACAGGGTCGTCGTGGGAGTAATGCCTAAGACTTTTCGCTTCCCGGAGTCGGCCGGCAAAGATATCGAGAAAGGGCTTTGGCTACCGATGCAACCCACCCGCGAGATGCTCAACGAGCGAGGATATGATTTCTTTACCATCCTCGCGAAACCCAGTGCGGGCGCAACCATTTCCCAAGTAGAAGCTGAGCTGGGCCTAATCTCCAAACGCATTCGGGACAATGATTCGCGGGCCGACCGGCAACTAGCCTTCCGAGCTCGCTCTTACCGCGAAATCGTGACTGGCCCTGTGCGCGAGGTTTTACTGGCCTTGCTTGCGGCTCTCGGGCTTGTGTTGTTGATTGTATGCGCGAACGTTGCAAATCTCTTGATCGCACGTTGCCTCGGCCGGCAGCACGAATTTGCCGTGCGCGCGGCGCTAGGGTCCGGACAGCGGCGGCTCATCGGACAAATGGTCGCGGAGGCAGGCATTCTAAGCCTGTTCGGCTGCATCGGCGGTCTTATGCTGGCGTACTGGATTACCGCTGCCATTCATGGCTTACCGCCAGGCACTATTCCGCGCGCCGAATCGATTCAAGTGCGTTGGACTGTGCTGCTGGTTTTGGGAGGTGTCGCAAGCTTTACAACCGTTATATCCGCGTTCTTGCCGGCTTTCTTTATCGCCAAAACAGACGCACAATCAGTGCTGCGCACTGCCACTCGGAGTGTGACTTCCAGGGCATTTAGATCTAGGATCGGCGGTTGGCTCGTAGGAGGTGAAGTCGCCTTGTCGGCATTGCTACTCATTGCGGCGGGGTTGTTGTTTCGCACTCTCTGGAGCCTGGAGCACAGTCGGCTTGGGTTTGATACCACCTATGTGACATCATTCACGGCTATGCCGGCGGACGCGTCGGGTATTGGCAACATCGAACTCGCCGCGGGTGGAAATGCGCCGGCTTCGGTTGCCACTGTGTTCTATTTGCCGCTGTTCGAAGCACTCCGACACTCTCCCGGTTTTCAGGATGCGGCGCTGGTGACCGCACCTCCCTTTTCTGGTTTCGACTTGCAAACCAGTTTTCGTGTCATAGGTTGGCCTCGCAGGATGCAGCAAGGCTTTCAGACGAAACTCACCGCTGTGAGCGGGAGATACCAGGAGTTAATGAGAACACCTATTGTGCGGGGGCGGAGTATTACCGAACAAGACACCGCCAGCGCGCCCTTCGTTGCCATGATTAACGAGACGTTCGCCCGCAAGTATTTCGCAGGTAAAGATGCATTGCGCCAGCGTTTGGACATCGGCGGCAGAGCTACTGGAATGTTGAACCCGTACACCATAATCGGTGTGATAGGTGATCAGGTAGACACTAGCACCTCCCAGCCGCCACAGCCGCTCCTGATGTTGCCTTACCAGCAAATCCCGCCAACATCGTTGTTTTATCCAGCCTTGCTCAAGACAGCGGTTCACTTCGTTGTGAAGACAAGAGGCAATGTCGCCGTTGCGCCGGCCGCGCAAGCAGTATTTCGCCGAATTTCGCCGGATTTCGCGCTTGACAACTTTCAAACAATGCAAGCGGCAGTTGATCAGAGTAACTTCAATTCCCGTCTGGGGCTTTATCTCATTGGCGCGTTTGCGGGGCTTGCCGTCCTCATGGTGATCACTGGCTTGTACGGCGTCCTCTCTCAGGTTGTGAGTCAGCGCCGCAGAGAGTTCGGGCTCCGCATGGCTTTGGGCGCTACCCGCCAAAGCATACTGCAAATGGTGTTTCTGCGCGGATCGGCAATCGTGGCAGCAGGGCTCACCGTAGGTCTGATTTTTGCGCTTTATTTAGGCCGGCTCATCAAGGCCTTTCTCTTTGGAGTGAAGCCTCTCGACGCCGCCAGCTATGCGTTCGCCGCAGTCGCGCTTTTTATAGTAGGCGCCGCGGCCGCCGTCATTCCGGCTTGGCGCGCCGCTTCATTTGAGCCAGTTAAGGCTCTCCGCGACGAGTAGACAGGGCAAAACGATTTTGCGCAGCCCTCAAACTTTTCTCAGAATCCCCATGACTTCATCCGCCGTGGGCAACTCAAACGTTCGCCAAATCAGCCGGCCCTGCCGGTTCAAAATATGCACCTGCGTCGAATGATCCGCGCCGCCGGTTTTCCCGAAGAATTCCTGCACCCGCGGAATATCTTCCATAGCAGGCGCAGCAGCAATCCAATCGGAGCCGGCATGAAAACGCCGGCGCCACGCCGTCAATGCTTTGGGCGTATCTTCTGCTGGATCTATGCTGAGCGAAAGCAGCTGAACGCCCCGGTCTCCCAAACTCTGGATCATGGTTTGCACCCGCTGGAAGATCGCCGCCTGTATCGGACAAGTTGTCGTACAAGCGGTAAACATCAACTGCACCGCAGTCGCATAACCAGTCACCAACGGAACCAACGACGTCGCAGCTCCGTCGTGGCGAACCAGCGCAATATCGGGTACCGGCTGGGGTGGGCTGATTTTTCCGTGCCCGCGAATCACCGGTGCAGCGGCCAATAGTGCCGCCCGCAACACCGACCGCCTGGAAACTGAACTAACGTTGATCATGGCTGCTCTCTTCATTGAGCACAATACGCCCATAGGTTCGCGCACTGCTCATCGTCCATAACATACGCAGGCATCTCGCGCGCAATGACAATCGAAGCCGGGTCGATTCCCGTGCGTAACAGCTTACAGAACCCCGCCTGATCATAACGAGACGGCGGACCTCCGCGGCGTTGCCTGGGTTCTAGCAACAACGCACGATCAATATGCGGCGCAGTAACGCGCGAAAGGCGCCCGTTATTTGCGGCATCGTGGCAGTTGGCGCAACGCACAGCCTCCGGCGGCAGCACTTCATCGTGCCCGCGAATCCTCCCGCTCAGCGGTTTCCTCCCATGAAAGAGCGCACTCCCTTGCCGCGCACTCTTTGCCAGCGGAGCCGGCGAGAATGCGACACTCACACTAACTAACAAGAATGGTAGCCGCCACACTCGGCACCCCCTGCGCGTTCAAAGCAAACAACCAGTAGTAGCCCGGCAGCACAATCCCGGGATTCGACGGGATCGAGAGTGTGTACGACGCCGCGCCGCTGGTGGATTGAATCTGCAAGGGGATCCGTCGTTGGTCGTTATTGACCGTATGTGTCACCGACGACAGCCGCATGAGCACGAACGAAACCACGGGCGAACCGGTGGTCACTGAAATAGTGCTGCCCAAAATAGCCGTGGTCGGCGCTGAAGAAATCGTAGGTCTGGTAGCGGCCATCCCGTTGGCGTTGAGTAGATAAGGTGGTGTCAGAATCTCTGTATTGAAGTGGTTCGCCGAACAACCTTCTCCGCATTGCCCTCCGCCACCTTCGTACACTCTTCCATCCGACAACAAAATGCCGGTGCTGTGATAGACACGCGGCGTCTGCATCGGGTTCATTTGCCGGAACACCTGCGTGAGCGGATCCCAGATCTCCGGAGTTAGAATCGCTGTCGCATCGGAGAAGGGCACGGGGTAGGTCTGGCCTCCAATAATTACCACTTCGCCGTTCGGCAGCACCACGCCGTTTGAAAACGCTCGTGGGTACGCCATCGGAGCTATCTCAGTGACAGTGACCCCGGCAGTCCCGTTGTTGATATTGATCAGAAAGGTGTTCGCTTCAGCGTTTGTGTCTTGATACGCTGGCGCGCCGCCTGTTTTCATAATGAGTCCAACATCGTAGAGGACAGCGTTTCCATTAATGGCATATGGATCGCTGCCGCGGTTGCCTGCGGACGTGATAGTGCCTGTGCCGCTGGTTGTGATCCAATGCATTTGCGCGCTAGGTCCGGCGTGAAACACCTGGCCATTCGGCGCTGAAAAAAGCCAAAGGTGGTTATCACCTCGATAGATGCCCTGCGGATCAGGTCCCACAACGGGAGTCTCTGGGACCCCCGTCAATACGGTCCAACCGCTGCCCTCTGTCCAAACCTCGCCGGTCTTGCCACCCTCGCCGCCACTCCATGAACCTCCCAAAGTCATCACTGAGCCATTGGTCAAAACCACGTCCCCTTCATAGCCGCGCGGTATATTCATGTTCGCGTCGGAGGTCCAAAGCCCGGTTGCCGGGTTGTAGAGACTTGTTTTCGGGCTGCTGTCGCCGCCATTCACCAGAATATCGCCGTTAAAAAGGTTGGCTGTTCCCGGGCAGAACATGTCGTCTCCCGTATTAGTAACAAGAATCTCGCTCGCGGCCAGGGTAGAAGGATTGAAAACCGTTGTGTAGGTTTGGCCGTCGGGGCTGTCCCCAATGTCGCCCTCAAACGTATACGTATTGTTTGCCGACCACATAACAAGGTCTCCATTCGGCAGATTCGCCGTAGCAATCGAATCAACGGGTAGAGCGACGACAGCCGTCCAACTCGATGGAATGGTGGCTGGGGAAAGACTCCAGCGTTGGTTCAAATTTCCCGAACATGGCCACTCAATCACGTTCGTCGCGACAGCTTGGCTGGCGCCCGAAACGTCCAGGCAGTAACCACTGTTTTCCGCCACGAGTTCGTACGATCCGCCCACCGGTCTGAGAGTCCACAAATCACTCGAACTGGTAGCGCTACAAGCCTCTTGGACAATGTCGGTGCCTTCCGTAACATTACCGCCGTCCGATAGGCAAAGCCCACTATTGTGGGCCACGACCTCGTAGTGACTCCCAAACGGCACCAGGGTCCATTGCTCATTCGTAGCTCCGGCGCATGGGTATTGAATGATCGTCGCTCCTGCCGTAGTGCTTGCGCCGTCCACGTTCAGACACTGTCCGCTGTGGGCAGCCTGCAACACGCTTAGCGAAGAAGAAGCGATAAGTCCTGAAGAAAAAGTCCAAAGAAAATTCGCCGCACTCGAGCAAGGCTCCTGCACAACCGCAGCCGCGTCGGCGTAGCTGTTCGCGCTCACGCTCGCACATTGGCCGCTGTTTTTATTGACGATCTGAAAATTGCTGCCGTTCGCTACAAAAGACCAGAGCTCACTATTCACCCCCGTGCAGGGCTCCTGCACCAATGCCGCGCCGGCAGCGGTGCTTGCTCCAGACACAACTAGACAGTCTCCTGTTTGTTGCTCGATAATGCGGAACGAACCATTGTATGCCTGAACCGTCCACTCCTCGTTCGACTGTAAATTGCAATGCCACTGAATGGCCGCAGCGCCCGCCGCTCCGGACGCGCCGGCGATATCTACGCATTTGCTGCTGCTGGCCGCTACAATACTCGTGTATCCGGTTCTCACGACTTGCGCGTTGGCTGTCGTCGGAAGAAAAATTGCCAAACAACTAAGCGAACAGAACAGAAGAACAACCCGACTCGTGGAACGGTTCATGTCTTGAGAGTGTATTCGATCAACCGGGCTTGGTCAACTGAAATCCTCTTGCGACCGCACGAAGCGGTCCTGTTACTTTCGTCGCAAACTCGCCACCAACATTTTTCCAAAGCGTTCAGCGATGCAGCGCCACTTCCGCCTACTGTCTACGCCGCTAACCCGTGACTTCCACCCAAGCCAAGCCAAAAACGGGAAGATTCGAACGTTAGGCAGGGCCAACTCCCGACTCCTTGCGCTCATCTCCCGCGTCCCTCCCAGCCCTATCTGCAACTATGGAATTACCGCTATGCGTCGCGACTATCACAACTGGTACAGTCCCCGTCTGGGCCGAAACATGGAACTCCTTGCTTACGGTCAAGCTGGCCACCCTGTCCTGGTGTTCCCAACTTCGCAAGGCCGCTTCTTCGAATTCGAAAACAACGGTATGATCCACGAACTGGCCGGCAAAATCGAATCGGGCCAACTCCAGGTCTTCTGTGTTGACAGTGTCGATTCCGAAAGCTGGTACAACCGTTGGATTCATCCCCACGACCGGGTCGCGCGCCACAACACCTATGAAAGCTACATCATCCACGAGGTTGCGCCTCTTATGAAGAACCTGAGCGGAGCGTCGCAGATCACTACCGCCGGCTGTAGCTTTGGCGCGTTTCATGCGCTGAACTTCGCGCTCAAACATCCCGACCTCGCCAACAGCTGCATTGCCCTCAGCGGTTCGTTTGATTTGCGCCAATTCATGAATGGCTATTACGACAACGATTTCTATTTCAACAATCCAGTGGACTACATTCCCAATATGTCCGACCCGTGGTTTCTCGACCGTTATCGCTACATGAAAATCATTCTCGCCGCCGGCAATCACGATATCTGTCTCGGTGAAAATTTCCGCATGGCCGAGATTCTTGGCAAAAGAGAAATCCCCCACTGGCTCGATGTCTGGACCGGCGGTGAAAAGCACGATTGGCCGCTTTGGCGGCGCATGGCGGTAAAATTCTTCTGAGGTGATGGGTGCGCAAAATCGGCATTATTTATGGGATGGAGAACAGTTTTCCCTCCGCCCTGGTTGATCGAATTAACCACAAGAACGTTCCTGGTGTAACCGCGGAGCACATCCGCATCGGTGGGGTCAAAATGGCTGAGCCGGCCGGCTACCATGTCATCGTCGACCGTATCTCCCACGACATTGAGTTCTATCGGGCCTACTTAAAGAACGCCGTACTTGGCGGCGCCATTGTCATCAACAATCCATTCTGGTGGAGTGCCGACGACAAGTTCTTCAACTACGCCCTAGCAAGCAAACTGGGCGTCGCAACTCCCAAAACTGTCATCCTTCCTCATAAAACGCACCCGCCCGGCACCAGCGTGCAATCCATGCGTAACCTGCTCTTCCCTTTAAACTGGGATGAAGTCTTCGATTACATCGGTTTCCCCGCTTTCTTAAAACCATTCAGCGGCGGCGGCTGGAAAAACGTTTTCAAAGTCAATTCACGCGACGAGTTCTTCGCCGCCTACGACCAAACAGGGTCGTTATGCATGACTTTGCAAACAGCTGTCGACTTCGACGAGTATTTTCGGTGCTACGTGGTCGGCCAGGAAAAAGTGCGGGTCATGAAATACGATCCCAAACTACCCCATCATCTCCGCTATGTGAGAGATGGCGTACCCAGTTCTCAGGCGTTGCATGATCGTGTGGTCAAAGACGCTCTCACCCTCTGCCGCGCCCTCGGCTATGATTTGAACACCGTCGAATTCGCCGTCGAAAACGGTGTTCCCTATGCCATCGATTTTCTCAACCCTGCTCCGGATGCTGACGTCCATTCCGTAGGCGATGAAAACTTCGAGTGGATTGTCGAAAACATGGCCCAACTCGCCATTGACAAGGCTTTGAGCGACGAAGAACCAAGCCGCGAGCTCCACTGGGGCCGTTTTCTCGCGGCCGCAGAGAAAAAGACCGCCGCCGCCACATAGATTCTAGATCGGAAAAACATGATGACGACCCCCAGCTTCAACCTTGGCATCGAGGAAGAATACCAAACCATCGATCCCGTTACTAGGGATCTCCGCTCGCACATCGACACGGAGATCCTTTCCGAAGGCAAGAAGCAGATGAAGGAAGCGGTCAAGCAGGAAATGCACCAGTCGGTTGTCGAAATCGGCACCGGCATTTGCAATACCATTCCCGAAGCCGCCGTCGAGCTAAAATCGCTCCGTCTTCAAATGTGCGAGCTCGCCAAGAAGAACAATCTCCGTCTGGCCGCTGCCGGCACGCATCCTTTCGCCGATTGGCGCAAGCAGGACATCACTCCCGATGCCCGCTACGCCACCATTGTCCAGGATCTAAAAATGGTGGCGCGCGCCAATTTGATTTTCGGCTTGCATGTTCACGTCGGCGTCGAAGATCCCGAAACGCGCATCCACTTGATGAACGCCAGCCGTTATTTCCTGCCGCACATTCTGGCGCTTTCAACGAATTCGCCGTTCTGGCTCGGCATGGATACCGGCCTCAAATCGTACCGCTGCAAGGTTTTCGACAAGTTCCCGCGCACCAATATTCCCGATTATTTTCCAAGCTATGGCGAATACGAAAATTTCATCAAGCTATTGGTGAAAACAAATTGCATCGATAACGCTAAAAAGATTTGGTGGGATATCCGCCCGCACC
>PMSX01000150.1 GCA_003167495.1 Bryobacterales bacterium | reverse complement strand
GGAGGCTGTCTTGGGGTACATCCGCGCTCAGCATAGCTTTAGGACCGGCGAAAATTACCGCGTCCGGGTGGGCCGATGCGCCAACTTCGGTGGTAATTAGGTTTTCCAGAAAATCGGTCTCGCTGTGCTTCTGTTCCAGATGCTGGAGGTTAATGGTACCCAGTTTCATGGATTGCAGCGCCTTGCCAAGGGCTTGGAAATCGATGCGTGACGCCATTTCCTGGCGGTAAACGATGCGGCCTTCCTCTATGTTGAACGCCACCAGCGATAAGTGAGCCACTCGCGGGTCGCGTTGAATAGTCTTCAGAATGCTCACCAAGGCCTCCGTATCGCTGCGCTGCAGGGCTGCGGAATAGGCATCCTGCGGAGCGAAATTGACGAGCAGCTTCACCGTGAGATTGTCGTCCGTGGGCTTTGCATCGCCCGATACGTCGTTGGTGAACGGCTGCGGAATCGATTCTGTCACTTGATTGGCAGTAATGAAAAGCGGCATTGGCTTATCCTTTGCCGGAAGTTCCGCATCCAGATCCCATGAGGACGAACAGAGGTGCTCGCCCCGATCGCGCATAAGCCAATCAACGTGATAGTTGCCCTCGCCCAAGTCAACCCCGCCCTGGAGCACGGCATCGCCTTTGGCGTCTTCTTCAATCGGTGGCACATTGAAATGTTGGACAAAATAGGCGGCTCGGGTGGGCGTGTTGCGCGGATAAACGCGAAAGACCACCGTGAGAATTTCGCCATTGCCCGCCAGTTCCCTTAACGGAACCGTTACGTCGAACCCACCGTGGAAACGTAAGTCGAAGCCCAATTCCGGCTTGTGATCGGAAACGGTGCAGGGTATATCCTGGCGGATTTCGCCCGCTTCGAGTATCGCCATGTCAGACGGAAGCAGGTTGAGCGCCTCGCCGGGCTGCGAAGGTTTCAGGAGCATCTGCGAAGACGCAGCTTGCGGCATCAGCGAGACGAACACGCCGACGACCAGACTATGCAGGACTGTCAATCGGCAGCCTAGCAAACCGAAAATAACGGGCGAACACGATCCAAGCAACCGCGGTGCCATTTTTTCCTCGAGCGCCCGCAAATGGAATACGTACGGCAGCGCCGCTCGTTTCACCATTATGGCGCAATCCTGCTCATTAGACATAAAATTTTCGATTTCGGCACACTAGAATTTTCCTAGTACTACCGGTTACCTGATAGTGAGCGGATAAGGCCGATTGTTTCAAACGTCTTTTATGCTACAGTTCGATTGAATATGGCCTCCCGTAGCGTTAACAAAGTAATCTTGATTGGGCATTTGGGACGCGATGCCGAAACGAAGTTTACTCCCTCTGGAGCCGCTGCCACGCGGTTTTCCGTAGCCACATCGCGCCGCTGGAAAGATCAGCAATCCGGCGAATGGAAAGAAGACACCAATTGGACGAATGTGGTTCTTTGGCGCGCTGAAAACGTTGCTAACTATCTCCTAAAGGGGAAGCAGGTTTACGTGGAAGGGCGGCTACAGACTCGCAGCTACGACGACAAAGACGGCAAGAAAGTCTACGCCACAGAAGTAATTGCTGAAGACGTGGTTTTGCTCGGCGGCCGCGGGGACGGCGAAGGTGGGGGTGTTGGAGTGGGTGGCGCTGCCGCGAGTGCGGCGCGCGGCGCACGGAGTTCGGCAGGCTCGGCTGGCGGAAGCATGCCGGCGGCGGACGACGACATCGGCCCCATGGGAATTTCGGATGACGACGTACCGTTCTAGCGTCATAATTCTACTTCGATAGACGAATTCCGAAACCGAGCGGGGAGCGTGAGCGACCTTGATTTTCCACGTACGGCACCCATCTGCCGGGATCGGAAAAAGGCTGGGTGGACGCGAACCATTGCATCCCTGGCAGCCCTATGAGACCGGCCAATCCAGGACTCGAAGATGGCGTGCTACCCCGACGCTTCGACGTCCTGATTCAGGTCGGTGACTCTCCCCGCTCGGTTTCGGCGTCTCCTCTGGTGCGATGAAAGTTGACTCGTTCATCTGCAGCCAAACGAATTCCGAAACCGACCTTTGATTGCCCTGAGATTCACGCTCTGTAACGCTCACTCGAAATATGTGGTTCCTCTGGCGTACTTACTCACTTTTTCCACGTACGGCACACATCTGCCGGGATCGGAAAAAGGCTGTGTGGACGTCAATCATTGCATCCCCGGTAGCCCGATGAGACCGGCCAATCCCAGACGCGAGTTCTTCTGGCGTGCGCATTTGAATGGATCGCCGTGGGTTTTGGACGAGGAGGATCAGAACTTGATCCTCCAAACGATTTTGGGTGTATGTTTACACTGTGGTTGGACCGCCTACGCTGCTCATGTTCGGACAAATCATGTTCATGCTGTCGTAAGCGGAGAGGCAAAACCAGAGCGGATGGTGGCCGATTTTAAGGGCTACGCTAGCCGGGCCTTTCGCGCGTTGCCGAACCAATCCGTGCGGCAGCGCTTTTGGACGAAACATGGTAGTACTCGCTACCTGTGGAATGAGACGGGTTGCAAGGCGGCGGTTGAGTATGTGCTTAACGGACAGGGCCAGAGGATGGTTTGTTATCCCGATGCTTCGACGTCCTGATTTAGGTCGCTGACGCTCCCCGCTCGGTTTCGGCGTCTCGTCCCAACTCAGGGGTTACTGCGATTGAAGAGACAAAGTACAATCAGGAGAGTGCATCGTCTGCTGGCAATTTTGATCCTGAGCGTAATCGGCTTTCTGCCGGTTGCTCCGGTCTTGTCAAGCGCCACCTCTGCACGTAGCCTTCCCTCTTGCTGCCGGGTCCGTGGCAAACACAAATGCGCCATGCGTTCGGGCAACGGACCCGCTTTCTACTCACCGTGTAATCAGTGCCCATACTTGCCGCCGGTGAGTTCAACAGCCGTCAATTCCTGGCTATTCTTGCCCGCGTCTGCGCGTGTGGGTTCTGCGTCCGTCGCCAGTCACCCTGTGGCGCAGACGCAAATCGAAACTCTTTTCCGCATCTCGTTCGAACGCAGTCGCCAGAAACGCGCTCCTCCTAGCATCCTCTCGTAAGCAAAGTGTTTTGAGCCTCGTAAGGGGCAGTATCTCGACGTGTGTCTTTGTCAGGAGAGGAATCAATGAGAATGTCTCTGGCAGTCTTTCTAATATGTAGTTCCCCGCTGTACGCCACGATCTTTGGGAAAATTCAGGGAATCGTGCATGATCCACAGCACCGGCCAGTGCCAGGAGCATCGGTGAATCTGCAGGCGGTTACATCCGCTTGGTCTCAAAACGCCCAAACGGATAGCAACGGCGAGTTTTTGTTCAACACCGTGCCCATCGGCGATTACAAAATCACGGTCACCCAGGCTAAGTTTGAGACTTCGGGGCAAACCGTCACCGTCGATTCCAGATCGTCGCCGATTCTTCATTTTCAACTGGCGATCGCGGCCTTGAGTCAAACCGCTGTTGTCACTGACCAGTCGCAAGCGATCAATCCGGATTCGGTTACACCCACAACTCTGGTCAATCGTGAGGACATTGCCCAAACTCCGGGCGCCGACCGCACCAACAGTATGGCGATGATCACCGATTACGTGCCAGCCGCCTACGTGACCCACGACATGCTGCACATGCGCGGCGGCCATCAAGTAGCTTGGCTTATCGACGGTGTACCCATACCCAACACCAACATCGCCACAAATCTCGGCCCGCAGATTGACCCAAAGGACATTGATTACCTGGAGGTTCAGCGCGGCAGCTACGACGCGGAATACGGAGACCGCACGTATGGCATCTTCAATATCGTGCCCCGCTCCGGCTTCGAGCGTGACAATGAAGCGGAACTCGTTACCTCCTTCGGCAACTGGTACCAAACCAACGATCAATTCAACCTCGGAGGTCACACAGACCGCTTCGCCTATTACGCGAGCGTGAACGCAGACCGCAGTAACTACGGCTTGCAACCGCCGATTGGGCAGGTGGTTCACGATGCGGACAACGGTTTTGGGGGCTTCGCCTCTTTCATCTTCAATGCCAATCCCTCCAATCAATTTCGGTTGGTCGCCTCGCTGCGCCAGGATTACTACCAGATCCCCATTGATCCGAATCCCAACTCGGCGGGCAATCAGGTTTACCCAAGTTACGGTCTTCGCGACAGTGAACGTGAACCCGATGGTTATCTCACCTTCTCCTGGGTTCACACATTCAATCCGAACCTGGTGATGACCGTTTCACCCTTTTACCACTACAACCAGGCCAGCTATAACGCCTCGCCAAATGATGTGCCGGTGATCACGAATGTCGACGAGACTTCGAACTATGGCGGCGCGCAGGCGGGCCTAAATATAACGGGCGTGAAGCACAACGACATCGAAGTGGGGTTGTATGGATTCTCCCAGCGCCAAAGCAACGTCTTTAATAACGTCTTCACGGATTGCGCCACCGGTTGTCAGAACTTTGGCGGGTCGTCGGCTGCGGTAACGGGCGGCATGATCGAAGAATATGTCAGCGACCGGATCAAGGTCACCTCTTGGCTCACCCTGATTGCCGGTCTTCGCGAATCTCACTTCGCCGTCGGTGGAATCTCTGGAACCCAGCCGGGTATCGTGGAGAACGCCACAGACCCGCGCTTTGGTATTGGCCTCAGAATCCCGCGCCTGAACTGGGTCTTTCGCGGTTTTTGGGGCGAATTTTATCAAGCGCCTCCACTGTTGACGGCAACCGGTCCAGTGCTTGATCTGGCGAGTAGCCAGGATCTGGCTTTCGCCCCTCTGCGTGGCGAGCGGGACAAAGAATGGCAATTCGGCGTGATGATTCCCTTTCACGGCTGGGTTTTGGAGGAAGACAACTTTCAAACAAGCGCGCGGAATTGGCTCGATCACAGTAATATCGGCGAATCGAACCTCTTTTGGCCACTGACTTGGAATGCCGCTTTGATTCAAGGTTGGGAGACCACCTTGCGTTCGCCGCGCCTGTGGCATCGGGGTCAGGCGCACTTGGCGTACTCGAACCAGATCGCGAAAGCCGAAGGGCCTTTCACCGGTGGCTTGATTTGTCCCATTCCGATACCGGCGGGATGTGAGCAAGCTGGAGGATATCAGCCAGTGGACCATGATCAGAGAAACACTTTGAACATGGGTTTCAATGCGACTCTTCCCTGGCACGTCTTCGCCGCGACAAATGTGTATTACGGCTCTGGATTCACGAACGGCATGCCCGACACGCAATATCCGGGAAACTATCTGCCGCAACACACTACGTTTGACATTTCCCTGGGAAAGAGTTTTGGCGAGAAGGAGAAATACCGGATCTCGTTGAACGGTCTGAATGTGGCAAATCGACGGGTGCTGCTCGACAACAGCTTGACGTTCGGCGGCTTCCACTTTAACGACCCCCGGCAAATCTATGCGGAATTCCGTTGGAGGTTTCACTACTGACGGATTTTCGCTTCCCGCTTCGAGGGGCATCTTTCGAATCCTTTTCGCCGTTGAACGCTTCCAACCTATTGACCCTGTCTTAGACTAGAAGCGAGCGTTCTTTTGTTGTCCTTTCACAATCTCCTGCTGAACCACGGGTACGCATTACTGTTTGTGTATGTCCTGGTTGTGAGCCTGGGCGTACCGATACCGGTTGACCCGGTCTTCCTCCTAATGGGCGCGCAGACGGGCGATCGTCATTATTCGTTTTTTCTTTCGCTGCTGGCGGCTCTCGTGCCGGCGGTCCTCGGCGACGTTCTCTGGTACGAAATCGGCAAACACAAAGGCCGCTCGGTCCTCAGCCTGCTTTGCAAGCTTTCGCTGGAACCCGACACCTGCGTGCGCAAAACAGAGGGCGCCTTTTCCGCGCGCGGATCAGACGCGCTGTTGTTTTCTAAATTCGTTCCCGGCATGAGCCTCGTCTCGGTAACGCTGGCGGGCATCAGCCGCATGCCCTTTGGCCGTTTCCTCGCTGCCGATGCGGCGGGCTGCATACTATGGGCCGGCGCCTACCTTGGCCTCGGCTGGCTCTTCCACAAACAAGTCGACACAGTCATCAAGGCCTTAGGCCTCTACGGAAGTCGCGCCGGCTTGATTATTCTTACCGCTCTTGTGGTCTATCTCGCTTACAAGTATTTCCAGCGCCGCCGTTTCCTCAGCAAACTGCGCATCAATCGCGTGACACCCGAACAGGTGCGCGATCTAGTCGCCAGCGGCTGCGGTGTAACGATCGTCGATCTTCGTCATCCGGCTGAAGTGGAGCGCGTCGGCATGAAGATCCCCAACGCCTTGGTCATACGGCCGGAAGACTTACGTTCCCGCTCGCACGAGATCCCGCGCGAGCACGAAATCATCCTATATTGCACTTGACCCAACGAAGCAACCAGCGCCCGTGTGGCGCTGCAATTGAAGAAGGCAGGTTTAGTAAACGTCCGGCCGTTGGCTGGTGGGTTCGAAGCTTGGCACGAGCTTGGCTTTCCCACGGAAGCTATCTTGGAGGATATGGAGAGTCATGTCAACACCGCAAGATGAGCTTATTCTCGAGATTGGCAACGCCCGGCAGCTTTCGAAGCTGCTGTTGCCCATTCAGCCGGACGATCACGTGCAAGGCGCCGCGGAGGCTCGTCTGACGCTTGTTGAATATGGCGATTATGAGTGCCCCGCCTGCGGCACGCTTTTTTTGACTATTTGCCAGCTTCACCAACAACTCGCGGAAGACGTGCGTATTGTTTACCGGCATTACCCCCTCTCAGGCCTGCATCCGCAAGCGCAATTGGCCGCGGAGGCGGCGGAAGCCGCAAGCGTGCAAGGTAAGTTTTGGGAGATGCACGATCTGCTCTTTCAGAACCAGAACAGTCTCGCCGAAAAATTCCTCGAAAAATACGCCGAAAAGCTACTGCTCGATATGGATCGCTTTCGCAAGGACTTGAAACACCGGACCTTCGAAGGGGTTGTGCGCGAGGATTTCAAACGCGGCGTGGCGAACGGCGTTTACGGTACGCCTGGGCTTTTCGTGAACGGTGTGCGGCACGATGGCGGTTTGGACGCGCAATCCATTTTAGGCAAGATGTAACTTTCAGCCAAGGGCATTAAGATCGCGGTTTTCAAGATGCGTTTTCGGCGCACCATGCAGCGCTGCCTGAATCATGGCGCGTCCCACCTGCCGTGTGGTCGTCACATAATTTGGCGCCAGCGCTTTGGCCACAGGATACAACGCCGATGAGAAGGCGTAAAAGACCGCGTACAGACGCGTCTTCGTTTTAATGCCATCCATTGGCTGTATATAACCCGGACGGAACATGTACGCTTTTTTGAAACCCAATCGCAGCAATTCATTTTCCGTGCGGCCTTTGACCCGCGCCCACATCGTGCGCCCTTTTTCCGTGCTATCGGTGCCTGTGCCGGAGACGTAGATAAAGGTCATGTTCGGGTTGAGCTTCAGCAACGTTCGCGCCACCGAGAGTGTGAGGTCATAAGTGATGCGCGTGTAGTCTTGTTCGTTCATGCCGACGGACGAAACACCAAGGCAGAAGAAGCACGCGTCGTAACCGGAAAGTTGATCTTGAATTGTCGAGAGATCCAGCAGGTCTTTTTGCGCAATCTCGCGAAGCTTTGCGTCTTTCTGTCCCGTCACCTTCCGGCCGATTGTCAAGACGCTTTCGACCTCTTTGCTCAATAAGCTTTCGCGAAGCACACCTTGACCCACCATACCTGTAGCGCCGAACAAAATGACTTTCATGCTTGTCTCGTCTTTAAATCCTCCCACGAACCCAACCGTAAAGTACGGCGGCGGTGCTGACAAGCAATCCCACGCCCATGAGCAAGGTACTCCAGTGCATGGGCTTCCAGAATAAAGGAAGTACGGCCACGACTACCAAAGCGGCAGCTATCGCGATATTTTGCATAATCTCGATAGCCGCCATTGCGCGGGCCGCTTGTTCTTGCCGTTCAGCGAGTTGCGCGCGCCACCAGATTAAGCCAGGCGCGGGCAACGGCCCTGACTCTTCGCCAGGCCGCGCCGCTGTGCCGGCAAGATATTGCGAGACCAGGCACATGTCGGCGCACTGACCGCAATGGGCGAGATGCTCACGAAGCTCGTGGGTCCATTGTCCACTCGATAACGCGGCGGCAACAGGCTCTTCGAACTCACAAAATTCAGGTCTCATTTTGCATCTCCAAATCCGCCGCGCCGCAAGGATTCCGCCAAAGCATGGCGCGCACGCGACAACAGTGGGCGGATGCTCTGCGGTTTCAGGCTCAGCATCCGAGCGATTTCGACATGACTAAAACGTTCAACGTACGCAAGCCACAGCAGCTCGCGCTGCGTGGGTTTGAGGCCAGCCAGTAGGCGAGTCACATCGCCATCGGACGACTCGGCGCCAGTGTTAACGACGTCTTCGGGGAGTGCCGTCTCAAGGCGGCGCGCTTTCTGACCCTTGACTAAGTTGGTGGCGATACGGAAGAGGTAATTCTTCAGATGCTCATCGCCCGCAGCCAGCGGCAGCCTCGCTTTCAATAGGCGTAAATAGCTCTCCTGCAAAAGATCGTCTGCCGCAGCCGAATCGTTGAGCATGCGGATCAGATATCCGCGCAATGGCCGCGCCGTGCGCTCGTAAAACAGATGAAAGGTCTCTTCATCCATGCGCACGGCCGCTTCCGCAGCCACCTTGGGCACCACCTCAGCAATGCTGAAAAAAGGCATGAAAGCTCAGGCCCTTAGATTCTGGCGTCGCCTCGATTGAGCAATCCCCAAGACTTGCACAGGCCGAAAGAAACACCCGCGGAGACCAGGAAACCAAGGCCGACCGCCATAACCAACCAGCCTAAAGTGACGAAGAACTCGCGCGCATCAATATCATGGTGAGTGTTGCTGGCGATAATGGACGCACCGCCGAGCAGCGAAAGAATAACACCGGCCTGCACCGCATTCAAGATGCGGGAAGTGGGGTTAGCTTGGCTGTCGGTTGCCGATTCCATAAACCGCCGCCCGGCATCGCTCTGCACATAGCCCATCAATTCCTGGTTGGCGGAACATTTCTCAAGAACCTTGGCATGCAGATCGGCGACAGCATGCGCGACCTTGGAGCGCCGAATGTTCGTGGTGATGGTCCAAACGATAAAACAGATAGCCCCGAAAATTGTGGGGACAACAACGAACTCTGGTTGCATTTCTTTATCCTCGCTACTATTACTCATCACGAGGGCTAAATGTTAACAACGAAATTCAACCAATCAATGTTCCGCGCCCAGCTTCACAATCACGCCCTTCGGTCCGACCGCCCAAATTGCTCCGCCGATGCCTGCCACGGCGTTTAAATTCGTATCGGAAAAGTGTTGCCAGATGTGGCCGCCGTCATGGGAGATATCCGCGCCCGCCGTTCCAACAGCCAGGAACGTGCCATCTCCCACCTCTGCCACACATGAGCGGTAGCTCAAGCCTGCTGCCGGCGCCCACGTCTTGCCACCGTCGCGAGTCAAAGCAACGGTTTGCTCCATCGCCTTGGGATTCTGATAATCGCCGCCCACGGCAACGCCTTGTTTGTTATCGCTGAAGGCGAGCGAAAAAATGCCTGCTGTTTTCGTGCCACCTAAGGGCGTTTTAGCCACACTCCATGTTTGCCCGCCGTCGCGCGTCCGAAATACCCGTCCGCCGTGCGGCCCGCCGGTGGCGAACCAAGCTTCTTTGGTTCCGTGCGCGACTAGACTTGTTCCGCTGGCGGCAAACGCTCCTTCATCGTCCGTCGCCCCTGGCGTTTGCTGCCGCTGCCAGGTTTTCCCTGCGTCTGCGGTTGTGAAGATCACAAAGTGCCCATCCACCGGATCGCCCAACAGAATCGCGTGCGTTGCATCCCAGAACGCCAGCGCGTCAAAAAAACCTTTGGCGTCCGAATTCGTAAGCAGCAGTTTCCAATGCGTTCCCGCATCACTTGTCTTATAAACGCGCGAACTGCTGCCTTCGCCACTGGCCAGTAGATAAGCGCTCTCACCGTCAAACGCTTCCACATCCCGAAAATCGAGAGTCTCAGCGCCTGGGACCGTCCCAGTTTGCCAATGAGCGCCAGCATCCGTTGTCCTCAAAAACGTGCCTTGCGTTCCGCTCGCCCACACCACTTGCGCTGAAACCACCCGTAAACCCCGGAGGCTGGCAGTCGTGTTGGAGACTTGAGTGTTCCAGTGCAGGGTCAAAGCGGCTAACTGAAATAGGATCAGGTTCGTCATCTACTTGCTCGGCGGAGGAAACACAACGTCAATCGTGGTGTCGACTTCCACTGCTTCATCGTTGACGACGGTAATTCTGTATTGCCACCAAGTAACGGCATCTATCGCTGGTTGCGCGAGGGCCTGTGGTCCGGAGACATATTGGAGTTCGCCGGGTCTTCCACCCGTGCCTATGACTGCGTGGAGAACCACAGTCCCTGAGCTATTCTCTGTACGCGCCTCTGCTGGAATCTCAGGTGTCACTTTGTAGACGAGCGATTTAGCCTGGGTCTCGCCATCGACGATGACGCGCTGTGGGGCAATCGCGGGCGCGTATGGTACCTGCACGGAAGACGGTTTCTGCTCCGGACGGGGCGTGACCCAAACGCTAAAGGTTAGTTCCCGGTCTTTATAATGCCCTGTCACTTGCCAGCAGCCGAACACGGGGATGCTGATACCGCCCACTCCACTTGCGTAGTCGTCGTCTCCGGAGAAGAAGTCAGTCTCCGTGAAAGACGGCGCTGCACCGTCCAGCCTTTTCCCAGTAATCGTAAGCGGCTCATCCTTCTCCGAAAAGGTTGGATGAACCCGGAACCAGGCGAGTTTGTCATCGTATGCGAACTCGCCAGCTTTGCTGGGCACCGAACCTCTCCAGACTCCATCAGCGGGCAGTGCCGTCCAAAGCTTCTCGGTACCAAACCAAAACTGATTTGCTACAATCCCACTCCGCACGGGAGACGGGGGAGAAAAGCCTCCTTCCGACGGCGGTAGTGTGACCGGGCAATTCGCAGGAGGGGACTGCTGATCTGTCTCTTCGACAGTCTGCTCTTGATCGGCAGTTGGAGACACCGCCGCGGGCGACGTTTGCGCAGACGCCAATACCGCGACGAAAACCAGCACAACTATCGTTGCTGATCGTGAGAGGAGCATTGGTTGACTGACGGCAATGACCCTACGATTATAGACGGACTAGGAGCATCCGTTAACAGGACGCACCCGCCGGGATCCGATACACGGGTCTAGGATATTCGGATTCAGATGATCCGGCGCCGTAAGGGTCCTCAGTGCGTTTGCCGATATGACCACTGAGGATTTTCATTGGGAGGGCAACTCGTTGCGTCGCCGGTTCGCGTGCGGTTGGCGCTGGCGCTTGCCTTCGCCGCATCCTGTGCAGCCTCCGCGGCTGGGCCTCGCTACAGTTTCCAGCACTACGGAGCAGAAAGCGGACTCGGAAATTCGACGATCCTAGCGCTTCTTCAAGATAAGGCTGGATATCTTTGGGTAGGCACGGAGTCGGGGCTCTATCGCTATGAAGGATCGCGGTTTCGCCTCATGGGAGCGAGCGATGGTTTGGCGTGTTTGGCGGAGATACGGGGGTTGGCAGAGGCACAGGATGGCTCGCTCTGGGTGATTGCCTGCAATCACTTATACCGCTCTTTCGCTGGTGGATTCGAGCTCGCTACCAAAATGGACGTGGTGGTGGATTCTTTTCAGGGCATCACTAACGATGGCGAAGATGGGGTCGTGATCGGAATTCGGGAAGGCCTTTTGCAGGCCTCGAGCAAGCGAGATAAACAGGGCCGGCTGCAAGTTCGAATGCTCCCGCTGCCTGAGCCACTACGCGGCAAGCGTATGCACGGGGTTTATCGTGATGGCCAGACGCTGTGGTTCGGATGTGACCAATGGCTGTGGAGGCTGCGAGCAGACAAATTGACGCGGTACGGGAACGAAGACGGGCTGCCAAATGGCAACTGGGACGCGATTCGGGTGACGCCCTCCGGCGATTTGTGGCTGCGGAGCGCGCAACTCACGTGCTGGAGGCCGCACGGTCAAGCGCGCTTTCGTGAGATTTCAGGGCTGGACTCGAACTTCTACTACGGCTATCTCGCCTTGACTGGGGACGGGTCGGTCTTGGTACCGACGAACGACGGCTTAGCCATCCTGAATGCGCAAGGTGTTCAGAAGGTAAGCGACAGGCAGGGACTCCACACATCGCTCACCAGCGTGGCAATGGAGGATCGGGAAGGGTCGATCTGGGTTGGACTTATCGGCGAAGGGCTGGCGAGGTGGTTGGGCCGGAATGACTGGGAAGGCTGGACGAAGGAGAATGGACTGCCGTCCAATCTGATTTGGAGTATACTGCGCGCCCGATCAGACCGAGCTTTATGGGTTGGTACGACTGGAGGAGTCGTGCGGTTTCCGGTAAAGGGAGAGCCGCGAATGTGGAACTGGGCGCAACAGGTGACCGGTACGGTCCGGTGGTTGGGGGAGGCACCCGATGGAGGGCTCTGGCTTATTGCGAAAAGAGGCGCAGGGCTCGCGCGTATTGAACCTCAAACCGGTCAAGTGAACTTCTTCGGCAAAGCTCAAGGTTTGCCGACTCAAGAGCCAATAAGGGGATCTTTCGATGGCGAGGGGCGGCTTTGGATAGCGACCCGTGCTGGCCTGTATGTAGCCCAGCGACCTACGAGGACGGCGCATTTTGCCTTGGTTCCAGGTGGCCCAACGGGGGTTTGGGATGTGGCGCACGATAAGCAAGGCGTATTGTTTGCGACAACAACGGCGCAGGGGCTGTGGCGCTACGCCGGCGGCCGTTGGCGGAGTTATGGCAAGAAGGATGGGTTGCTGACGGAATCAGAGTATGTCATTGCGATTGCGCCCGATGGAGCGGTCTGGCTTCGGCACCGGTACGACGGAATTGTTGAGCGAGTAGCTTTTGACGGAGAAAAAGTTGTGAGCGTCGCGGAAATAAAACCCGAGGGTGTTCCCACGGAACTAACCGCGCTTCATGGATTCGACTCTCTCGGTCACTATTGGCAAGGAACGTCGCATGGCCTTTCCATGCTGGCCGATCCGGCAGGGTATGCGGCAGCGGGAGCCAGCAAGGAAAACGCGGCGAATGCGTGGCGCTATTTTTCAATCGAAGACGGCCTCATTTCGAATGACTGCGATGGCGAGGCATTCTGGGCCGACGACGATGGCAGCGTTTGGGTTGGCACCAGCGGCGGGCTCGCGCACTATTTGCAGCATTCAGATAGCGCCCTGTTAACCGGGCAGCCCAAAACCGAGGGCGGGGACACGCCGGTAATCACGAGCCTGCAAGTTTCGCAACGGCCTAGAGCGGCACGGATTGAATTCTCTTCTTTGGGTTTCAAGACTGAGGGGCAAGCTCGATTTGGATATAGCGTTGATGGGGGTAACTGGATTGACGCCAAAGAGCGGGCTGCGACCTTGGCGGCACTCCCGCCGGGCGCGCATCGGTTCAGAGTGCGAATGCGCAGTTGGGGACGTCCCTGGAGCAGCCAGATCGCAGAAGTGCGATTTCGCTTGGAGCCCTTCTGGTGGGAGACCTGGTGGGCGCAAGCGGGTCTGTATCTGGCTGTGGTTGGGACTGCCTTCGGCCTGCTGCGTTTGTGGATGAACATGCAAACTCGGAGAGCCGGAGAGCGGGCCCGGATCCTGCAAGAAAAGGCCCGTGCCGAGGCTGCCAGCCACGCCAAAAGCGTTTTTCTTGCGCACATGAGTCATGAGATACGAACTCCGCTGCATCAGATCATCGGTCTGACAGAAGACTTGGCTGCGTTAAATCTGCCGAAGAATGCCGGCGGGATTATTACCCAATTGCAATCGTCCAGCAGCGGTCTATTCGATCTCCTGAACGGAATTCTCGATTTCTCAAAAATTG
>PMSX01000218.1 GCA_003167495.1 Bryobacterales bacterium | reverse complement strand
AATTCGTGGACACTACACTAGGGATTCGTTGGTCAGACGATCTAAATATCTATTGGTCTGACGAGGTCTACAAGATTTTCGGACTGGATCCGAAAAACGGGGCTCCGAACCTTCACCAATATTTAGCTGCAATCCATCCCCAGGACCGAGCCTCCATGGCTGGAACGATACAGACTATGCATGAGCAGCGCCGCGGCTGTGACGTCACGAAGCGAATTGTTCGGCCAGATGGCGAGTTGCGCTACGTTCGCTGTGTTGGTATCCCAGTTTTTGAAGACGGAGTTTTTCACGGATTCCACGGCACTACGATGGACGTTACATCGCAGGAGTTATTGACTCAGGAGCTGCGGCGGGAGCAAGTGTATCTGGCGGAAGCGCAAAGCTTGGCTCACATCGGCAGTTGGGCGTGCAACCTGGTTACGCGGGAAATATTTCATTCGTCGGACGAAAACGCCCGCCTGTACGGCTTCGACCCCAGCCGAGGCCCGCTTCCGTTCGACGTATTTTATGGCGCGATTCTACCCGAAGACGAACGAACTATCAGAGCAAAGCTCGAAGATGCAATTAGCGCCGGGGCGGATTATGACGTCGACTTTCGAATTCGTGGCACCGATGGCGACATCAGATTTCTGCGTGGCATCGGGCATCACAACCCTTCTCAGGAGACTGGTGGGTACTTTGGCATAACAATGGATATTACGGAAGGAAAGCGCGCCGAGGAAAAGCGCGAAAGGCTCCGTCTATTAGAGGCTGAACTTGCGCACATCACCCGAGTCAACATGATGGGTGAACTAGCCGCTGCGCTGGCGCACGAGATCAAGCAACCAATTGCGGCCTCAGTTACAAGCGCAAATGCGCTCTTACGATGGTTGGCGCATGATCCTCCAGATTTGGAGAGGGCGCGCGCAGCGGCCGCCCGGGTTGATCGGGAGGGAAACCGGGCGGCTGACATTATCAACAGTCTGCGGGCCTTCTACAAAACAGGCACTCCTGGTGAACGCCAGATGGTTGACGTGAAAGGCACCATAGAAGAAATGCGCGAACTGCTACAGACGGAAGCCGCTCGCTACTCCGTAACGATTCAGACCGAACTGGAATCGGATATTCCAAATATCCTGGCTGACCGGGTGCAGGTGCAACAGATCCTCATGAACCTGATGCTGAATGCGATTGAATCAATGAAAGGCTGTGGTGGGGCATTGACGATCAGTTCACAAGTCAATTCCGAAGGTCACTTGACCGTTTCCATCTCCGACACGGGCGTTGGATTGCCGGCGGAAAGTGCGGAGCTGATTTTCAATCCTTTTCATACGACGAAACCACAGGGGACGGGTATGGGACTGACCATCACACGCTCGATCGTGGAGGCATATGGAGGGCGAGTGTGGGCGACCGCCAATCGGGGCGCAGGAGCGACTTTTCATTTCACTCTCCCCGGCGGAGCAGAGGCGCGTGCATGAAGGCCGCGGTTGTTCCCACTGTGTACGTCATCGATGACGACGGGGGAATGCGTCAGGCGGTTCAGGATCTGGTCGAGTCGGTCGGCCTTCGTGCCGAAGCTTTTGCAACCGGCGAGGAGTTTCTCAAAAGACCACGCACCGCCGATCCTAGCTGCTTGGTTCTTGATGTCAGGCTGCCGCAGATGAGTGGACTTGATTTTCAGCAAAAGCTGGCAGAACTGGGCGTGAGTGTTCCTATAATCTTTATCACCGCGCACGGGGACATTCCAATGTCCGTCAGAGCCCTGAAATCAGGCGCCGTCGAGTTTCTGACTAAGCCGTTTCGGGATCAGGATCTGTTGGATGCAATTCAGCAGGCGCTTCAGCGAGACCGAGCTGCGCGTGAACAATTGGCCGAGGTCAATGACTTACGCGAGCGCTATGGTGCGCTGACCCCGCGTGAACGCGAGGTGATGACTCTTGTCATCTCAGGCATGCTCAACAAGCACATCGCCGCGAAGATCGGAGCCAGCGAAGCGACCGTAAAGATCCACCGAGGTCACGTCATGGAGAAGATGCAAGCCGGATCGTTGATCGAACTGGTGCGGATGGGCGATAGACTCAACCTCCCGCCCAGATAGTCATTGACCCCATACCCCTTTTTTCACGGAGCCACTATTCAAGCCTAGGGTAGTAGTCGCATAACACCAAAGTAGCAGTTTGTTCGACGAGGGTCCGATTGCGTTGCCATGCGTACGGCGCTAGGTTTCATATATGGCCATAGAACAGAACTCAAGCTTTGTAGCGATTCTCGACGACGACGAATCCATACGCGATGCACTCCTGGACCTGGTCGAATCGGAGGGCCTACCCGCACTCTGCTTCGGCTCAGCAGAGGAATTCCTCGATTCCAGGGCTGACCGAGAAGCCGCATGCCTGATTGCCGACATTCGAATGCCCGGTATGTCTGGTCTTGAATTGCAGGCAACACTTAAGAGCGGGAATTTCTTTTTGCCTATCATCTTCATCACTGGCCTGGGCGACATTCCGATAGCGGTGCGTGCGATGAGGGAAGGAGCGATCGACTTCCTAACCAAGCCGGTCGATGATGCTGCCTTGGTCAAGTCGGTTGAAAGAGCATTCCAGCAATACCGGGACAATCGGCGGGAGGCGATCGAACAAGAGAGGTTTGATGCTCGATATAAGATTTTGACGCCCCGAGAGCGAGAGGTGTTGCCGCTGTTGGTTCGTGGGTTGCTAAACAAGCAAGTCGGATTTGAACTGGGGATCAAGGAGTACACAGTTCAAATCCATCGAGCACACATCATGCGAAAGATGGAGGCCGACTCTTTTGCCGCCCTAGTCAGACTCGCCGCGAAGTTCATAGTTGAGAAGCGACATTCGGAGGAACAGTTGAAATAGAGACTTCGAAAGACATTACTAGCTGCTGACCTGGAATAAGGGATACACAACGCGCTGAGCGGTTGGGCGTGGACCCGGGCCGCATCGTCCTGTCTAGATCCTAAACCTCCTCGAAGGTCGTCAGAGGGAGATCAGCGCTTCTCGTTCACGAGAACGATCGCGACGCCGTTCCAGCTTGTGTGGGATGAGCCGTTTGGCGGACGATTTTCTAAGGCCACGGTTCCAACTCTGCTTGTATCGAGCTTCAAACGGCTCTGAAGATAATTGCGCACGAGAATCGCCCGATGGCGTGAAGCCGCTAGAGGATCGTTGACTTCAGCACCGTCCGAATAACCCTCCACAACGACCGGGCTGTCGAGAATCCGTTCACCATAGTGCGCCGAGGCCAAATTGAGAGCCGATCTTCCTTGCGAGGTAAGTTCCTCCTCACCACTGGAGTTCTGGTGGAACAACTGGGCTGCCGGTAGCCAAGCGCGATCAGCGTTCCGAGCGGCGAATAGACGATCCTTGCGATACAGATCGGGAGAGATGTTGGCTAGGCTGTAATAGCCCCGCCTCCGGAAGAAACCGCGCAGCAGAAAGTTGTGTTTGAGAGCTTCGCTCCCATCCGCAATATTTGCCGCCGCCACATCAATATTCGACAGCGATTCCCGTATGGTCGTTGCGGCTGTCGTCCCGCCTTCATCCGGGCCCGTGAAGTCCGTAATCGCCTGCCTAACCTGCGCCGACGCCGCGTCCAGATTAGCAACGGCGTTCTTAGCCTCTTTAACTGTGTCGTCGACTTGGCCGGGAAGGCCTTTCGACTGCAGCTCCGACATTAGGGTGCCCGCCTGTGCCGCCACCCGATTCAACTCGCTTGAGGCGTTTTTGGCGTTTGTCACTGCTTGCCTTACTTGATTCGCGAGCGCTTCGTCGCGCAGCAGCATTCCGGCAGGCCCGCGGCCCTCTTTGAGGCCTGTAACGACATCGTTGGCATTCGAGATTGTTAATTTGGTTTCGTCCAGAGTAGCGTTGAGATTGCCGGCGACCGACGTGATTAAACCGCTAGCATTGGTCACCAAACTGTTGGCATTGCTTACGGTTTTGTCTACGTTGAGAATTGTGCCTTTTACCAGTTCCAAGATGGCGGAGAGGTCCGTCGGTTCAATACCCTTCAAGGTCGAACCCGTGGCGACTGCGGGCGCGCGCGAACTGCCGGCGCTGATCTCAAGGAATCGGTTGCCCACGACCCCTTCCGTCCCGACAGTGACCACAGAGTCCGCCCGCACGAGCCCGCCGAACTTCTGATTGATGCGAAGCTTGACCCTGAACTTTGCGGTCGGCCTCTTTGGGATGTCCATGGCAAGCACTTCGCCTGCATCCATTCCGGCCACCTGAACTTTAGCACCGGAGACGATCCCAGATACATCCGCAAATTGGTCGCCGACCCGCCGTGCACCGTGTACGTCGTGAGTCACTACTAGGACTGTCATTCCCTTATCGTGTTTCTGACGCAGCAGGAGCTCGTCGATCTCAGACGCGGTGATTCGATCGAGGCCGCTGCTCGGTTCGTCCGCAAGGAGAACCCTGGATTCAAGCACAAGCGCCCGCGCGAGGCCTGCTCTCTTTCGCATTCCGCCCGACAAGCTTGATGGGAACTTGTTCTTGTCGCCAGCGAGGCCGACATGGCGAAGGACATCGTCGACCGCGAAATCAATTTCGGCAGTCGTTTTCTGGGTGAGGCGACGCAAAGGAAGCGCGAGATTGTCATACAGCGTCAGTGAGTCGAAAAGGGCGGCATCCTGGAAGAGGAAGCCCATCTTGCGGCGGACCTTTGAAACACCGGCGGGCTCGAGGCGCGTTATATCGCCGCCGTCAACAAAGATACTTCCGCGGTCTGGCTTGATCAACGCCATGAGGAGTTTCAGCGTCACGCTCTTGCCCGTGCCGCTCCGGCCCAGGATGCATAAGGCCTTCCCGGCCGGAACCGAGAACGATACGTTTCGTAGAACCTGATTCGGCCCAAAAGCTTTAAATACCTGATCGAACACCACGGCCTGCCCCGTATGTTCGCTCATAGCGCGTTCTCCGGGAATGCGAAGAAAATGCACTTGACGAGGATGACGTCAGCCAGAATCACCAACAGGGACGACACGACGACACTATTGGTGGCGGCTCGCCCTACGCCCGTAGCGCCCATGTTTGTTGTGTAGCCGAAATAGGATGAAACCGTCCCGATAATGAACCCGAACACGGCCGTCTTCAGCGTCGGCGCGACGAAATTGGCCCACCGGAGATCAGCGAATGCACGCCCGACGTAAAGAGCGAAGGAAGCTCCCGAAGAGGAGTACTCTGCCAGATAGCCGCCGAGCAGGCCAGCGAAATCCATGAATAGCGTCAAGAGCGGCAGCGCCACGACACATGCGAGGACTCTGGGGACGACAAGAAATTTGAAGGAGTCGATCGATAAAGATTCAATGGCATCGATCTGTTCGGTTACGCGCATGTTCGCGAGCACCGCTCCGATCCCTGAGCCGACTCGCCCGGCCAGCAGGAGGCCTGCGACGAGCGGACCGATCTCGACAAAGAACGCGAGCGCCTGGACCGTGGGGATCATGGCACCGGCGCCAAAGGTCATCAGGGTATTACGAGTATGAAGGGTCATCACCGTGCCGAGCGCGAAGCCCGCGGGCACCACCAGCGGCAGGGATTTGTAACCCGCTTCGATGATGTGGTTCAGAATCTGGCTACCTTCTAAGGGCATGCGAATTCCGTCACCGATAACGCGGAACCCGAATGAGCTGACTCGGCCAACGAACTCGATTAAATTAGACATTCGCTACACCCCTTCTTTCACCTACAGCTGGTTCGCCCAAAGATCCGTCGAGAAGAAGATCATCGACACCCAGCGTCTCTTTGCTGACAAAAAGCAGCACACTTGGTGTGCACTTCGACTATGCCAACGGAGCCGGTACTCGTCTATAGCCGGTTTATGTAGGAGCAGATCATTCCAAGCTTGAATATTCGCAACCCCGTCGTGTTTCAACGTCGGCTGCTGAATCCTGAACAACCAAACATCCCCTCCAAAGTGATTCGCTAACCACCGCAGGAACTTAAGACTTACTGGCAGCGGTATAGATCGTGAGTAACGGCGATTTGTTTAGTAACTCTAGCGGGTTCGAGAGAAGCCAGAAAGGCGGACGCCGCCATTCTGGCCCATTAGGGCGGCTGCCTGAAACGAAGCAGCGGTCAAGGTCGGCGAAGTCGCGAGTTAGCGGATCGAAGCGAAGCGAAGAGACATTGACGGCCTCCGGAATAGAAGGCAGTTTTTCAAATTTTGAACGAAGCGGTCGGAGAAAAGAACCTGATCGTCTCAAATCCGGAGATACGAAGGCCCTGGAGGCTGTATTTCAGTGAACGGCTAACTGTTCCCTAGCAACTCTGTCTCATTTCGCCTCGCAGTCCAGCGGGAACAACACTGAGAACACTGTGAACATTTATTGTTCGATCCTTCGATAGCGCCATTCCAATCGGGACCCCTGGCGCTCGCGATAACGCTCCCAACCAGGGGCTCGGAAACAACGAGCCACGCGGTTCTTGTCGACCTGTGTCCATAATGCCTGCGGTTTGTCGAGGCAACGAGAAAGCAACTCGCGATAGAAACGCTTCGACGGCCTTCAACCCAGCGGGCAATGACTTCTTCCCAGGAATCTGCTTCGTAACGATCCGATTGTTCCACTGCAGCGATGTCGACGAGTTCTGTTGTCTCCAGCCACCAAACGCAGCCACGCTCAAACCGGGCTTTCGCTTCCGCCCACAGCTGGTCCCGGTCACGAGCCAAGAGATCGATGTCAATTCGACCACAAGCTACCGGCCAGAAGCGCCGACCACCGCTGTCGTTACGCAGGTAACTGGAATGATTCACACTGCCGGCAAAAACGCATTGGCGAGGAGATTCGAATCAAACGTCTGCCATAAGGTGGTCGGAACCGATCTGTGGTCCGACTCATAAACGCTTTGATACGGCCGACTTCTGCGCGGCTGAGCGAATCGAGTTCAGACAGCCCGATGATCCAGACACCTTGGGTTTGCAGCACTGAATCCTTGGTACCCAAATCGGCGGCCAGTTCGTCGGCGACGTATGGCCCGGCGAGTGTTGTCAGCGCGGCGGATTCTTGCTGCCTTGCGGGCCTTCCAGAATGAGACAGCAGTCGGCCTTCACACCGGGTCGGTAGATTCTTGCTAACCCCGTGCCGACATCTACCAGAATTCCTTTTCGCTGCAGCCACTCTGCGGTCAACCGATCTTCATGATCGCTCCACGCGGCGGTATTCGAGATTGGTCCCCATCGGGCGGGCTTGATCGCCATGGGAGTCAAAAGGAGTTCGTTGAAAGCAAGGACACCCTGCCATTCGGGAGAGTGCCGCAGTGCCGTGATTGCATTGGCGAGAACAGGATAAACGTTTCCCTGGGGATGCGCGGACGTGGGCTTGGCGCGAATCAATTCCTCTCGCCAATTAAACGCAGTGAAGGTCACACGTGCGATTTCGCTGAGTGCTGCTTCCGGCCCGAATTCGCGCGAAACGGACCTGGTCTT
>PMSX01000234.1 GCA_003167495.1 Bryobacterales bacterium | reverse complement strand
CAGACGTGGCAATCGGCTGGTTCCAGCCTTCGCCCATAACAATTTCGCCCCGCACCAGTAACGCCCCCACCGGTATTTCATTTTGGGCTTCGGCATGCGAAGCTAGAGTCATTGCCCGCCGCATAAAAAGCCGATCAGCGGGTGTCCAGGGATCATCGAATATTGGTTGAACGGGTGAATCCAACGGTTCGTATTCCTTTTTTTGGGGCGGTCGGTCCACGATTCCAGACCTTCGACCCCTCACAATTTGCCCTCTAACATAAGCCTACGAAACAGGGAGTTGCCGCATGTTCCGATATTTTTCGCTCGCGTACAAGAATACATTTCGCAATAAGCGCCGCAGTATTTTGACAATTTCGAGCATCGCTGTTTCGTTATGCCTGTTTGGCGTGCTGATTGCCATGTACCACGCCTTGTTCATGTCACAACCAACGCCCGGCCAGGCTTTGCGGCTAGTCGTCCGGCATAAGGTATCGCTGGCGCAAGTCATTCCGTTCTCAGACGAAGCGAAGGTCCGGCAGATACCGGGCGTGAAGCAAATCTCGGTGTGGAACTGGTTCGGCGGGACATACAAAGACAACCGCGACCAGAAAAATTTCTTCGCCCGGTTCGGCGTGGAGCCAGAAGCGTTCCTCAGCATCCGAACAGACATGAAGATGCCAGACGATCAGCGAAAGGCTTTCCTTACCAACCGGACAGGCTGCATTATTTCACAGGATCTGGCAGACAGTCTCAAGCTGAAGCTGGGCGACCGGGTGATGCTAAAAGGCGACATTTATCCGTACGATTTGGATCTGAAGGTGGTTGGCATTTTCGACGATCCCGATGCTGCGAGTTCGCTATTCTTCGACTGGGAATATCTGCGCGATCTGCTCCCGGTAGGGCGGCGTTCATTGATCAGCACATTGGCGATTCGGGTAAACAGCACCGACGATTCGCCTAAGGTCGCCCAGGCCGTCGACGCCATGTTTGCCGAATCGCCCTATCCAACAAAGACGGAATCAGAGGGGCAGTTCGCGCTGTCCTTCGTCTCGTTTCTGGGGAACATCAAACTGTTTCTGATGATCGTTTGCGCCGCGGTCACGTTTACCATTTTGCTGGTGTCTGGGAACACAATGGCAATGTCGGTCCGCGAACGCATCAAAGAAGTAGGCGTGCTCAAAACGTTAGGCTTTAACAACGACGCGGTTTTAGGGATTATCGTAGGCGAGGCGGTTTGCATTGCCTTGATTGGCGGGGTGATCGGCCTGCTGTTGTCGTCGGTTCTAATGATAGGCGCCGGCAAGGCGTTAGGCGCATTCATGCCGCAGTTGCGCGGTCTCTCCGTAACTCCTTTTACGGCGTTGGTGGCCATGGGCCTGGCTTTGGTGGTGGGTGTGGTGAGTTCGTTCATACCGGCGTGGAACGCGGCCAAGACCAATATTCTAGATTCGTTGCGTTACGCAGGTTAACTCGATATGGCGATTCCGATTTCTTACAACATTCGCAACTTGATTGTGCGCAAGACTACTACGCTAATGACCGGCGCAGGAATTGCAATGACAGTGGCCGTGTTACTGGCGGTCCTGGGATTGGTGTCCGGTTTGCAATCGGCTTTTGAGACGAGTGGCGATCCGTTGCACGTGCTCGTGATGAGAAAAGGCGGCAATGCCGAATTGACCAGCCTGTTAACGCAAGAACAGTTCCAGATTGTAAAGAATTTTCCAGGGATTGCCAGTAAAGATGGCCAGCCGGAGGCATCGCTCGAAATTGTGAGCGTGATCAATCTGCCGAATGTGGAGAACCCGGAGGGTTCAAACGTGACGCTGCGCGGGCTTTCCCGGCGCGGGGTGGACATGAGAAAACTCAGGATGGTAGCGGGCAGACCATTTAATGAAGGGCAGCGCGAAGTAATGGTTGGCAAGTCGATTGCCAAACGTTATCCGAATGCGCAACTGGGCAAACAACTCAGGTTCGGGCGCGGACTCTGGACCGTCGTAGGCGTCATGGATGGGCACGGGAGTTCCATCGACAGTGAGATTTGGGCGGACGGACCGCAAGTGGCTTCCGATTATAACCGTGCGGACACATATAGTTCGGCGCTGCTTCAAGCAACCGACGAAGTGGCCGCGGCCGCATTGCCAAAAGCACTCGAGGGTGACCGGCGGCTGAACGTGACGGTGCTCAGTGAGAGGGATTATTACAGTTCGCAAACCGCCGTCTCCTCTGCGCCCATCAAGTTCCTGGGGTTTTTTGTTTGCATCGTCATGGCCGTGGGCAGTTGCTTTGCGGCAATGAACACGATGTATGCCGCTGTGGCGCGCCGAGCGAAAGAAGTAGGCACGCTGCGGATACTAGGGTTCACGCAAGGCAGCATTCTCTTGAGTTTCTTGTTGGAATCGCTGCTGCTCTCGCTCTTGGGGGGAATCATCGCTTGCGTAGTAGTTCTACCGCTGAATTCGATTACCACCGGCGTGGGGAATTTTGTCACTTTCAGCGAGACGAGCTTCAATATTCATATAGGCCCTGAGGTCATGGTGATTGGCCTCTTCTGTTCACTGATTTTGGGAGCGGTGGGCGGACTGTTGCCTGCCCGGCAAGCCGCAAAAAAAGAAATTCTATCTGCTCTTCGTGAGGTGTAAGCCGTAAGGCGAACAAACGCATGGAACTAGAACTTAGAAATCTAAAAATCGACCGCACGTCAAGGCGCCCAAAAGAATCGAAGTGGCTGTTTAACTTGATTGCCATTGCGGTATTGGCGGGCATTGCTGCGGTCGGCGCACTGCTTCTCTACAACAAACTCACCTCGGCCACAGTGGTGCAGGTGGTGCAAGTGCAATCGCCGGTGAACGTTTCAGCGGCGGGCGACCAAGTGATTTTGAGCGCCACGGGCTACATCATTGCAGCCCACAAGATTGAAGTCGCGTCGAAGGTGAACGGCCGCGTGGCGTGGATCGGCGTCGATAAAGGTGACAAAGTGAAGGCTGGACAGGTACTGGTGCGTCTCGAAGACGACGAGTATCGCGCGCAGGTGACGCAGCAGCGCGGCCAGTTGGAGAACCTCAAAGGGCGCGAACTCGAAATCAAGAACGGCAACCGGCCGGAAGAGATCGAGAAGGCCCGTTACGATGTCAGCCAGGCGAAGGCCGATCTTGATAATGCCAAGGTTTCACTCGACAGAACAAAGCAGCTTGCGGAAAGTGGCGTCTTCTCCAAGCAGTCTTTGGACGATGCTCAGGCTAAGTACGACAATGCGGTGGCGAAAGTCGCCAGTTTGCAAAGGCTGCTCGATCTGGAGGTGCTGGGTCCGCGCCAGGAACAGACCACGCAGATAGTAGGGCAGGTGGAACAGGCGCGCGGTGCCTTGGACTACGCCCAGACGCAATTGGATAACACCATTATTCGCGCGCCCATCACCGGCACAATTCTCGACCGCAACGTGGAGCGCGGCGAATTTATCACTACCGGCTTTGTGGGCGACAAGGGCGCGAAAGGTTACATCGTCACGATGGCCGACTTAAACGATTTGCAGGTGGAGCTCGATATCAGCCAAAATGATTTTCCTAAGCTAGCTCCCACACAGAAAGGCAAAATTACAACCGACGCCTATCCAGACATACCGTATGACGGCGTAATTGAACAAGTCTCGCCGGAGGCCGACCGGGCGAAGGCCACTGTGCAGGTGAAAGTTAGGGTATTGAAACCTGACGATAAGCTTCGGCCCGATATGAACGCCACGGTTCGGTTCATCAGTGAAGCGCCCAAAGACAGCGGGGCGACGATTGAACCGAAGCAGGTTGTGGTGATTCCCGCCGGCGCCGTGCAAGGCGACCACGTCTTCGTGGTGTTGAAAGGCAGGGCGGTCAAGCGGGCCGTTACTACGGGTGGGTCTTCGGACAAGGGTGTAATCGTGAACACTGGATTGTTCGGTGGCGAGGATTTGATCGTGAGCCCGCCGGCGTCTTTGAAAGACGGGGAGAGAGTGGAAGTAAAGCAGTAGGAGCGGAAAACGAATGAGCGAACAAGTTGTAATCAGCAGCAAGCTGAGCAAAGAGTATGTACGCGACGAATTCCACGTGGCAGCGTTGGATGCCGTGGACATCGTGATTGAGAAGGGCGACTTCGTGGCGCTGATGGGGCCCTCGGGTTCGGGCAAATCCACTCTATTGCATTTAATTGCGGCGATGGACAAGCCAACCGGTGGAGAAATCCGCGTGCTTGGTTCGAATTTGCGCGAGATGAGCGATAAGGAGATTGCGCACTGGCGGAATGAGCACATCGGGTTCATCTTTCAGTCGTTTAATTTGATTCCAGTGCTGACGGCGTTAGAGAACGTGGAACTGCCGCTTAAGCTGACGAGGCTCAATAAGAAGGAGCGGTTCGAGCATGCCGAGACGGCGCTGAAACTAGTTGGGTTGAGCGACCGGCTCGGACATTTGCCGAAACAGTTGTCGGGCGGCCAGGAACAGCGCGTGGCGATCGCGCGCGCGATTGTGACCGACCCGGACTTAATCCTCGCCGACGAACCGACCGGAAATCTGGATGCGGCGGCGGCGGAAGACGTGTTGACAATGCTGACGCGGTTAAATCGTGAGTTCGGTAAGACGATTATTATGGTGACGCACGATCCCCATGCCGCGAAGTTTGCAAAGACAATAAGGCACTTGGAAAAAGGGCAGTTGCTGCCGTTAGGGACGCTGCCGGCGGATTGGGCGGGGGCGATTGCTGGACGGCAGTGATGGCTCCCTTAATGCCTGAAATGACGCACGCCCGTAAACACCATCGCTAAATTCAAACGGTTCGCCGCCGCAATCACTTCTTCATCCTTCACGGAACCGCCTGGCTGAATCGCCGCCGTAACGCCATGCTTTGCCGCCTCTTCCAAGCCATCGGGGAAAGGGAAAAAGGCGTCGGACGCAACCACCGTACCTTTGAGCGGCAGCACAGCCTTCATCGCTCCGAATCTTGCGCTATCGACGCGGCTCATCTGCCCTGCCCCAACACTTACCGACTGTCCGGCGTTCGCATAAACGATGGCATTCGACTTTACGTGCTTGCAGACTTTCCACGCAAACAATAGAGCACGCAGTTCTTCGGCCGTGGGTTGACGCGTGGTTTTCACTTGCAACTCCGCTTCAACAAGCGTGGCCGTATCGGCTGTCTGCGCCAGCAAGCCCCCGGTGATCGATTTGATAACCGGTTCCGGTTTACTAACTGGCTTCACTTTCACGAGCCGGAGGTTCTTCTTGGCAGTGAGAATCGCGAGCGCTTCGGCTGCAAACGAGGGCGCGGCGATCGCTTCGACAAAGAGCTTGGCCACTTCCAACGCAGTCTCTTTATCCAACTCGCGGTTGAAAGCGAGCACTCCGCCGTAAGCTGAGACTGGGTCGGCTTCGAATGCTTTGCGATAGGCGTCGGCCAAGGTTGCCTGTTCCGCGCAACCGCACGGATTTGTGTGCTTGATGATGGCGGCAGCCGGGCCGGCAAACTCCTGCACAAGTAGCCACGCCGCATCCAGATCAACCAGATTGTTGTACGAAAGCTCTTTGCCGTGAAGCTGTTCAGCGGCCGCAACGCCTGTATCACCCAATTTGTAGAGCGCCGCCTGTTGATGCGGATTTTCACCATACCGGAGAACCGCCGCGCGCGGAGCGGAGATTTGCAACGAAGTAGGGAGCGTTTCGGCCGGCGTCGTATTACCGGCAGCATCCACCTCAAGCAAGCGGCTGGAAACGGCTTGATCATAGGCAGCAGTGTGCAAAAAGGCTTGCTGGGCCAGGTGCCAATGTGTAGCCGGCGTAAGCGCTCCAGCATTTTGCGCAAGCTCAGCCACGATCGGCTCATACTGTTCAGGAGCGACAACCACAGCAACGTCCTGAAAATTCTTAGCCGCCGCGCGGATCATGGTTGGACCGCCGATGTCAATGTTCTCGATCAGTTCTTCGCGCGTGACGCCCGGCTTGTTGGCAAATTTCGAAAACTGATAGAGATTCACCACCACCATTTGGATAGGCGGTATTCCATGTTCCGCCAGTGCGTGCATGTGCTCGGGGTTATTGCGCATGGCCAGAATGCCGCCAGCGATGCGCGGATGAATGGTTTTGACCCGGCCATCGAGCATTTCGGGAAAGCCCGTTACATCGGCCACTTCACGCACCGGGATCTGATTGTCGCGCAGGAGTTTGGCAGTGCCGCCGGTCGAGATAAGTTCCACGCCTAAACCATGCAGCCGCTGGGCAAACGGCAAAAGACCGGTTTTGTCGGTGACGCTAAGAAGCGCGCGTTCAATCTTAGGCATAAGAATTCATTCTGGCAAATCATAAAATAAAGCGTGCCACACTATTGCACTTTGATACCGGGCGACGGAATCGGCCCGGAAGTTGCGCAAGCGGCAGTTCGCGCTGTAGACGCAACAGGCGTTGATATTGTCTGGCGGCGCGCCGAACTAAACGAAGCTATCATTTTGGAATCGGGTAAAACGCTGCCGCAATATCTGCTCGATTCGTTGAATGAGACGAAGGTAGGGCTGAAGGGTCCGGTCACGACGCCGGTAGCGGGCGGATTTCAGAGCGTAAACGTGGCGTTGCGCAAAACGCTCGATCTGTTCGCCAACGTGCGGCCTGTGAAGACTTTGCCAGGCGTGAAAACGCGCTTCCAAGACGTGCAAATCGACATGGTGATTTTTCGCGAGAACACCGAAGATCTGTATTCGGGCCTGGAGCACGAGATTGTTAAAGACGTTGTCACGAGCCTGAAAGTGATTACCCGCGTGGCCTCGGAGCGGATTGCGCGTTACGCGTTCCATTACGCGAGGACGAATGGCCGTAAGACCGTTGTGGCGATCCACAAAGCTAACATCATGAAGTTGGCGGACGGGCTGTTTCTGCGTTGTTGCCGCGAAACGGCGAAGCAGTTTCCGGAGATTCAATACAAAGAGCTGATCGTTGACAACGCGTCAATGCAACTGGTGATGCGGCCAGAAACGTTCGACATTCTTCTTCTGCCAAATCTGTATGGCGATATCGTTTCAGATCTGGCGGCAGGCTTGGTGGGTGGGCTAGGGATTGTGCCCGGCGCGAACATGGGTGAGACGCATGCCGTTTTCGAAGCCGTGCACGGCAGCGCGCCCGATATTGCGGGACAAGGGAAAGCCAACCCAACGGCGCTGATGCTATCGGCCGTTATGATGCTGACTCATCTGGGAGAAAATGCGGCTTCGCACAAGATGCAAAATGCGATCGAGGCTGTTTACCGGGAAGGAAAATATCTAACGGCGGATGTGGGAGGCACCGCGTCCACAGGCGAATTTGCAGACGCGGTGGTGAAAGCAATTAAGGGTTAAGCCATACGGCAAATGGATTGCCGGTGACATAACATGGTGGAATCGTCTCACCTCCAAAGGAGCTTCGGATGCGTTCCATCTACCTCTCGACCGCGGCAACACTTTTCTTCTGCGCACCTCCACTCAGCGTCGCCGAAAACCATGCGGCAGCGCACCACATATTTCAGAGCCCCACTCTCAGCCGAGACTTGATCGTCTTTGGCTATGCAGGAGACCTCTGGAGTGTCTCTCGCGAAGGTGGCCGCGCTGGGAGACTAACCACCGGCGTTGGCATTGAAAGCGCTCCTATTTTCTCGCCAGATGGCCAGACCATTGCTTTTACTGGTGAATACGACGGCAACACCGACGTCTTCACCGTCCCGGTATCCGGAGGTGTCCCACATCGTGTGACATACCATCCCGCAACCGATGTCGCGATCGGCTGGACTCCCGATGGCAAGCGCATTCTATTCCGGTCGAACCGCGATTCGGTGAGCCGCTACACGCGAATCTTCTCTGTTCCCGCTGAGGGGGGCGTCGCCGTTCCGCTTCCGCTGCCAATGGCTTATCAAGGCCAACTCTCGCCGGACGGCGGCCAGATCGCCTACTCGCCACTCGCGCCCGCCTTTGGGTTCGAGTACTCGGCGTTTGTCTCGTGGGGCAATTATCACGGCGGCCGCGCAAGTACAATCTGGGTTATCTCGCTCCCGGGATTAGACTCGCGGCAGATTCCACACGAAAAGGCTTCCGACTTCTCCCCGGTCTATTCGGGCAAGAACATATTTTTCCTGTCGTCGCGTACCGGCCGCACCGGAATCTTCCGCTATGATCCTTCCTCTGGAGCGGTCACCGAGGCGCTTCACAACAACGGATCTGACATCCGTAGCCTCGCTTGCGAGGGCAGCACCCTTGTGTACGACCAGTTGGGTGAAATCTATCTGTACAACACCGCCACTGGCAAAAGCCATCTTGTACCCATCCAAATCGATGCAGATCTTCCGGAGATCCGGCCCAGCATTAAGAGTGTCGCTGAAGAGATCGACCACGTTTCGCTGTCGCCCTCAGGCTTGCGCGCCGCGGTCGAAGCACACGGCGAGATCCTTACCGTACCCTTGAAGCATGGACCGACCCGCAACATCACCAATACCCCTGGTGTCGCAGAGCGTTCGCCTGCGTGGTCTCCGGACGGACAGTCCATCGCCTACTTCTCTGACGAGTCTGGCCTCTACCAGCTCCACATCGCACCGCAGACGGGTACTTCGCAGCCGGGCGCGGTCCCTATTAGAAAATTTCGGCTGGCGCCCGAGCCCGCCTACTACTTCGACCCGGAATGGTCGCCAGATTCGAAACTCATTGTCTTCCACGACAATCGTCTTAACCTCTATCTGCTCGAAACCGTGAGCGGCAAGCTGACCATCATCGGTGAAAAGAACATGTTCGGAGGCTTCTCCGATGAGAGCTACGACGTGGCTTGGTCCTCTGACTCCAAATGGATTGCTTACCCGCGTTCCATGCCAAACCACCTGCACGCGTTGTTTCTCTATTCGATCGAGACCGGGAAATCCACGCAGCTCACGGACGAAATGGCCGACTCGCGCTTGCCGGCCTTCGATCGCAGCGGCAAATATCTTTATTTCACAGCCAGCACCAACTCCGGCGCCACCTCCGACGACCTGGATATGACAAGCGACCTTTACCGGGTTACCTCAAATATCTACGCCATAGTCCTTGCCGCCGATCAGCCCTCGCCCATCGCTCCCGAATTAGACGACGAGAAGACGCCGGCCGCAACCTCTCCAACAGAGGCTGTCGAGACAAAGGCTTCCGAAGACAAGACGCAGCCTACGCCTGCAAAACAAGCATCCCCGCCGAAGCCGGTGAAAGTGGATCTGGCCGGTATCGAGACGCGGATTGTTGCGCTTCCTTTGCCTGCTGCCGCCTATGAAGGGCTTTCCGCGGGGACGCATGGCAGCCTTTACTTACTTCAGCGACCCGACCCAAGCCCATTTGCCGATCCGGGAGCTATTCTTAGCCGCTGGACCCTGGAAGACCACAAGACCGAAAAACTGGCCGAGCGCGTAACGACGTTCAAACTCTCGGCAGACGGCGAAAAGATGCTGCTTGGGCTGCTCCCCGCCAAGCCGAACCCGGGCGAGCCCAACACTGGAGGCGGTCACCCGAGCTGGGTGATCGTGCCCGCGAATGCGCCGCTCAAACCGGGTGAAGGCACGCTCTCCATGGCTGATCTTCAAGTGCGTGTCGATCCTTCCTTAGAATGGGCGCAAATGTATCACGAGGTCTGGCGGATCGAGCGCGCTTACTTTTATGATCCTCATTTCCATGGCGCCGATACCATCGCAGACGAGCGGCGCTTCGAGCCTTACGTATCCTCCATCGCCTCCCGAACCGACCTTAACTACATCTTTCAAGAATTGCCCGGCGCGTTCTCGGTGGGCATCTGCGCGGAACAGGCGGCGCTATTCCTCAGCCGCACAAGATACCGGGCGGCTTGCTGGGAGCAGATTATGCCATTCAA
>PMSX01000263.1 GCA_003167495.1 Bryobacterales bacterium | reverse complement strand
AAATGAGTGGTGATGGAGAGGGGAGTAGGCGAGATAGAAATCGGAATTTTTGGCGTGCGGGAGGGAGGGGGGTACGGGATTTTAGGGT
Organism: Bryobacterales bacterium; assembly: GCA_003167495.1. Taxonomy (GTDB): domain Bacteria; phylum Acidobacteriota; class Terriglobia; order Bryobacterales; family Bryobacteraceae; genus Bog-105. Next base: position 9,572 of record PMSX01000263.1, on the reverse strand, counting down.
GTGTGTTCTGACCCTTGTAAACAAGCGATCAAGTCACGGTGAAGGCGGCGGGTGACAACCGGAACCCACAGTGAGGGTATGGCCGCAAGCAATGGAGGCAAGGCTGTCGACCGGTGGTGGGGGACGGCTTTAGTCGCATCGCCTAAACCAAAAATTCTCACGTACCTTTTACGTACCNNTCAACTCCCGCCGCCTCCACCACTAGATGTTATTTATTTTCAATAACTTATAGATAACTGAATCTCACGTACCTTTTACGTACCTCGGGGCGGCGAAAGGACCGTTTTGAAAGTTTTTGCCGGATTTTGAAATCAATAAGTTATTTATTTTCAATAACCGTGGATAGCTCAACTCCCGCCGCCTCCACCAATAAAATAGATTTTAAATTACTGATTTAAATAGACTTAGTAAAACAATCAAAGCCGACTGCGATTTTGTACAAGATCTGTACACTGGATATTTCGGTGCAATGATTTGCGACGGCTAATGTTTTTGTCCGCCACGCCACACAAAGAAAATAGCTACCACAAACGCTGCCGGTGCCGGAAGTGGATTTACCTGGACGGTGGCGAACGCATTGGCGCCAAAACGCGCTCATGGGAAGAGGCGGAGGCACGCCTAAGGGAACTCGAGGCAGGTGCCACGAAATCGGAAGCCTTGCAGGAAGAAACCCGAAAGACGATTCTAGAAGCAGTCGACTTTTATCTACGAAAAGCGAAGGACGAAGGAAACACCGCAGACACGTTGAATAAGAAGACGCGTATTTTTAGAGGTCTACTTGGCGGAAGTCCCGGTGCGTGCAAGACTCTGGCGGAGAAGATCGAATCAACGAAGAAAGGGAAGGGGAAGTTCTCCCCTTCCCTCTCGAGTGGGTGGTAGAGCGGGGGTTCAAGTACATTGAAGAGCTGAAGCTAGAGCAGATGATCGAATGGCGGTCCACCTGGGTGGGCGCTGGCATCACCCTCGCCAAAAGACAGGAGAAAGTTTGCGGTTTTTTTCACCTCTGTCGTGACTTGGGCTGGATCGACAAGTCGCCGATGGCGGGCATCGGCGCTATCAAAGTACAACAAAGCGCCACGGGTTATTTCACGGCTGAAGAATATGAAAGGTTTTTTAAGACGATCGACAGGTGGAATGATGCGCGTTGGCCGGAGCGGGAGAGGATTCGCCTGAAAGCACTCACGGAGCTAATGAGATGGTCAGGTCTGGCGATTGGCGACGCTTCAACCCTTAAGAGAGATCGTCTATGGGACGATGGCAGCATTTTCTTATACAGGGGCAAAACGGGTCACGCTGTTCGGGTTTTGTTGCCACCGTCTTTTGCAGCATCGCTCCGCAATGTGCCAACCGGTAAAGACACAGGCCTGGCTTACTTTTTCTGGTCTGGAAACGGGCTCAAGAAGTCTACAGTTGCAGATTGGCAAAGAGTTTATCGGCGGGTTTTCAAGAAGGCCAGCATGTTTACAGATACCTTGACGGTAGAGGCAAAACGAGCCCACCCATGTTCCGCGATACGTTCGCGATTGAGACATTAAACAGCGGTGCTCCGATCGAGCAGGTTTCCATGCTGCTGGGTCATAAGAATATCAAGACGACGCAAGATTCTTATTTGCCTTGGGTGAAGAGCCGACAGGTCTTGCTGGACGCGACGATGCGCAACTCTTGGAGCGGATTACAGAAGAGCATTGAAGATACCCGATCCAATGTCGATCGGGAAATCCGCATAGTGAAATAGCTACGCTTGCGCTGGTTTCGGGGCGAAAAACCCGGAGCACATCTGGTTGGTTCTTGAAGAGATCGCGAACGAAATCAACTCCAGTGTTCCACAGCGCGGCAATTTCCGCTATCGAATAATGGGCTTGAAGTGCTCTGGGACTTCATCTTCTGTTTCCTCCATATTACGAACAACTTCTCTCGATCTCCCAGCGACACGTTTGGCAGCAGTCGGCTTCGCCGTCGTAACCGGCGAAGCCAGCTCTGGCTTACGTTCGTATGGCTTATCATTTTCCGGGTGTTGACGCGCCGGCTCTACCGGCGAAGCCGGATTCACCACCGGGGCGATATCTATCAGGCAGTTAGAAGGCTGCAGCCAAGCCGGATGCATGCCCGTGGCGATGTACATCGATCTCGTGGCCGCAAGTTGCCTTAAGACGTTTATCAGCAACCCGTTCTCGAACGCAAAACGATCGCTCGACTCGGTGCCATCAGAGCCACCTCGTTCTTATCTGGCGGCGAAGCGTAGAACCCGCCCCACGCCGCAGCCTGCCCTGCAAATTGAATCGTTCCGGGCGATGCGTTGAAGACTGTAAAGCCGGACATAGTTATTCTTTGGAGTACGACGGAGTGGTAAATCCCATTTGATCGTTTAGCGAGCTTCGCTTAACTATCATCGTTCCGGCGTCGCCCGCCGAACGACATTCGAGATGTGGTTGGGATTCTATTGTTGCCTTGAACGTTCGCCCGCGCCAACTGATCATTGCGCTGCTAACGAAGAGTGTTCTTACCCATCGGCACTGCGTTTGAGCCTTGTCTCCTGAGCTGAGAGCGCACGCCGCAGCGTGCAGCTCTCCCCATTACCTGCATGCATAGCGTTCAAATGCGTTGGGCTACAACGCTTCACAACTATTTATAGGGTTTTATTGGTTTCGCTGATTCCGGCAGGGCTCCCCCGGAATGAACGTCAGCGTGTTGGAGGGGTGAAGAGACGGCGAATCGACGGTGATCATCGCCGTTCTTCTCGTTGATTGCCAGAATATCAATGGGAATAATTGCCTCAAATGCGTCGGTTTTGGTGGACAGCATACAGGCACTGCGGGCACGCGCCGAGCGATAGGCCGATCAGGTCCTGGTAACGTTCGCCGTAGCGCTTTTGGGGCTTATCAATGGGCTCAGGGTAGGCATGCCCAACAGTCGATGGCACAAAGCCAGCTTGCGGCGGCTCTTGGTACTCAGGAATCCGTAATATCGAACGTTTTTGAAGCCGCGCGGCATCACATGCAACAAGACGCGGCGCATCAGCTCTACCGCCCGAAAACTCACTCTTACTTGGTTATTAATCCGGTAATCTTTCCATTCGAAATAAACTCGATCGTCCTTGATCCCGAACAGGCGGTCGTTACCACTCGCCCCGCTTTGGGCGTGGCGGCTCATGTACTGAAGAACCCGTTCCGGACTTTCGATTGGCGGCCCGATATGGACGTTCCAGTCTTTCCGTTTGCCGCATTCAAGTGATCGTCAAAGACGGGAAAGTCGTGCAGTCGATTCAGGCGGCCAAAGAAGTCCAGTTTGCGGAAAGCCTTCCTCATCGCACTCAGGAAAAGCCGTCGAAAGCGACTGGCGAGAACGCGAGCAGGCACAAAGCCATGTTGGCAAGGCACCCATCGCTCGCCATCGAACGAAAGGCCGCCCGCCGGAATGAGGCAGTGAATGTGGGGATGAAATTCAACCGCTTCTGACGCGGTTTGCAGCTGCAGTGCGAAACCGATTTCGGTGGCAAGATACTTGTGAATCTTCGTGATCGCCTTTGACGTCTCGGCCACCGCGCGGAGGAACAAATTAAACACTACTTTTCTGTTTGAAACGCAATTGCTTCGATCTCTTCAGGGATCTTAAAAACCAGGTGATAGTAAGAGACCGCCAGGGTTTCAGTTTGACGGTCTTCGAGCCATTGCGCTCGCGGTAAGAACTGGCATTTGGGGCAATGCCGATCGCGGCAGCTATTGAAGCAGCTCCGTTCACAGGCGCACTGATTGCAACGTTCTAAGTGGCCACCCATGGCGGCCGTGCGGCACTTCATGATGTTTTGCATTACGCGCCGCTGTGCTGGCGATAAATAGTCGCCATGCTCGTCTAGAAAGTCGCCTTCAAAGTAACGAAAGACGTCGCCAGTTCCAGCTTCGGGGTGCCGCTCTTTTGCTTCTTATGCAGGTGGCAGTCAAAAGATTGCCGATGCCCCATGATCGTTTCGCACGGCTGGTGTTCGGTCCTCGTATCCTTCATACATAACCCGCCAATTGAAAGATGAAGGCCGGATGAGGCGGACGATACCGTCCGCCTCCTGGAGTTAGCACCCGGAGCGCGTTCGAGCCAGCATCGTCATTGCCACACCCTTTTGATACAGACATATGAAACACGTCACGCCGCTGTTTAAGGGTCAAAAGGCTAATGGGCCTAGCGCTGCGCTCCGCGCCTGTTGCTCCTTGGCGATCGGCACCGCCGAAAGAAATGCTGCCAGCAGAGCCGCATGGCGAGCCTTTGTAACGCAACCCCCATGCTGGACGCGAACAGGCGAGCCATCGCCGCCGCCACAAGTTGATTTCTAAGATTTAGATAGCTCACATGCTAGTTTATGCCTACTCAACGCCTAGCCGATTCCCTCGGCGCGCGGGTAGATTAGAATAGCGTAATTTGATGAGGCCACGACTCGGATTCAAGAAAGGCCGCCTAGTGGCTGCCACAAGCCTGGTAATCGTGTTTGGCTTGCCCGCGTTTTCCGGGCAGCAGCCCTGCACCCCCTGTCACCTAAGAGAAGTGCAGGGTTTTTTGGCGACGCCGATGGCTCATTCCATGGGACCGCCTGGACGGGGACCTTCCGGCACGTTCTATCACGGCGTTTCCGGTACTCGCTTCAGCATTCGTTCCTCCACCGATCACATGACCCAGCGAATGGAGCGTGACGGTCTCACCTCGCAGTATTCCATCGCCTATTCAATCGGCTCCGGGGCCCATGCCGTCGCTTATCTGATCCAGGTGGGCAACCACCTGTTTGAGTCGCCGTTGAGCTATTTTGCAAAGTTCGGATGGGGAATTTCACCGGGGTACGAGAACTTGAAGTCCCCGGACTTCTACCGCGCGGTACGGCCGCAGTGCCTCTTTTGCCACGTCGGAGAGGCGCTTCCCATAGCCGGTACTTTAAACGCCTACCGCAATCCGCCCTTTGCGGCAGAAGCGATTACCTGCGAGCGCTGCCACGGGCCCACGATGGCGCACCTCCGCAGTCCACTGCCGGGATCGATCATCAATCCTGCAAAGCTCCAGGCGCGCGCCCGCGACAGCGTTTGCGAGCAGTGCCACTTGGGCGGCGAGGAGGGCATTCCGAATCCTGGCAAAGAGATTGCTGATTTTCACGTCGGCGAGAATCTCGAAAAAGTCTACACGGTTTACGTGTATCAGTCGTCGCGAGGCCAGGCGCACCCAAACGCCCTCACGATCATCAGCCAGTCGCAGCAACTCGCGCTCAGTGAATGTGCGCGGAAGAGCGGGGATCAGCTCTGGTGCGGCACCTGCCACGATCCGCATGCGCTCCCGAAGGAGCCAATCGCCTATTTTCGCGACCGCTGTCTCCACTGCCACGGCGCAACGCTTCAGGCCTCGCATCCCAAGCCCAACCAGAATTGCTTCGCCTGCCACATGCCGCGCCTGCCGGCAGGGCGAGGCGGGCACACCATCCTCACTGACCATCGCATCGCCATCTATACCCCGGCGGAACTGGCCGCCTTGCGTGCCACGTCCCTTCTGAACGGCAGCTCCCCGGCAAGCAATGAGGATGAGCTGGTACCGTGGCACGATCCGCCGCCGCAGTTTGCGGAACGCAACTTGGGCCTTGCCTATGCACGGGTCGGCAGCCAATTGGAGTCGTTTCCGTTCGTTAACCGGGCTTATCAGTTGTTGTTTTCAGCGTCGAATGATTTTCCGAACGATCCCGTTTTACTGAGGGCACTGGCCAAGATTATCGGTGGGACAAAAGCAGAAGCAGACGCCGAAGCCCTATTTGACAAAGCGCTTGCCGTCGAACCCAACTCAGCTTTGGTTTATGACGACATGGCTGTTGCCGCGGAAAATGCCGGAGACAATGAGAACGCCGTCAAATATATTGAGAAGGCATTGCAGCTCGATCCTTTCCTCGTACCTCCATACCACCACCTAGGCCTGCTTTATGCCGCCAATCACCAATTGGCGCTTGCACGCCAAACCTACTTACGCTTCCTTAAGGCATTTCCCCAAAATATCGAGGCCAAGCGGGAAGTACTTCGCAGCTCCGGTGGTTTGCACACCGAAGCCCCACGATCACGACCGTGAGGCGAGGGCAAGCTTGTCAGAAGCCGCAGGGAGAACCGCTTTGATCTCTCCCTGCACTCTCGTCCCGCATCGAGAAACAGGATCTTCCAGATCGCTTTAGATCAGAGTCGCTCCGCGCGATTTGTGAGGACGAGACCGAGGCGCGTCGCGAATACGAAGCCGACGGCGTCGACGTCCTCCAACGGCGTCCTGCCGACTTAATTAATGCTGGATCCACGGTTTGGTCCCAATAAAGAGCGTCTATACTTCTCTTCATGACCTTGAAAAATGTGGCACTCCTGGCGCTACTTGGAACTCTTCTTCTGACGATTGTCGTGGCGTTTGATTTTGTTAATGCGGCGTCGGGCGTTTTGCGTGACATCGTTCCGCCCGTGACTGTTCTGCGGTCGCTGATTTATCTGTTCGCCAGCGTCAGCGTAACGGTGTTTTTCTACGTCTTCTCTAAAGGCCAATCACGATGAGGGAATGGCGAGTGCAATGACCAAAAGCCAAACATACCAATCGGCGCCACAAATCGTTTCTACGGCAAACGCCGAGAAATTGTTATAAAAAACGTCGATCCTGAGCAAGTTGGCCGAGTACAACTGCGGGTGGCGGCCGTGTTGGTTGAAAGCCATCGATCTGGCGCGATTATGCTTCAAGGACTCCCGCCGCGGCGCCCTGCCGACGGAACCGGTCGGAACCGGCAGTTCGGTTGTTTTGTGTGCGAAGACTCACTCGCTTTATCGCGAGTGCCCGCTCAAAGAAAGATAGCTAAAACCTTGGGCGCTACAGCAGATCTATTTTTCCGGGAGTATCTCCGGCACCGATCTGAAGATAGAATGGGGGGCATGAACATGCACGCAAAGCCGCTCGTTTTCTTCTTCGGCGCGATTCTGGCAACGACCGTCGCCATCGTCGGCGCCTTTGCGCAATCGGCGGAGGAGCCAGCCGTGCTGGCGCCGATCCAGGCGATGTTTGATGGCATGTCGAAACGAGATGCTGCGGCGATTAAAGCACCCACGCTACCGGGCGGAACGATGGTGTTGATGCGCGACGGCAAGCCCGTGCAGATGACCTTTGAAGCCTTCGCGGAGCGCGTAGCGAAACCTGGTACGACCCAGATTGAAGAACGCATTCACAATCGACTGGTCCGGATCGACAACGATCTTGCCGTGGTGTGGGCACCGTTCGACTTTCTGGTCGATGGAAAGGTCGATCACTGCGGCACAGACCTGTTCAGTCTCGTTCGTGTCGACGGAAGATGGATGATCGCGAGCGTTGCCGATACAGGAACGAAGACCTGCTCAGCGAAATGAGCCCTTGCGTTTCGGCTTGCGCTGCACGAATCGAATCGCACCCATCTGGCGGGAAGTGCAATAGCCGCGGCGATACACTGCCTTTAAATGCGTTTTCTCGCACTTCTCCTGATTCCAGCTGCGCTGCGCGCGGCGGATGCGGTACCGAATCGCGCTCCGCTTGCGCCCAATAGGTTTCAAACGTTGCGTCTCACCACGGTGAAGCCGCGTGGCTGGCTGCTAAATGAGTTGAAGCTCCAAGCCAATGGCCTCTCTGGTCATCTGGATGAGTTCTGGCCTGATCTCGGCCCCAACTCTGGTTGGCTCGGTGGCAGCGGCGAAAGTTGGGAGCGTGGGCCGTATTTCCTCGATGGGCTTGTCCCGCTCGCATTTCTGACTGAGAATCCGACGCTCATCGTCAAAGTGAAGAAGTGGCTCAATTGGACGCTCGATCATCAGACGCCCGAAGGCTGGATAGGGCCTACTAAGAATCAAGACTGGTGGCCCAATTTCGTCATGCTCAAGGTGCTCACGCAGTATCAAGAGGCCACTGGCGATCCGCGCGTGATTCCGTTGATGACGAGATATTTCGCCTATCAAGCGGCGCATCTCGACGAGCGTCCGCTGAAGGAATGGGCCGTTTATCGCTGGCAAGACGAAGTGATGAGCATTCTTTGGCTTTACAATCGCACGGGTGGTGCGGCACTGCTTGATTTGGCTCGCAAGCTTCATGCACAAGGCAAAGACTGGAACGCGCAGGCGGCGGCATTTCCTTATACGGAAAAAGTGACTGGACCCGAGGCCAATCTCAATTCGCACGGTGTGAACAATGCCCAAGCTTTGAAAGCGGCCGCCGTGTGGTCTTTGATTACCAATAGCGATTCAGACCGCGCTGCGATCTATCATTTGTTCCACGTGTTGGACGAATATCATGGCCTGCCGAATGGCATGTTCAGTGCTGACGAACATTTCTCTGGTAAGGATCCATCGCAAGGCACCGAGCTTTGCACCGTGGTGGAGGCTATGTTTTCGCTGGAAACCGATCTCGCCATTAGCGGCGACGAGAATTTCGCTGATCGGCTAGAACGAATCGCCTACAATGCGTTGCCTGCCACCATAACCGAGGACTTCTGGGCACATCAATATGATCAGCAACCGAACCAAGTGATGTGTTCACTCTCTAAACGCAATTGGTCGACGAATGGGCCGGAATCGAATATCTTTGGCCTGGAGCCGCATTTCGGTTGTTGTACCGCGAACATGCATCAAGGGTGGCCCAAGCTGGCTGCCAGCCTTTGGATGGCAACCAACGAAGGCGGCTTAGCGGCCATTGTCTACGCGCCGAGCGAGGTGAGCACGCAGGTCCACGGCGTACGCGTCACGATCGAAGAGAAGACGGATTATCCGTTTCGCGATACTATTCAATTTGTCGTGCGCCCGGCTCATGCGCTGGCGTTTCCTTTCAAGCTACGCACTCCGGTTTGGGCCGAATCTGCTCGGCTCGTTGTGAATGGCGCTGTTCAGCCGGCTCCCAAAGCCGGAGCGTTTTTAGAAATCAATCGTACTTGGAACCCAGGCGATACGGTGACGCTGGAACTGCCGATGGCCGTACGTACGACTACCTGGTTCCATAATTCTGTTGCTATTGAGCGCGGGCCTTTGGTTTATGCACTCAAAATCAATCAGAGTTGGCGGCAAGAGAAGCAAACCGGTCCCAGCAAAGATTGGGAAGTATTTCCGACGACTCCATGGAACTATGCTCTATTGCTTGATCCGAAGAACGCTGTAGCCGCTTTCAAAGTGAAAGAATACCCGCTGCAATATCAGCCATTCAATTTTGCGGCGCCGCCGGTGATTCTGGCTGCGCAAGGCCGCCGCGTACCGGAATGGCAGTTGGAAGACGATTCGGCGGGAGCACTGCCGGCGAGCCCCTTACATTGCAAGAAGTCGCCTTGCCAGCAACCAGCAGAGAGCATCGAGCTGATTCCCTACGGCGCGGCAAAACTGCGCATCACAGCTTTCCCTTATTTCGAAGAATAACTTTTGTAAAGTTTGCGCCGAGAGTACCACGAATAGGCCAAGGTTCTACGAGTTCACGCACACACGTCGCGCAGGTAGAGTTGTATAGCTCCGTCGCAACGATGATGGGATCAATTGCCAATTTTCATCTACAACTAGATTTCATCTGCGCCCGAATTGTCGTTTTAAAGCGGCCAA
>PMSX01000372.1 GCA_003167495.1 Bryobacterales bacterium | reverse complement strand
GCGGCGGGCGAATTGATGGTCATGGAAACGCTGACCTTGCTCAAGTCGACGTCGCGCAAAAGAGTTTCCATGTCGTCGAGCGAGCAGACAGACACGCCGCATTTGCCGACTTCGCCTTCGCTCATGGCGTGGTCGGCGTCGTAGCCCATGAGCGTGGGCAGATCAAAAGCGACGGAGAGGCCGGTTTGGCCTTGGCCTAGGAGATAGAGGAAGCGCGCGTTGGTTTCTTCCGGTGTGGCAAACCCGGAAAACTGGCGCATAGTCCAGAGCTTGCCGCGATACATATCGCGATGAATACCGCGAGTATACGGGAACTCGCCCGGATTGCCGAGTTCCTGTTCGGGTAAAAACCCCGTAAGACTACCCGGCGCGAATGGTGAGTGGGCATCTTCGCCGACGATGGGTTTAAGGCCTGACACAAGGTTTCTCTTCAAAAATAGCGCAACGAGCGTTGCAAGGTTCGGAGGTTTCGATTTGATGAAAGGTCAAATTGGCGTTTCCCTCTACAAACCGTGATACTCTCTTAAGAACAGAAAAAATATTTTTCCGGCTCTCCGAAGCCGGGAATTTCGTAGTTTCGGACGGGACAGCGTTTGTCGGATTCCTCGACGAGGACGGGTGGGTCTGGATTATCTTGCCAGGTTTAGCTAAGTTCGTTTGGAAAACAGGAAAGTTCGTGCGGAATTTCGCCGCTGGAGCTTTGGCACCTGCTATCGCGTCCACGGAGTGGCGAAGACGTCACCTGCTAATTCTTGGCTATCACGGCGTCTCCATTGAAGACGAACATATTTGGGACGGGTCTCTCTATATGTCGCCCAAGCTCTTCCGCGAGCGCTTACGTGTTCTGCAAAGAGCCGGCTGTGCCGTGCTGCCGTTGGGCGACGCGGTCCGTCGTTTGAACGAAGGTACTTTGCCGGCAAGAGCGGTTGTGTTGGCGTTTGATGACGGTTACTACGATTTTGCCGCCGTGGTGGCGCCGATCCTGGCTGAGTTTGGTTATCCAGCGACGAACTTTGTGAGCAGCTATTACGCGGAATTTAACCGGCCTATTTTCGACATAATGCTTCGCTACTTGCTTTGGAAGGGCGCAAACAAGACACTGGATTTGTCGGGTGTTCTCGAGACGCCGGTGAAGCTTGACAACAAGGGACAGGGCGAAGCTCGACTGCGCATCAAGACATTTGCGTTCGAGAGAGGTTTGAGCGGTTGGGACAAAGACAAGCTGCTCGGAAGATTGGCGGACGCGCTAGGCATCGATTATGAGCAGTTGTGCCGCAAAAGGCTTCTGCATTCGATGAATGCCGAAGAGGTTCACAGGATGCACGCGGCTGGACATAGCATTCAACTACATACACACCGGCATAGAGTGTCGCGCAAAAGGGAACTATTCGAGCGGGAGATTCAAGATAACCGGAGGTGGCTTGGTCAAATCAACGGCGGCGCACCATTGGTTCATATGAGTTTTCCCGGCGATGCTTGGGAGCCGGTGCAACGTGAGTGGCTGACAGAACTCGGAATCGAAACGGCTACCACCTGCCGGCCTGGCTTGGCGGAGAAAGGCGGCGACCAACTGCGGCTCCCGCGTTTTATGGACCACGAGCATGTTCCGGAGCAGGTATTTCGAGCATGGGTGTCTGGCAGTATGGCGTTTTTCCCGCAGGCAAAGTACTTACCCGGCGAAGGACAGATTTTGGAAGACACTATTAAGATGAAGAGCGAGGTAGCACTTTAGCAGTCGGGGCTTGACTGAGGGCTAAAGCGAGAGCTCGAGAATTTCGGTCAATTCAGCCTTTGTGAGTACGAGCGGGTTTGCCTTCATGCTGCTGGCGGCGGCCGCCTTCTCAACCACCGCGGTGATTTCAGATTGGATCAATCCAAGCGAACGCAGTGTTGGAATCTTGAGAGTGTTGCACAAGGCTGCGAGTGCCGCAACAGCGGCTTCGGCTTGCGCGTTAGGGTCTTGGGTAAGCAACGCGGCAATACGGGCGTATTTTTCTAACGCCGGGTGTTGAGGGGCGCGCTCACGGAGTGCGCGGATGTTCAACGCTGTGCCGTGGGGCAAAACGGCCGCGCACAGGGCGCCATGTGGAGCGTTGAGTATGCCGCCCAAAGGAGCTGCGAAACCGTGCACGACTCCCAGGCCGGCGTTCGCCAGAGACAGCCCGCTGAGCAGGCTGGCGAAAGACATTTCCGCGCGCGCCAACCGATCGGCCCCGTTTGCATAGGCCGCAGGCAAAGCTTTGATGGCGCGCGGAAAGCCGTCAAGACAGAACATGTCGGTCATAGCATTTGCGCGTATAGAAACAAATGGCTCGATGAGTTGTGTAATTGTGTCGAGTCCGGTTGTGGCCGTCACGGCGGCCGGAACGTCGAGCGTTAGGTCCGGATCGACAATGGCCAACCTCGCCAGCATCAGGGGGCTGCGGATGCTGGCTTTTACGAGTTGTTCAGGTGAGCCCAGCACTGCGTTCCGGGTGACTTCGGCGCCGGTGCCCGCGGTGGTTGGCACGGCGATGAAGGGGCGCGGCGGATTTTCAAGCGGCTTGGCCTGTCCGATGACTTCCAGGTAGTCGAGGGGCTCGCCGGAATTGGGTGCGACGGCAGCGATTGCCTTGGCTGCATCGATGGCACTCCCACCGCCGAAACCGACGATGAAGTTGGCATAGCGAGCGGCCTGCGCGCCCTCGCGCACGGCCTCTACCGTAGGCTCGCCGTGCACACTGAGATAGCGGCACGCGACGCCCGACGACTCGAGCGGACCAAGGTGTTGCTTGGCGCGGTCCTGGTTCGACCCGGTGACGACGAGCGCATGTTGTCCAAAGGCGGGCGCTAGTGCCGCCAGTTCGGAGATGACGCCGGCGCCAAAAATGATGCGGTGGGCCGTGGCGAATTCGAAGCGCATCAAAACGCCTCATCCTTGGGGAACAGATTGGAAAACTGCACGCTGGTGCGCGGCTCGGCCATCATCTCAGCCACCGTGTCGCGCCACTTTTGGTAGTGAGTGGTTCCTTTATGTTGAGCAGGCGCTTCGGCCGTGCGGTACACCTCATTGAGGATGAACGCTTCAGGACTGCGTTTATCTTGCAAGACATCGAAGCGCGCGATGCCCGGTTCGCGCAAGCTGAGCTCGGCGTTTGCGAGCGTTGCTTCAAGAAATGCCTCAACGAATTCAGGCTTGACGCGCACATGGACGTGAACGATTAGCATATAAAAGGAGCTTACCCCTTTCGCTTCACACGCGGTCCGCAATGTCGTGGCTCCAAACGTTGTGAGCTTGGCAAGTCGCTTGCATATCGTTCAGCTGGGTTAGCAGGTGTTATCGTGATCAAACTTCCTTTTGCCGATCGGCGCGAGGCGGGCCAAATTCTGGGCCGCCGGCTGGCAGAGTTCGACCTCGATTTCAAAGAGAATGCAATCGTCCTCGGCTTGGCTCGTGGCGGAGTGTCCGTCGCGGCGCAGGTGGCGAAAGAACTGCGGCTACCGCTCGAGGTAGTGGTAGTGCGCAAGCTCGGTGTTCCCGGCAACAAGGAACTGGCCATGGGAGCTGCGGCTGGAGGACGTATCCAAGTACTGAACAAGCAATTGATCGCCGAGCTCAAGATCGCGCTCACCGACGTTGAGGTGATTGCCACCAAAGCCATGGAAGAAGCGGATTGGCGCGAACAATATTATCGTTCCGAGCGGCCAGCCGTCAAGCTACACAACTCGACGGTGATTCTGGTGGATGATGGGCTGGCTACCGGATCTTCCATGTTGGCGGCCGTGCAGCATGTCGACAGTTTCGGTCCAAAGAAAGTCGTTGCAGCCGCACCGGTTGGGACCCAGGAAGCCCGTTCGCGCGTTAGAAGATTCACGGATGCCTGTGTCTGCTTGGCGACGCCTGATGAATTTCGCGCAGTCGGCCGCTGGTATGTCGATTTCGGCCAGGTATCGGACGAGGAAGTCCGGCGGATCCTCGAAGACCACTATCGAAGCTTTGGGCCGCCCATTTCGACAAACACGGCTGTATCTTAGTACGCCATTAGGCTATCATGCGAGATAATATGGCATCCAACGACCGCGATTTAGGCATGCACCGCCCCATACGGCGGCGCGATTTCCTCAACGGTGTCGCCATCGCAACCGGAACACTTCTGTCCCCTGCCGCCCTCCGTCGCGCATTTGCAGACTCCCTTGAACCCGAGGCGATGCCCGACTATTACCCCCCCGTCCTGACTGGCATGCGGGGAGACCACGACGATATTTACAAGACTCCGCACTCTCTGCGCGATCACAACTTTTGGCAGGCTGCGGGGACTCCGAACGACACAGGCGAGAGTTATGATCTGGTGATTGTCGGCGGGGGGATCAGCGGCTTGGCGGCCGCGCGTTTCTACCGGCAAGCGACAGGCCCGGACACTCGAATTCTGATTCTGGAAAATCACGACGATTTCGGAGGACACGCCAAACGCAACGAGTTCCACCAGACTGGGAGCATGCGCCTTGGCTATGGGGGCACCTTCTCCATCGAAAGCCCGTGGCCATATAGCAAGGTTGCCAAGCAGGTAATCAGCGAATTGGGGATCGACGTCCCGTCGTATAGGAAGGTGGTCGACAGGAAGCTTTATCCGCAACTGGGGTTGAGCCCCGCTGTGTTCTTCGACAAGGAGACCTTCGGCCGCGACGTACTCGTGACGGAACCGCGTCCCGATTCTTATAACGATCCATCGAAGAAGCAAACGGCTGAGGAGCGATGGGCTCTGTTTACGGCCAACGCACCCCTTGCAGATCAAGCCAAGAAAGATCTACGCCGCCTTTATAGCGAGCATAAAGACTACATGCCGGGCTTGTCATCCAGCGAAAAAAAGGCGCGTTTGGCCCGCATCAGTTATGCAAAGTACCTGACCGATGTTGCCGGGTGCCACGAAGACGTCGTGAAATATTTCCAGGCGCGGCCCTATTCGTTGTTTGGGCTTGGCATTGACGCGGTTTCGGCGCAGGACGCTTGGGGCCTCGAATTTCCTGGATTCGAAGGTTTGAAGCTAGACCCGGCGCCTGGCCCTGGACAGAATCGGGATGCCATTCGCTCCGAAGAAGGGGAACGGTATTTCTATCATTTCCCGGATGGCAATTCGTCGATTGCCCGCTTGCTGGTACGCGGTTTGATTCCCGATGCCGTGCCCGGTACGAACGCCACGGATATTGTTATGGCGCGATCCAACTTCGCTGCCCTTGACCGGAAGTCCAATAACACGCGGATTCGATTGAATAGCACTGTGGTCCGGGTGGCGCACAGCGGGAACGCGGCAACGGCAACCAGCGTGGATATCGCTTATCTCCGGCGCGGCCAGTTGCAAAGCGTGCGCGCCAAAAACTGTGTGCTCGCGTGCTGGCACGTGATGATTCCCTACATCTGCGCCGAACTGCCGGAAGAGCAGAAGAAGGCGCTCGCGTTCGCAGTCAAGGTGCCGCTGGTTTACACCAATGTCCTCCTGCGCAATTGGACATCTTTTCAAAAGCTTGGGATTAGCGGCGTATACGCGCCTGGATCCTTTCACAACGAGATGCATCTCGACATCCCAGTGAGCTTGGGAGATTACAAGTTTCCACACAATCCGGAGGAGCCAATCGTAGTGCATATGCAGCGCGTGCCAACGAAGCCCGGGCTGCCCTCGCGCGATCAGCACCGCGCCGGGAGGCTCGACCTATACAACACTACTTTTGAGACATTCGAAAGGAACATTCGCGATCAAATGGCGAGAACCCTCGCAGCGGGCGGATTCGATCCGGCCCGCGACATCGCCGCGATTACCG
>PMSX01000301.1 GCA_003167495.1 Bryobacterales bacterium | reverse complement strand
GGCGCACTCTTATAATGCGTTGGGAGGCAAAGCCCCGTCAAATAGCCCGCCTTCCGCGCTTCATTATCAACGACCATTTTAGCCGTTTAGCCAACTATTCTAATTGCGCTAATCGCGCCTACAATCCTTCGCCGAAATCCGTAGCCGAAACGGAAGCCAGGATTCTCATCTCAGCGCGTCGAATCTGATCGGCCATGACACGCCGCGCCTTCGCAGAGTCTCGCTCCCGCAGCGCCTCAACCAATTCAAAGTGTTCGGCAGTGGCGGCTTCGGCATCTAATCCGGTGTCCAAGCCAAGGTAAAGCGGACGCTGAATCTGGTCGAGTACGGAGGCCACCACAAACTCGAGCCGGTCATTGCGAGTGCTTCGAACCAGCGCCTGGTGAAAGGCGCTGTTATCCCGCAGATACTGCTCATAAGTCGCCCGGTCGCCCGGTTGATAGCGCAGCGTTGCCGATCTCTCCAGAAGCTCAAAATCGGCGTCTGTTGCCCGCTCAGCAGCCAGCGCTGCTGATTCCGATTCCACAATCAATCGCAGTTCGCTCAACTTGCGTATGTCGTCCAATAGCACGGGCGCAACCGTATAGCCGCGATAAGGCGTGAGAAATACCAACTGTTCCAACGCCAGGCGGTTCAAAGCTTCGCGCAGAGGTGTTCGCGATACTCCCAGCTCTTGCGAAAGCTCTTTTTCCATCAAGCGCCGACCTGGCTGTAACGAACAAGTAAGAATACGGTGCTTCAGCGCGGAATAAATACGATCCGGCAAACCCAGAGCTACCGACGGCATGTTCGGCTCCAGGTCAATCAGTGAACGGCTGCTGCCTGTTCTTGGTGACGGGGCTACTTTCAAGTCCAAATCAAACCTACCCACTGCCACTATATCGGGGCTTCGAAACAAGAAGTTGACAAATCATTTTGTATTTTGTATTTTAGTCAGAAATCGTCGCAACCTCTGGCGGTCCCATGTCGGGCTGACCCTGCTTATATAGGCCCTGTGTGCTTTCGTTTTCTATTAAATTTCAGGGGGTTCTATGTTCGGACAGCATCGGGAGCGTTTAGCGCTCCTCTTATTGGCATCTTCGTTTTGCGCATTCGGCCAACTGGAAAGAAGTTCCATTGAGGGAACGGTTATCGATCCGCAAGGCGCCGCCATCGTGGGGGCGCAAATCACAGTCACGGCGCAAAGCACGAATGTCACCTCGCCCACCACAACGAACCAGACCGGTTATTACAAAGTAATCGGATTAGTGCCTGGCAAATACACCGTCCGGATTCAAGCGCCGGGCTTCGCTGTGACAGAGAGCAAGGACGTGGAAGCAACCTCTGGCCAGACCATTCGCTTCGACGCGACTCTGAAAGTGGGAACATCGCAGCAGCAGGTGGAGGTAACGGCAGCTTCGCCGCTCTTGGAGACGGCTTCTTCTAACTTTTCCACCACTGTATCGCAGGCGGCCATCGACGATACGCCCGTTGCGGGGCGCGACCTGCTGCAGCTTGTTTATTTGCTGCCCGGTGTTTCCAACGTCGCCGGACCTCCTGGCAGCAACTTCGGATTCAACAGCCAATTCGGCACGTTCCCCGATCCAAGCCATGCCCAAGGTTCCGACGTCTCGGTGAACGGCGGCCAGGGCGGCGCAAATGCGTGGTATCTGGACGGGTATTTGAATTTGTCCGGATTGGTGGAGAATGTTGCCGTCAGCCCTTCGCCGGATGCGGTCACTGAATTTCAGGCCATAACAGAAGGTATCGCGGCGCAGTACGGCAGAAGCGGCGGCGGCGTATTCAACGTCGTGCTGAAGTCGGGTACAAACCAGCCCCATGGTGACTTGTATGATTTCTTCCGAAACAGCGCTACCAGCGCGCGCAACCCGTTTACCTCAATCGGCGACGACGGTTCACTCAACAATCGGTCGCTGCATTACAACGATTTCGGAGGCACTGTAGGCGGCCCGGTTGTGATTCCCAAGCTCTACAACGGCAAAGACAAAACATTCTTCTTTGCGTCGGTGGATCATACGATTCTTCATCTAAGCGGCCAGCAGGTGTTTAGCGTGCCCACCCAAGCCATGCGAAACGGAGACTTTAGCGAAGATCCGTCTTCCGCCAACTATGGCATCTACGATCCATACAGTACGGTTGGACCGAACGCCAGTGGGACATTTCAGCGCACTGCCTTTGGAACGCCGCTCGTCCCAAACGGCTGCCAGAATAGCGTGATTGATGCTTCGCCCACTCCGACCTGTCAGTTTTCAACGCAGATTCCGACTAACCGCCTGGACCCGGTTGCCATGTACTTCCTTAAGTCCTATCCGCTTCCGAATTTCGTTGACCCGCTCAGCTCTTGTCCAATGGGCAAGAACGGATACGCCATCTGCCAAAACTATCTGGGTCCCGTGGCAAGCAGTCAAAATCCTTACAACATCTCTGCCAAAGTGGACCATGAAATGAGCGAAAAGAGCCGTCTTTTTGTGGAATTCCTTTCCACGCCAGGCCAATACAACATTTATCAGACGCCCTGGACAGGCGCGACGGTGCCCTATACCGGTTACGGCGGCAACACTCCTTACACCTTCACCAGCGAAGTAGCCGGAATCGGCCATACCTACATCGCGAGTCCAACCTTTTTCAATGAATTCCGCATGAGCTTTAGCCGCCAGGTCTTTAACACCCACCCCAACCAGTCCGGCTTCCCCGACAGCGTGACGGATCTCACCCAAACCGAGCAAGTTCTCGCTCCTTCACAGATTTTCTTAAGTGCATTCACGCCGACGCCCACCTTTTCCATCAACATGCCGGGCGGAGGCTCATCGAACTTCGGTTCCGCTGGGTGGGCGAATCAGCGGCAGGCCAACGATTCGTACACAATCCTCGACGACGTTACCAAGATCATCGGTAAACACACCATCAAGACTGGCTTTATGTACAGGCTCGACCAGCAGGGGCGCGAGATCAGCGACCCCTCTACACTGGTATTCAACGGCAGCCTAACAAACGATCCGCTCTCCGGACTGGGCGGCAATGGCCTCGAGCAATTTATGCTGGGCGCCGTCGCCGACTCTTCCACGGGTATCACCTCTCAGCCTTACTCAAGTTATCCATATTGGGGACTTTATTTGCAGGATGAATACCGCATCCTGCCGAACCTCACCATCAACATCGGCCTTCGCGACGACATGATTTTCTTCTGGAAGTCTCGCGATCATCCGGAGTCGAATTTCTGCCTGGATTGCATGAACGCGACCACCGGGCTGCCGGGTGAAATGGTGTATGAAGGACAATCGTCACTGATCCCAAAGGACGCGGCCATTGCGCCGCCTCACTTGGCCGATCTGGCCCCGCGCTTCGGCTTTGCCTGGAATCCGTTCAAGGATAAGAAGACCGTGATTCGCGGTTCGTATAGCATGATGTACACGAACGCCATCAATGCGATAAACAATATCGGCCAAGGAATCCAGCCCGGCGCGCAGTGGCAATCGTTCAGTAATTGGACTGGCAGCTTCTATCCAAATCAATGCGGTGAGTATTCGGGTCAGTGCGTTGCTTTCCCACTGAGCAACACGACTACGAATAAAGCCGGCCTGACGATACCGCCGATACCGGCCAACGGTCAACCGCCCGCGGCGAATTACGACCCGTCTTACGGAGCTTCGCTGCAGTTCTATTATCCGCCTGAAAAGGACCCCAATATTCAGATCTACAATTTCCAAATACAGCGTGACCTGCCTGGCAACGTGTTGCTGAGCGCCGGTTATGTGGGAAACCATGGAACTCATCTGGCGGGTGAAGCATGGCGTCAGTTCAACCAGGTACCATACGCGGATTATGTGAAATACGGAACCGAGCTCAACTCCAATGTCCCGATTACCAACTACTTTTCCGGTTCGCAGGCCGCACTTCTGCAACAGGTGTGGGGAAGCAGTTCTATTCCGCTCTCTCAGTTGCTTCGGCCCTACCCGTTCTTCGGCTCGCTCTTTAGCCAGACGATGTACGACGGCATGTCCGACTACAACGCGCTGAACGTCCGGGTACAAAAGCGCCTATCAGAAGGACTCACCTTCGTAGCGGCATACACGTATTCAAAGAAGATTTACAACGCCTCGGTGGAACAGCTCGCATCGCAGCTTTTCGACACCATCGCATTGTCTAGTACAGGTATCATCGGCGGACGCGCGGGGGTCACTAGCAGTGTAGGTGGAACCGGCGGCATTAACGGTGGCGGATATCAGGACTGGGATAATCGCAATTTGGACCGGTCCATTGGTTACGACGACATACCGAACATGTTCAATGTGGCCTTCAGCTACGACCTGCCTGCCGGAAAAAATAAACAATGGCTTCACAGCGGCGGGGCCGCTGCCGCGATTCTGGGTAACTGGCGACTGGCCGGAAACTTCAATGCTCAGAGCGGTGTTCCGCTTTCAATTACCGGGCCGTGCAATCAGGTCACCTGCCGTCCCAATATTGTGGGAAATCCGACGGCGGTTCCGGGCGGCCAGAATGCCAACGATTGGATAAACGCAGCCGCTTTTCAGCCGGTCTTCGGAAACAATCAAAGTTTCTGGTCAAATCCGAACTTGAATGCCCCACAGGAATATGTGTTCGGCACTGCCGGCGAGTATCTTCCTTATTTGCGCTCGCCGGGATTCTGGAATCTGGACGCCAGTTTGATCAAAGACTTCCACTTCACCGACACACGGTATGTGCAGTTCCGCTGGGAACTGTACAACGCTTTGAACCACCAGAACCTGGGGATGCCCAACACCAGCTATTGTTTGCCACCTGGTCCCGGAGGACAGACCAATCTGGTTCAGCAGGCGGGCTGTTCTTTCGGGCGTATCACCAATGTCCAGACCGATCCACGTGCATTGCAATTTGCGCTCAAAATATATTTCTAAACTCGATGGCAAGGACGGTTAGGCGAAGGTAGCTGCCAGAGCTCCCCTTTTATGGAGCACTCGGCAAAGGTATACGAGTACCCTCCTGGCTTGTGTTTCGGTCCGAGACGATGCTCAAGGCCTCGTGGAAGCGTGCCTGCCCCACGTTTTGCGAGAGTTGTTTCCAATGAACCCTGCCGTAGATGGTTTTCGCCTGATTGTCCGCCAGACTGACCCCACGCGTCCAGAAGCGCTGCTGAAAGTCACTGTACGCAGGCACAGGCTCACTCCAGTCGATCGGCTTACCCGACGATCCCAGCGTCAAGAACGCCATGGCGTAGAACATGTGTGCGAGCTGTCTTATCAAATAGAATCGGGCTCTCTGGTGCTCGTCCGGCGGTTCGCCGAAATACTCCTGAAGATAGATCGTTTCCTCTGATTCATTGGTGACGATCATGTTCGCAACCACCGCCAGATCGGCATACCGATCGTTTTGGAAAGCAGCCTCCCAGTCCACCAGCCACAGACGGTTGCCGTCGAAGAGCATGTTGTCCGGCTTGAACAGGTCGTTATGACCCGGCGCCAGATCGAGACGCGAGTAAACCGCAGCCACTTGTTGGTAGCGAGCGAGAAGTTCCTCGGTCTCGTTTTCGGGCAGAATGCTCGACGCCCGGAACTTCTTGAAGAATCCGTCCAGGGCAGGTCCTTTGTTCAGCAGGAACATGCATGTGGTATTGAAGGGAGCTCCGGGGAACGGTGGCAGCGCGTGCAGGATCCTTAGCGCCGCAGGAATCCGAACCAGCGCGTCCTGCACTGGTAAAGGTACAGCCTCCACGAAATCGGTGATGGAGATCCGATCCTCGGTGCTCGTATACAAGACACGCGGTGCCAATCCTGCATCGGCCGCCGCCTGCATGCAGGCGAAATGACGTGTCATATCGCCGGGGCGCGTGTTGATTCGCAGCAGGTACGCAGATCCTCTGACGATAATGCGAAAGGCCCGATTCGAGCCGGGCCGCTCGCTCAGGTCGCGGATGTCTTCGAATTTGGCGACGCCGAAAGCCTCGTTCAGGCCGAGAGTAACGGCCGCGCTCTTTTCTTGCGGGATCATAAGCTCCTCTGGTATTGGGATTGCGGGACAAGGAACGTGCTATTCGGTTTAAGATTGGTTCCTTAGCGATCTTACTCGAGTCTGGGGCCGCAAACCAGTTTTAAGATTGGCTTCGCTGCACCTCTATCTTGCTTGTTTTCTGTGCGTTAGACTTCGGGGTCGAGGGCTTGTTATCCTGAGAATAGGAGGGAGTTGCTGCCCCCGAGTGAGACCTGTGCATAACTTGACCAATCACTGGGAATCGGCAAGTTATGGATGACCCTCGGCCAGAAAGCGGCCGATGTGATCGTTCAAGAACTTGAGGTCATCCGGACCAGCGCCAGCACCTGCCGGATGTCCCCAAAGAGAGGGAATGGGCAGAAGAATTCCCTTCGGAATGAGAGGGGCTTCGTAACGCGCGTCTTCTAGCGGGAAGTAGAGGTCGGTTTCAGACGGCATGTACAGAAAGGGAACCTTGATGGAACGCAGTGCCCGCTCCACGTCGCCATTGAAGCCGGGTGAATCGCCTACATTGTGCCGCTCCCATGTGCGCATTTGCAGAATGAGATTGTTCGCATCCGCTCCATGGAAAAAGCCAGTGCGGAATTTTTCAAGAACCTGATCGAAGGTTGTTCCCGGAGGCGAGTTCGTTCGCCAAAGTTCACGGCGCCACCACTCTTGTGAGTAGAGCCAAGCGGCCCACACCAAGCCGGAGGCGGCGATTCCTTTCTCTGGCTGCGTGGTGTAATCGCCGCCTTTGAAGGCCTCATCCGTGACAATCGCGGAGATCTGTCCTTCCAAGCGAACAATGCCGTGTCCATACGTCTTGGCTGTTCCGGAGGTAGCCACAATCCTGTCGGCGAAGTCGGGATGGCTCACCGCCCACTGAAAAGCCTGCTGCGCTCCCATGGAGAAGCCAATAATGGCTTCGAGGTGTGTAATGCGCAACTCCTGTGTAAGCAGCATATGGACGGCTTCCACGTTGTCGCGAATAGTGACGAGGGGAAAACGCGGTCCGTGATAAGGCTCGGGCGTGTTGCTAGGCGACGACGAGCGGCCGTTGCCGAATAGTTCTGTCGCAACGAGAAAAAGCTTCGAAGTGTCGAGACACTTGCCGGGTCCGATGAGCCATCCGTAGCCGTGAAAGTTTGCCATGTAGTGCGAAGGCAGAAGGACCGCGTTATCGCGCGCGGCATTGAGGTGCCCGAATGTGCCATAGATGATGCGCGCCTGCGGCAATGTCACGCCAGATTCAGTGTTGAAATTGGAGATGACGAACTCATGCTGCTCCCCCTGATCGACGGGTTCCTGACCGAACAGGTGCGGCGCGCATAGCGTTAGGATTAGAAAATTAATTCTGCGGATCATCTTATTTCAAATGACCAAAGTTAATGATGGCGTTGAAAACCAGTGCGTGGGAACCAATTGTCTCACCGCGGTACACCGGGTTGTTGGCAAACAGCAGCACGTCTCCCTGCCCAAAGTGTGCTTCGACAACAGCCGGGTGCTCGGCGACCGGGTCGCCATTTTCGAGCAGGCCCGATAAGAGCAAATCCTTGCTGGCCGCGTACCGCAGAATCACTTGCGGCCGGTACTCCGCTGGAATTAAGAACGCGTTGTTGCGTTCCTGTTCCTCATTGAGTGGAGTGGCTTCCCAAGTTTTAGGAGCAGGCAATGGCGGTGCTTTCTCTGCGGGCCGTCCTTCGGGAACGTCATCTTCGCCCGGGCCACCACGGCCGGTCGGGCGCTTGTATTCTTTCGCGGTCGGAATCGGACGATTCACCACGAGGTTACTTACCGTAAAGGCAAGACCCTCGGAGCTGTACAGAGGCACGGCGCCATCGTAGCCGTACGCTACCGGATTCTTACTGTCCACCACGGTTGAGCTCAACACGCTCCCCACTACTTTCATGGTTTTGGGAGGGGACACGAAAACTCCAGGCGCCAGACCTTCGTTTATGGCGAATTCGGCCGTATCTTCGGAGGTAATCAGTAAACCGCCGCGTTGGACGAAGTCTTTCAGGTGGGCTAGCCCGTTTTCACCTAATCCCGGGCGAGTGTCCTCAGTCGAGTCTAGCTTCCCTAGATTGGGAGTCAGCGAACTCGTTTGCCACGGCAGCGGATTTCCCCACATTGGCAGGCCCTCTATGATGCGTTCCGCGGCTTGGCTGGCCACGGGAGCGAAAACAATGACGTCGTACTTCGCTCGCAGATCCGGCTCCTTCGCTACCGTTTGCGTGCTGATATACGTGAACGGCACTTGCAATTTGTCGAACGCCATGCGCCACCAGCCTTCGGTTTGCGTAAAGAGCCAAGTGTGCATAAAAGCAATGCGCGGAGCAACGGCGGGATGAAGCCGCACGGAGGGTTGGCCGGCAAGGCCGACGGCCGATAAATCGAATTGCTGGAGCAATGGCTTCAGCTTTACCGGGTCAGCGTGGCTAATGATGAGAGATCCTGAGGCAAACTTCTTCCCGCCGCTCTCAAAGCCTTCCTCACAGATAGACACGTCCGCTGAACCGCGCAATGCATAAACCAGCGAGGCCAGAGTGACCTGGGCCGAGTTGTTCACCACGTAGAATGGATCGGCCCCAAGTTCCGTGTTTGTGATTCGACTGAGGTCGGGGACAGATGACATGGGGGCAGAGAGGATATTGCGGTCAGTGACGCGCGAGACCTTGGCGTTGAAGAGGTCTCCAAAAGACCAGCCGGTATCATCGTACGGGTGCTTCTGCGGGTCGTCGGGAGCCCAGAACTGCCGGTCAAGCAAAGCATCGCCTACGCGTGAGAACGGTTGATCCATACGAATGACAAAGCTGCCGGCGGGAAAGGTTTGGGAGGTGGGAGGCGGTGGAGTACTTGGCTTTTCCTCCGTGTTGTCTTTTGGAGCAGGTGGCGGCAGGGCCACAGTCACTGCCTGGCTCAGGCGATGTATCTCCACGTGCTGTATCGCCAACACGTTCAACAACTGCATCTGACGATTCCAATACCGCTCGTCCTGCGCCAGAACGTAGGCTGCGGGCCCGGAATTGGCGGGCTTCTCCACCGAGCGTTTACTTTTTAGATAGAAATTATTCAGGAAAAGTTTAGTATTGTGAGCGAAATAAGAAAGCGTCGAAAGCAGTGCGGTTTGTTCATAGTTATTGTTGTCGCGCTGGGACCATAGAACGGTTGGGAAGGGCGGATTGGGACGGTACCAGGTGCGCGAATACTGATCAGGCGACAACACTCGCTTTTCTGTGTCCGCGCCACCGTTGCCGAATGTTTCGTATAGGCGGCTGATGCCGTTATGCAAGCCTGCCAGAAACATCAGGTAGCCTGGACTCCAGGTATCGAAATTGCCATGCGTGAAGGCGCCCGGCATGCCGAAGCTTTGCATGCGCGCCATGTTGTCGTAAGCGAGCATCGACCACTCGCCCGTGAGGACCGGATCGATCCACGAATTGTAGGGCCCGTCACCCACTGTGTTGTCGTACAGAAACGGCACCGATTCGTGTAAATCGTGTAGCACCAGCGCATGCCACTCGAGATACGTATTCAAAACATTTCTCGTCAGGTTGAGCGTCATCGCCATAGCGTCGCGGTTGTTGTCGTGCGCAACATAGTGTCCCCAGTAAATCAGGCGAGGCCAGTTCTGGCCGGGATGCGCTATGTGCCATTTATAGATGTCCACCATGCGATCGCGCCCATCTACTTCCACCACCGGAGTGATGAGTGTGACTACGTGAGAGCGAATATATTGAATGTACGGGGCGTCGTCTACGGCAAGACGATAAGCCAGTTCCATGAGTGCGGTGGGCGCGCCGGTTTCCGGCGAATGGATCGTGCCGGTGATGTAGTAGGTGGGAAAGGATTGACTGATCAGCGACTGTGCTTTTGTGTCATCAAGACCAATGGTTCTAGGGTCGGCAAGCTGCGCCAGACGCGCGCCGTTTTGTTTGGTCTGATCTAGCAGAGATTCATCGGCGACAGCCACGGCAATCATCTCTCGCCCTTCTTCAGTGTGGCCGATGGTGAAGACCCTAACCCGAGGTGTGGCGGCGGCGAGCAAACGAAAATAGCGGTAGACCTCTTCCGCATAGGGCAAAAT
This sequence comes from Bryobacterales bacterium, assembly GCA_003167495.1. Lineage (GTDB taxonomy): Bacteria > Acidobacteriota > Terriglobia > Bryobacterales > Bryobacteraceae > Bog-105. The sequence continues at coordinate 43,910 of PMSX01000301.1, read as the reverse complement.
ACCGGGAGCACCAGCTACGTCACCGAGGACTTTCGCCGGAGTGGGAACGGAAGTAGACGCAGGTAGGTAATCTGTAAGAGGCGAATTCAAAGCCGGTGCAGTAGTGTACTTTTTGATCAGTTGGGTGTAGGAATCGTCGATTGTCTGCTTGGGATCGCGCTGAAATGTTTCGGCCGCGGGCGTTTGCGCGCTCAGGAAAACGGGGGCTAGGCTTAGCGCCAAAAAACAAGAGCGCCTTATGCGTTGAATCATGATTGGTTTCTGCCTTTCGTTGTGGGTAGCGATGTGGCTTGCAGGTCAGTGTGCGACAACATACTAATTTAGACGAACGGCGGTAGAGTCTGCGTGAATTCTTGTCGATACCAATGTCTTGGTGCGCTCCGTCGAAAGGGCGCATTACTCGCGCAGATATCCGAGGCCCTGTAACTGACGGACGCTGAGTGCCTACCTCTCGGCCGCTGCTGGATCCGTCGCAAGGCGCGCCGGAACGCGGCCTCCGACGAAGCCGTCACCACCAGATGGCGTTCTCCGGCCCGCAAGCAATGCTTACGGGTCGGCATGTCGTTGGCGATCAGCGCGGCGATCGCCGGGTCGGCGCACTCAATGAGGCAGGCAGGACCACGGTCGCACACAATGTTGATTCGCTCGGCGACATCGTCCAGCAGGCGCGTGGCCTCTTCAGGGAGCGCCGTACCGCTTCGCGCCGTCAAGAAAGTGCGGATTTCCTCCACTTGTCTGCCGGCCTCAATTGCAGCCAGCAGTTTACCTCCTTCCAGCCGCCAGACGAAATCAGCAACGGGAGTGGCGTAAGCGTTGAGCGCCAGGAAGTCGCTCTTCTCAAGGTCAGGATCGGCCACAATCTCCAAGTTCGGCAGCATCTGAAGCACTGGCTTTACTGCCAGCGGCGCCGGCTCGTACTCGGATTCCACTCCCAGGCAATAAGCTCCGAGTGGAGTCAAACGGAAGTACATAAGCCCGTCGTAACGGCTGAAAAACGTGAGTTCGTCCGTTCCCCACAAATCGTGGAAGTCGTCCCGCGCACCTGCTGGTGGGATCAAGGCGACATCAATCATGCCGAGGGTGGCAGCATACTCAAGCAGCAAGCTTAAGACATATTGATCGCCAATGTACAAGGCCCAGGCATCGCGAGTCACCGTGAAGGTGTTAGCGGTGGCTTCCATGTACCTGAAGAACTCTTCGGTGGCGATCCATCCACCCGGCGGGCACTCGGCGAGAGCCTCGGCAATAGTCTCCCGTCGATCGGACACCGCTGTGAGTCCGCGCTTTCCTTTTCCGGTCTGACCCTTGACGCACTCGACGCGCGCCAATTCGTCGAAGATTGTGGTCTTCACCCATTTCGTCCACATCATGCGAATCGACCCGGCAGCCGGTTCGAAAATCGCTCTGCGGCCGGGCTTGGTGAGTTGCAGGCGCGTCCCCGAAAGTTGTGCGAGCCCTCCCGCCTGAATGAGCAGCGGCCAAGCGAAAGCGCGGATCGGTCCGGCGTTACCATCGCTCCAATTGTCTTTGGGAGGGACATGCTGGTAATATTCGCCCTGATCGAGGATCGCGATGATGCCGTCAAGGGTGGATGCCGATGCACGGTGCGTTTTGTCACTCACCGACACCTTCCCGGCATCGACAAGGCGGAGAATTGATATGAGTTCCCGCTGTGCCGCTATCTCTGTCTCATGCACGATAAGAGGCACATCCTCGATTCCCTCTTCGTGTGTTCGTTTCGTCTCGTTCCAGCGGGTGAATGGACGTCCATACACCGGCGGGAGCTGATCGAGCGTCGCAATCACCGTTTGGCGCGGTTCCGGAACAAACGCCAAGAGCCGCGTCTTGAGGTCTTCCGGTATCATTCTATTCCTGTGAAAAAACAAGCAAAGCGCCGAAGGCTTGCGGTCGTGGCTAAACTCGGCGGCCGGTCCCCAGTCGGGATACCGGCCGTACTTGGCGCGGAACACGTTGGCATTCAACTGCGACGATGGCGAATGGACAGCCTCGGCCACAGCGGCGCGCTGCCACTCGTCAAGGCTCTCCCAGACCATGCGCAACCGCTCCCCTGCAAGGTACTGAACGATGAGTGCGACCAAGTCGCTCTTCTTGCTGGGCACTTTCTCGCCAGTCAACGCCGCAAGCTTCTTTAGGTCTTCCACGTTCGAAAAGCGAAGCGCTATTTCTAGAGTGGGAAGTTTCTCTTCGTCGAATTGATAACTCCTGCCGCGCGGTGAGCGCGGCGTAGTGCCTGCCGCCCAGGTCATTCTCCCATCTATTGCCGCGAGCCCGATTTCAGCACGCTTGTGGTGGCAGGCGCGCCTAACAATCTCGCTCCTCAATCGCTATCCTATTTTCAAGTGCCCATCCGCAAAATCAGACGACTGAGAAGCTATCCGCAGGTTCTACACAACAGCGGCCTCTTCGTGGGCCTTTCCTGAAACCCCGTGCCCGAACTTCCTGAAGTCGAAACTATTGTCCGCTCTATTGCTCCATACATCACTGGGCATGTTATTGTGCACGCGGAGGTTTCTTCGCATCGCGTGACGCGCGGGTCCTTCAGCGCGACCACGAAAGCGCTAACGGGCGCCAAAATTGAAAGCATCCAGCGGCGCGGCAAGCAGATCTTCGTGCACCTCAACCGCGGTATCCTTTACCTTCATCTAGGCATGACGGGCAAACTTTTGTGGAATGGCGCCCGCACGAAATATGCCCGCGCGATCTTCGAACTCGACAACGGTACTTTGATCTTCGACGACGTGCGGCAATTCGGGCGGGTGGAATACTACGCGAAAATTCCGGATTTCCTGGCGCGGACTGGGCCCGATGCGCTTACTGTGAGCGCGGCTGAATTCGTGGCACGCCTCAAAAAACATACCGGCCACATCAAACCGCTGCTTCTCAATCAATCGTTCATCGGCGGCGTTGGTAACATTTATGCGGACGAATCGCTATTTGCGGCGCGCATTCATCCGCGAGCGCGGGCCAGCCGCCTTTCCAAACCGCGCGCCGAAGAACTGCACCGCCAGATCTTAGCGATTCTGGAATCGGCGATTCAACAACGCGGATCGAGCATTTCAAACTACGTCGACGCCGATGGCGCGCGCGGCAACTATCAGCAGCAACACAATGTCTACGGCAGAACCGGCGAGCCTTGTCCACGCTGCGGCACAGCCGTTAGGCGAATCGTTCTAGGGCAGCGCGGCACTCACTATTGTCCGCATTGTCAGCGGTCTTGACGCGCTGGCCCGGCATCCTTCAAACGCGGCCGCAGCCGCTTGATCGGTTCTCTACCATCGCCTGGGTCCGACGGGCGCACTCGCGGACGCGCAGGTTCCGCATGGCTGCGCTCCTCCTCCTCATCCTGCTCGCGCGCCTGCTGGATAATATCGGTGATCTCGGCCACCACCTTCATCGCCTTCACATCATGAACGCGCACGATGTGCGCGCCGCACAGGATAGACGCAGCCACCGCGGCCGCCGTCGCAAATTCTGTTTCGAGTTCGCCGTCCTTTTTTAAAAATGATTTGCGCGACGGCCCAATCGCAATCGGCACGTCAAAGGTTCGCAACTGCCCCAGGCGCGCGATAATCTCGGAATTCTGTTCACGCCGCTTGCCGAAACCTAAGCCGGGATCAATCACAATTTGCTGCTTGGTGACGCCCGCTAGCCGTGCACGATTCAGCGCCGCATCCATATCAATCGAAATCGTTCTCATTAAGTCTTTCAACGGCGGCAGCTTCGCCCATGTTTCCGGGTTGCCGCGCATGTGATTCACAATCAGTCCGGCATCGTATTTCGTAACGATCTTCGGCAAGTTCTGATCCATCAGGATGCCCGTCGGGTCGTTGATGATTTCGGCGCCATGCTCCAGCGCTTTATCCGCTACGCCGGATTTGTAAGTGTCGACCGAGATCGGAATCGTGAGTTTGTCCTTCAGCCGTTTCAGCACCGGGATCAAACGCCGCAATTCTTCGCCTTCGCTAATTCGTTGCGAACCGGGCTTGGTGGATTCCGCGCCGATATCCAGAATGTCGGCGCCTTGTTCTTCCAGTTCCACCGCACGCGCGAAGGCGCGGTCCGGATCGGTATACTGGCCGCCATCGGAAAAAGAATCCGGCGTGACGTTGAGCACGCCCATGATGAACGTACGCTCGCCCAAGTTCAGTTCACGGCGCTTTAACTTCCACTGATAACGTTTTTGCATTCCCTAGACTATGAGTGTGGCAGACTCTCCCAGTGAGACACCTCTTTGGGTTTCGAAAGAAGCTTGTAAGGACTTCGCGCGCTCGTCCCAACTGGAATGGCTCGACACCAACCATACGGGCGCGTTTGCCATGGGAACGGTGGCGGGGGTCAACACGCGCCGCTACCATTCGCTGCTGATTGCGTCACAACATCCGCCTACGGACAGGGTTTCCATCCTTTCGCGCGTAGAAGAAAACGTCACGTTCTCGGGCAAGACATTCGAACTCGCCGCGGCTCAGTATCCGGGTGCTGTACGGCCGCGCGGCTTTGAGTTGCTGGACGAGTTTCGCATCGATCCGTTCCCCACCTGGCGTTACAACCTGGATGGCGTCATTGTGCAAAAGACGCTCTGCCTGTTGGAAAAAGAACAATCTGTTCTGCTTTGCTACCGGGCCTCGCAAGCGTGCCAAATGCGCGTTCGCCTGATGCTTTCGTTCCGTGATTACCACTCGCTGGCGCATCAGAACACCCTTCTTTCGCCCTGCGCGCGTTTTGCCGATGGACGTTGTTCCTGTACTCCCTATGCAAGCTTGCCTTCGTTGACGATTCTTCACGACGGGCACGCCTTTCAACCCGACGGGCAATGGTATTTGAACAACGAATATTTGCGCGAATTGGAGCGCGGTTTGGATTTCTGCGAAGATCTATATTCACCGGGTTACCTGTTATTCGATCTACCGGCGAATACACCCGTCTGGCTGCTGGCCACGATCGAAGCCGGTGCCTGGGATCGGAAGCTGGATTCCACGGCCATCGATGCTATTCTTGCGGCGGAAACCAAACGGCGCACCTTTCCCGATCCGCTGGCGCGCGCGCTCGACCAATTTAGAGTGATACGCGAAAACGACGGGCCCTCTCTCATAGCCGGTTACCCCTGGTTCACCGATTGGAGCCGCGACATCCTGATTAGTTTGCCGGCATTATCGACAGCAGGCTTTGCGCCCGCTGAAACGAAAGCGATTCTTGGCATGTTGCTCGAGCAGCGTGCGCAAGGGCTGCTGCCCAACCGCCTCGGCGACCGGCAGGGAACCGTGGAATACAACACCGTAGATGCAACGCTGTGGTTTTTCGTAGCGGCCTATGCGTACATCGAGCAATCGGGCGACTTGGAATTTCTAGCCGGGACGGTCTATCCCGCCGCTGTGGACATTATCGATTGGCAAAATCGTGGAACCGCGTTCAACATCAAGAACGATCCGTTCGACAATCTGCTGTTTGCAGGGATTCCAGGCGTTCAACTCACCTGGATGGACGCAAAAATTGGCGACTATGTCGTCACGCCACGGATTGGCAAACCAGTGGAGATCAACGCTCTTTGGTACAACGCGCTGAAAATTACCGCTGCTTGGGCCGGCACCCTGGGCTATAGCGCCGACTACGCCAAACTCACCACACAAGCGAACGCCACACGCGATTCGTTCCAACGGAAATTCTGGAACGAGCAAAAGGGCTGCCTCTACGATGTTGTCGCGGGTTCCGTGAACGATGCGAGTGTTCGGCCCAATCAGATATTCAGTCTTTCGCTGCCTTTCCTTTTGCTGGAGCGCGAACAAGCGCGATCCATTGTCACCGTTGTTCGCAACGAACTCATGACGCCGCTGGGCTTGCGCACACTGGCGCCGGGCGATCATAGTTACCGCGGGCGCTTTGAGGGCGACATGGCCGCACGCGATTCCGCTTATCATCAAGGCACTGTGTGGCCATGGCTCACCGGCCCATTTATTTCCGCTTATCTATACGCGTTTGGCCGCAACCCGTTAAACCTGGCTTATTGCAAGGAAATTCTGGAAATCCTGGAAGGACAAATGGGCGTCTGCTGCCTGGGGTCGCTCAGCGAAGTTTACGATGGAGATCCGCCGCAGCACCCCGGCGGTTGTCCAGCGCAACTTTGGAGCATAGCTCAATTCATTTTGGCGCGCTCGGTCGTTTCCGGAACTAGCTAGCGTGCCGTTTCACACCGAGTGGCCTTTGGCTCGCTTCGACATTTGACGTCGCGCCAAAACCAACCAATCATGAACAACTGCGGCCAAATCCGAATCCTGCACGGCGAGTTGGCGGAAGTGTTCATTCGCCACGGCCTCGCTGCATTCTGCCAGCGGACCGCCCCATGTGCCCCTACCGCCTTTTGTGACGCGGCTCTGTAACAGGTCCAACCACTCGCCCGTCAGCATGCCCAGATCGTTGCCAGACACGCCACCTTCGCGAAGGGCCTGTTGCGCGAGTTGGAACAGCGGAATGGGGATCGCCGTAGAGAGCAGATTGGCCGCGAAATAGAGAGGCTTGGCTCCCGGACGGAGCTCGATCACGCGCGCTGGGTCGCGAGTCAGCAGCCGCTTGGCCCGTCTGACCGCGACCAGGTCTCCTTCTACGACAAACAAATTTTGTGAAAGCGAACCGGCGTTGACCAAACTGGCGATCTGCGCGCCTTGCCGTCGCAACGGGATCAGCACATCCGCGCTCATCCAGCTTTCGCACAACACGAACGACATCTCGTTGAAAGGCAGACCGGTCTCACAGAGCTCCGCAACGATGCGCGGCGTTTGCGCATCACGCAGGCGCAACAGAATGAGTTGCGCGCAATCCAGTTCTTGATAATCCGTCACCGCGTAGCCGGCTCGCAAAAAATTGGAGATTCTGCGCGCCACCTGCAACCCGACCGATTTGATCGGTCCTAGCTCATCTTTCAGGCTCGTTAGTCGCAAAACCGATGAAGTTGTGGCATTACCCTCCACCACCAAGCCGACCCGCATTTGCTTCTTCATGAACGACGCTCGCTTTCAATGCCTTCATGCGGTCTCGATATTGCGCCGCCTTCTCAAAATCAAATGCTTTTGCTGCTTGCTTCATTTTTGTTTCAAGTTCCGCAATAAGAATAGCCCGCTGCTCGGCCGTCAGTTCCACCCCCGTTTCCGGCTCTTCGTCTAGCGGAACCGTCACATAGTCGGCCTCCGCAATGGCTACCAGGCTCATATCAATCGGCTTTACAATCGATTGCGGCGTAATGTCGTTCGCTTCGTTGTATGCCCGCTGTATCGCGCGCCGTCTGCCCGTCTCGGTCATGGCCTGGTTCATGCTCTTGGTGATGACGTCCGCATAGAGAATGGCGCGGCCCTTCAAATTCCGCGCGGCACGGCCAATCGTTTGAATCAAGGAACCGCTCGACCGCAAGAAGCCTTCCTTGTCGGCGTCCAAAATAGCCACCAACGACACCTCCGGCAAATCAAGCCCCTCTCGCAGCAAATTAACGCCAATCAGCACATCATATATGCCTTTGCGTAAATCGCGCAAGATCTTAATCCGGTCTAAAGTACTAACTTCCGAATGTAAGTACGCGCACTTGACGCCAACCTCCGCATAGTACTCCGCCAAATCCTCAGACATCCGTTTCGTCAGAGTCGTGACCAGCACGCGCTCGTCAAGCTCCGCGCGCAGGCGAATTTCGTTCAACAAATCGTCCACCTGCCCCTTGATAGGCCGGACCTCGATTTCCGGATCGACCAAGCCAGTGGGCCTAATAATTTGCTCTACCACGACGCCGGCGGACTTGGTCAGTTCATAAGGCCCAGGCGTCGCCGAAACGTAGATCACTTGCGCTACGCGATTTTCAAACTCTTCAAAAGTGAGCGGGCGGTTGTCGCGCGCGCTCGGCAGGCGAAAACCATACTCCACCAAGACGTCTTTGCGCGAGCGGTCGCCGTGATACATACCTTGCAATTGCGGCACGGTTTGATGGCTCTCATCGATAAAGATCAACGCATCGTTGGGCAAATAATCGAGTAGCGTGGGCGGTGCTTCACCCGGCAAGCGTCCGGAAAAGTGCCGCGAATAGTTCTCAATGCCGTGACAGTATCCAATCTGCTTGATCATCTCCAGATCGAACATCGTGCGCTGGTAGAGGCGCTGCGCTTCAATCAGCTTACCCTTGGCCTCAAGCTCTTTATGCCACCACTGCAGTTCAGTTTCGATACTGCGCATAGCTTGCTCGCGGGTGGGCGCATCCATCACATAGTGAGTCTTCGGATAAATCGGCAGCCGCAAGTACGTCTGTTTCACTTGACCCAGCAAAGGGTCAATCTGGCTCAGAGACTCAATCTCGTCCCCCCACAATTCGATACGAAACGCGTTGTCGTCGTAGGTGGGAAAAAGTTCAATCACGTCCCCTCGCACGCGAAACGTGCCGCGCTTGAAATCGTGATCGTTCCGTTCGTACAAAATCTCAACCAGTCTTTGCAGCAATTCTTTGCGGCTGATCTTCTGCCCTTTTTCGAGCATCAGCAGCATACCGTAATAGGCATCGGGCGACCCCAAACCATAAATGCAACTGACGCTGGCGACAATCACGCAATCGCGCCGCTCGAACAAAGATCGGGTGGCCGAAAGACGCAGCTTGTCCAATTCGTCGTTGATGGTGGCTTCTTTTTCTATATAAATGTCGCCCGACGGAATGTACGCTTCGGGTTGATAGTAATCGTAGTAGCTGACAAAATATTCAACCGCATTGCCCGGGAAGAACGTTCTGAATTCGTGATACAACTGCGCAGCCAGCGTCTTGTTGTGGGCCAGCACAAGAGAAGGCCGCCCTAAAGCTTCAATAATCTTCGCCACCGTAAACGTCTTGCCCGATCCGGTCACACCCAACAGCGTTTGATGCTGTTCAGCTTCAAACAGACCACGGGTCAACTGTTCGATAGCGGTGGCCTGGTCGCCCCGCGGCTGGTAGTCGATTCCAAGTTTGAACGGCACGCCCTCAGTATAAATTGAATGGCTTCGTGGGCTGTGGTCCCTCAGCCAGGCCCCCCTTTACTTGGTCGCCTTCTCTTTGGCGGCAGATAGTGGAATCGAACGAGATAAATATTCTCACCCTTCCCGTGCTTTGCGACCTTGAGCAGATCGATCAACCCGAGGAAACCTGACTCTCTCGCCAGTGCTGGAGTAATATCGGGGAAACCGATCGGCTCGATCGAATCGATCTCGATTTCACCCTCTTCCATTCGATACCGCGAGCCCACTTTGACGTGAGGGCGCGTCCATATTCGCACACTGCAAGTGATTTCCCCGCGCCGAACCCCTTCCCGAAGTCGTTTGGTGAACACCATAAAAAGAGTTTACAGTCGATTCGACAGTCGTCATCCGCGCTGTGTTCGCACTGGCGGAGGGAATTTAACAGTACACTGGAAGCGTTGCCGACAATCCTCCGGTTCTGGGCCGTACCGGCTGTTCTTCTATTCGGCAGATAACCACGAACCTCCTCATATCCACGTGGAGCGGGAAGTCTTTGAAGCTAAATTCTGGTTGGAACCAGTTCGCTTACATTCCAGCCGCGGTTTTCGAGGCCGGGAGATTCGGCAGATCGAGGAACTGGTGGAAGAAAACGACGAGTTGCTGCTGGAGGCATGGTATGAATTTTTCGGAAACTGAACTGAGCGCGGTAACTGCGACGAGTGTCAGGGTCAATGAGGATTCCTTAACAGTAGACCTTAATGATGGCCGCACCATTGTGGTCCCGCTTCCCTGGTTCCCGCGCTTGTTGAATGGGACGGCCGCCGAACGTTCGAATTTCCGTTTGGTCGGCAAGGGGAGGGGCGTTCACTGGCCCGACCTAGACGAAGACATTAGCATCGAAGGTCTGCTGGCTGGACGGAGATCCGGAGAAACGCAACGTTCGCTCCTGCAGTGGCTTTCGAGTCGAGATACGTTAACCGCGATTTCTCGGCAAATTGCGAAATGCCTGCGGCCCGGTGATTTACTAAAAGTAAACATCACGTTGGAAACGGTAGAGCTCGATGCAGTTGTAGAAAGTCAAGAAAGCGGCACCGACGTAATCATCGAGGTCAAGCACTTTCCAGGAGTCAGGCCATCTGGATGGCTCACGACAGTCCGGGATAAACTTTCGAGTGGTGTGCGCGCATATCAACAAGCGCTTTCTCGTCGTCCGCGGATATTGCTGATAATCGTACTGAGATCCGATGAAATGGCTCTCGAACGCGAAGCCGAGGAGGCTAAAGCATTCCTCATGCAGGAGGCGAACGCGAATCTACCCCTGCGTATAGAGATCCTGAAAAAAGCTGCGATTACTACGTTGACTTGTGACCAAATTAGGTCGCTTCTTTTTGACGAGCGATGATTTTTATATGCCGTTGATTTCTGAATAGAACTGAGATTCGCGGCGCGGGGGCGTTCCAATCGCTTTGAAAATCAGTCCGGAATCGCCAGTTGGTCAATGCGCTCCCGCTCAGCATTAAACTCACACCCAATCAAAGAAACACACGCAATCAGGTAAAGCCAAATCAACAACACAATAACCGCGCCCACGCTACCGTAAAACAGGTTGTAGTTGGCCAAATGCCCCACATACCAGGCGAAGCCCCCCGTGGCGATCAACCAGAGCACGGTGGCGACAAGAGCACCCGGCCACACCCGCAAAAAGCGAGAACGCGGCTTCGGTCCTTTTTTCCTGGGTTCCGGACGGTGATTCGGTCCAAAGTAATAAAGCAAACCCGTCACAAAGATCGTAGCGACAAAGGCCACCATCCAGCGTGCAAACCTCCACGCCCATTCGAGCGGCGTGCTCAGATCGGAGATGCCGGCCCATTGCGACGTCACCGCTTCGACCCGGTTGCCAAAAATGATTAATGTGGACGCCCCCACGGCGGGAATCGCGCCAATGAGCAACAAAAACACGGACATCGCGCGCTGTTTCAAGAAGGGCCGGCCCGACGGAATGCGATAGGCGGCTTGGAATCCTTCCATCAAACTGCACATCGCGCCCGAACCCGCCCAGATTGCGCCAATTACCGCGATTAAAGGCAGCGAGATACCGCGGCGTGCTTGGTCCCGCAGACGCGACAAGACCAAATCTTCAGTTCCCGGCGGCAGCACATCTTGCACAAACCGCTCAATCACGTGGACCACCGCTTGGGCATTGGCTTGAATCAATATGGCGGTGAGAACCGTCAGAATCGGAAAAAGAGACAGCAGCCCCGAATACGCCGCGCCTTTTGCGATGCCGAAACAATTGTCTTCGTACGCAGCCACAAACGCGCGCCGCAGCAGCCACCATGTGCGCGCCAAAAAACCTGGCTCGATAATGATGCTTTCCAGTGGCGGTTCCGGGGGCGATTGTTGTTGAGCAGTCTTTGCGCCGTTTGCCATCGTGCCCTACCTGATGATAACGGAGCAGGCCTCGCCATTCCGCAAATCGCGCCGATTAATGCTGTGCCCTCGAGACGGATCTGCAATGTGAACCTGGTCCAAGCCGTGATAACCTATGCAGAATACCGTGGCGGGTGGCTTATGGAAAATAGCCCCATAGAACAGTTAGGATCGCGCCAATTTTGCTCGGAGTGCGGTCGGCCATACGCGCCGGAAGACTTGGTCCGTTTTGGATCGGTCGTGGTGTGCGCCGAATGCAAACCCAACTACGTGCAGCAAATGCGCGAAGGTGGAGCCGCTGCAAGCAGCGTCCGGTATGGAGGATTCTGGCGGCGGTTTGTAGCGATTCTGGTCGACGGCATTTTGCTCTGGATTGTGCTGCTCCCGCTGCGCTTGGTTTTGGCGCCGCCTCGCGCGACTGCGATGGATCTCTACCACTTTGGCTTTGGGCATACGTTTTGGGCTACCTTTTGGTCATGGAATACCGGCATCGCTTACGCTGTTGAATTTGTCTATTATGTCTACTTCCTCAGCCAGAAAGGCGCCACGCTCGGCAAGATGCTGATGGGTGTAAAAGTTGTCACGGCCAAAGGCGGACCCATAAGCGTGGGCCGGGCCATTGGCCGCTATTTTGCCCGTAATCTGAGTTGGATGACCCTCTTCATTGGCTACATCATGGCCGCTTTCGACGATCAAAAACGCGCCTTGCATGACTACATCTGCGGTACCCGGGTAATTCGCGACTAAGGCCCAGTGCTTATCTTCTGCCCCAGTTGCAATGGCGCTTTGCCTGAGCGCTTTTTGCGCCAGCCGCGCATAGAAGGTTCGTGCCCCACATGCGGCGCCATGCTGGGCTTGGCGCTTTTCCCCGCGCTGTTTCGTCCAGCCGCGAAGATCGATCCGCAAAGCCTGCTCACGGCGGAAGGCGAAGCCACCTGTTTCGAACACGTCAACAAACGCGCGGTGGCCCTTTGCAACAAATGCGGCCGCTTTCTCTGCGCCCTGTGCGAGGTGGAAGTGGCGGGCAACGTCTGGTGCCCAAGCTGCCTGATTCCGGCAAACGCCAGCGGCCCGATTCAAGCGCTCGAGCAACGCCGGACGCTTTTCGATTCCATCGCCTTGGCCCTGGCAACGCTTCCCTCCTTGCTTTTTTACCCTATCTTTCTCACGGCCCCCACAGTTATTTATTTGGGCATACGCTATTGGAACAAACCCTCAAGCGTGATTCCGCGGGGCAAATGGCGTTTCGTCGTCGCGTTGCTGTTGTCGCTTTTTGAACTGGGTTTGATTACTCTGGGAATTATCGGCCTCGTCATGACGCTGCAGCAGAAAAGACTATGAGCTGGCAATTCCACAAATGACACCTGAATTTCCATATGTGCAATTGCCCGGCTCGTACCGCGGCTTTTTCCGCAAAGCCAGCCTTTGGGAGGGCGCAGATCATATCCTGTGTGTCAAGGGCACGCGCTTCAACGAGGAATACCGGCGCTTTTACTACCGCGACATTCAGGCGTTTATTATTGAAAAGCGCGCTCGCGCGGGAAGCGTCGGCTGGTGGATCGTCCTGCTCGTCCTGCTTTTCGTCTCAATGATCGCCGCCGCTAAAAACGACCCGCCTCACTCGTGGGTCGCGTTGGTTGTGCTTCTGCCGCTGCTGGCCGTCCGTTTAGAGATCACGGTCCGCCGCAGTTGTCGTTGCTCCATTCAAACCGCGGTCAGCCGTGAACCGCTTCCCTCCCTCATGCGGCGCACATCGGCGGAAGCAGTGATTACCAGATTGCAAAGCCGTATCTCGGCCGAACAGGGAGATCTGCCGGATGAGATTCCACCATTGGAAGAAGATGTCGTCGCCGCGCTGCGGCCCGCCAATCCCGACGCACCTCCAGCTTCGCAAGTGTTGGCTGAAGCTGCCGTGCGCGAACGCCACCGCTGTGCAGTGCGCGGCGTCAACCTTGCCATCGCGGCGCTGTTCATTCTTCTCGTCAATTCTGTCTATACGTTCTACGTATCTTCTGGGGGAAAGCCTATGTCCCTGACGGCGACGTCTTCGACTGAATCCCTGATTGGATATTCGTTCATCGCCATCGGATTGATTCCGGTCTGCCTTTCGCTTCAGTATCTCGGCAGCCTTCGCGCGCTCAAAGGGTTGCGCATCGTCCTGGTTGCGATGATCGCTCTGAGTATTTTGCGAGTCATCTTGAGATTCGCCGTGGCACCCATCGCCTTAAGCCTGTCTCGTTCGGAAGGCCCGGGCGTTTCGGCCCTATTTGAGCGCTATTACGTGAACACGAATGGCGTGCTGCAACTCGCCTTAGCAGCCATCGGCCTCCTCCTGATCGTTGCCAACTGGGACACATACCGCCGAGGTGGAGCATCGAGCAACTAAGCCAAGTCCGCTGCTATCTTCACACACAACGAGAGGCCGTCTGCCGCTGTCCACGCTGCCGCCATTTCTACTGCCGCGAATGTGTAACGGAACACGACGGGCAGTTCGTTTGCTCGGCCTGCTTGCGCGCGCTGGCTGGCCCCAAAAAGGCCGCCGAAGCGCGTTGGCGGCTGGCCCGCTGGCTATTGACTCCCATCCTTTGCGCATTATCGTTTTTCGTTGCCTGGATTTATTTTTACGCGATCGGGCAAATGATCCTCGCGGCGTTTCCCGCGCCGGTGGTGACGCACTAGCATGGGCGCAAACCCCATCCGCCAAATCGAAGAGGCCATTTTTCTCTTGCGCCGCCAGGATATTCGAGCGTGGCTGCAGTATCTATTGGCCGCCGTACCCCTGCTATTAACGTTGCTGACATTCACTCACGACATGTCCGCCGGCTATTTGGGCAACCGCTGCGCGCTGGAATCGCTTGCGTGTGCGGTTGTTTTCTTTTGGGCCTCGGCTTGGAAGGCCAAATTTGGTGGAACCCTGCTCGCATCCATGAATGGGCCGGGAGTGCCCTCGCCGCAAGGGGGCTTTGGGCGTGCGCTCCGCTTGCAATGCATTTTCCAGACCTTCAAGCTCGTGGCTATGCCGTTCGCCATCGCTTCTGTCTTGCCCATCGCGTGGACCTCTAGCTTCTTTCGAAACGCCACCATTGAGGCAAGTTTGCCCGCCAGCACGTTGCGCGGCGTCATCGCGAAATCCGCGCGGCGCGCCAGCGCGAATGCTCGCGGAAACTGGATCGGCGTGTCAATTTTGATCGTGATTTCGCTTCTCACTTTCCTGAACGTATACATTCTCTTCGCACTGTTGCCTTTTCTCGTCCGCATGTTCAGCGGAGTGGAAACCATGTTCACCCGCAACGTTGCCAGCTTGCTCAGTTTCAACGTCTTCTCTCTCGTGGTGGCGCTGACATGGCTCATCATCGATCCATTGGTGCTTGCCTATGCCGTGCTTCGGTGTTTCTATACGGAGGCTCACACTGACGGCAGAGACCTCCTCGCTCAGTTGCGCCCCACAGCGGCGGCCCTAGCTCTGCTCTTGTTAGCTTTCACTGCGACCCATTCGCTGTCGGCTGCGGATCTCAGTGCCGACGCTCTCTCAAAAGAGAATCTTTCCCGCGCGGTCGAAGGTGCTGCAAAGAGCGCCGATTACGCCTGGCTCCATGCTCACCAACCGCCGAAAGGCGGCGAAGACACATTCTTCGCGAGACTCAATCGCGATATCGGCAACACCTTCCAGGCGGTCGGCTCGTGGCTTTCGGACGTCCGAAATTGGCTGCGCCGGCTATTCGAGCAGAGCCAGCCCAATTCCGGGAAGGCGCCCGCGCATCCTGTGCGCGGAGCAGATATCCGCTGGCTGCTTTATGTCTTCGCTGTGTTGATTGTCATTGCGGCGCTGGTTGTGGTGTGGCATTCAAGAATCGCCTCGGTGGAACCGGACATCGCTGCTTCCACGTCTATTCAGACTCCCTATTTCGCCAAAGAAAACGTTCTCGCCTCCGATCTCCCAGAGGAAGAGTGGCTGCGCCTGGCGCGCCAATTGCTCGCACAAGGTGAGTTGCGGCTCGCAGTGCGGGCTATGTATTTGTCGAATCTCTCTTACCTGGGTTCACAGCAGTTCATTCAAATCGCGAAATCGAAAACAAACTCTGTCTATGAACGGGAGTTGCGGCTGCGGCCTCCATGCAGTGAACTGTCTGTCCCCTTTGCTCAGTCAAACAGAAGCTTTGAGCGCGCCTGGTACGGCTTTTATCAAGTCACGCCGGAATTTGTAGAAGTGTTTCAACAGGACGTGGAGGCCATTCGCCGGCATGCCAAAGCGTAAATGGCCCGCAGTAATGCTTACGGTTTTGTTGTTCATCGCACTCGTGGCGGGATTCCTTCATTTTGCCGGGCTGATCACGCCCACCTCCTATCCGAACATGTCTTCCCTCAATACCGGACCCCACGGAGCAAAGCTGTTGTTCGACGCCTTGACCAGCATTCATCAGCTCGCCGTCAGTCGCAACTATGTGCCGTTCAGTCAGTGGCATCCGTCTTCTAGCACTATCCTGCTCCTCGACCTAAGATCGTCGACACTCGATCTTGCTCCCAAAGAGGACTTGGTCGAACTCGAAAATCTCACTCACACCAACAACCGCGTGGTTCTTTGTATTGCAGACGGCTCCTTCATTGGCAAGCCCGACACAAAGAAGCCACTCTTAATCAAAACCCGCTGGGGTATTCAGATCTTCGCTAAAGACAAACAATCTAAGGACAAAGACTCCGAAGGAACGTTGGATTACGACTCTTCCTGGAAACCCGTGAACGGCGTAGATGACGCCGTGGAAAAACGCTTCGGCGCTGCAGGCTCGGTCGTTGTTGCACTGCATAGTGAAGATCTCTCGAATCAGAGTCTGGCTACCGATGCGGCGGTTCTAGACGAAATATCCCCCTTGATCGGATATCACACGTCGGTTGTATTTGATGAGACACACTTAGGGATTGAGCAATCCGGCAGCATTGCGGCGCTGGTGCTTCGCTATCGGCTGCAGGGGCTCATTGCCGGCCTCCTCCTTTTGGTCGGGTTGTTCATCTGGAATCAGTCAGTCAGTTTTCCACCTCCACCGCGCTTTGAGAGCAGCCATGACACACAGGTCTTAGGTGCAGACGCTCGCGCTATGTTTGCCGGCTTGATCGCGCGGCACCTTACGCCGCAGGCTCTGCTCGAAAGCTGCGTAGCTGAATGGAACCGCGTCAAACCGAGGCAGCGTATCACTGCCGAATTACCTGGCAAATTAAATCCCGTCGCCACCTATCGCCAATTACAGGAGAACCTGAAAACCAAGCGTACTCGCACATGAGCACACCTTTAGATCAGTTTCAATATTTGATTGAGAGAGTGAGGTCGGAAGTTGGCAAAGTGATCATTGGCCAGCACGCGGCGGTAGACCAAGCGCTCATTGTCATCCTGTCGCGCCAGCATGCGTTGATTGAGGGTGTGCCTGGCATCGCCAAGACTCTCCTTGTCCGAACGCTCGCGCAGGTATTGGGCTGCCCCTTCGGCCGCATCCAGTTCACCCCTGACCTGATGCCCGCCGACATCACCGGTACAAACGTTTTCAATCTGCAGCGCAACGAGTTCACACTGGTGCGCGGGCCTGTCTTCACAACATTTCTCTTGGCGGACGAAATCAACCGCGCGCCGGCAAAAACACAATCGGCCCTGCTGCAGGCTATGCAGGAGCGCACCGTCAGCATTGACCGCGAAACCATCGTCCTGTCGCCGGATTTTACGGTCTTCGCCACTCAGAACCCGATCGAATTCGAAGGCACCTATCCGCTCCCGGAGGCGCAGAAAGACCGCTTCATGATGAAAATCTCTATGACTTGGCCCTCACGGGAGGAAGAGTTCGCCCTTGCCGATCGCACTCTTGGAGGCAACGCGCCGGAGCTCAGTCTGGAACAAGGCGCGATTCAACCCGTTCTGGACGGGCAGATTGATACCCTCCGAGCCGCATTGGCGGCAGTGGTGGCGCGTAGTGAGATGACACAGTACATCGTCGATGTAGTGCGCGCCACACGGGCGCACGAAGGCATGTTGCTCGGAGCCGGTCCACGCGGCACGCA
Source organism: Bryobacterales bacterium (assembly GCA_003167495.1). Lineage (GTDB taxonomy): Bacteria > Acidobacteriota > Terriglobia > Bryobacterales > Bryobacteraceae > Bog-105. The sequence goes on along the minus strand of PMSX01000301.1, from coordinate 26,471 downwards.
AGGATTACTACTGGCGAGCCGAGCCAAAGCCGCTTTAGACGGTCGCGACTTCATCACGCCCGACGACGTACGTACCATGGCCTGGCCTGTGCTTGAACACCGCCTCATCTTGCGTCCGGAATCGGAAGTCGAAGGCGTGCGCCCTTCGGAAGTGATTGACCAGATTTTCGGCGAAGTGCCCGTACCGCGATGATCGCGCCCAGTTCATGGCTGATTCTGTTGAGCGCCGTGCTTGTGGTGCCGGCGTGCGCGCTAGCCTCGCTCGCACCCCAGTGGGCGCTACCCTGCATTTTCCTTGTGTTTGTTCTAACTGTGGTCGCCGCGGTGGACGCATCGCTCGCGGGACAACAATTGGCCAGAACGACTGTTTCCGCGGCAACTTTCTTGAAATGGTTCAAGGCCCGGCCTGCTCAGTTCACTCTTGCCGTGTCTGGGAGAGAGCGGATCTCGTCTCCTTTGGAGGCGAGTCTCGACCTACCGCTAGGTCTCACTACATCCACCAAGATCGCCACTCTCGCACAGAGTGAGACCACAGCGGAGTTCGCCTGTCTCCCGCAGGAGCGCGGACGCTATGAAGTAACACTTTGCTACTTGCGCGCTCGGTCGCCATTACGGCTCTGGCATGTCCGAGGAGCAAAGGAGATCAAAACGGCGATTCGTGTTTTTCCAGATCTGGAGCGCGAACCCGGCGGAAAGCTCTTGCTCATGAAGAAGACGGGCGGGCTGCGCACGCAACGCGTCATCGGGCGCGGTCGCGAATTTGAGCGCTTGCGCGAGTATGCGCCGGGCGATAGCTACGACGAAATTGCGTGGAAAGCAAGCGCTCGCCGCGGCCGGCCCATTGTGCGTGTGTTTCAGGTGGAGCGCACGCAGGATGTATACGCCGTGATTGATTCATCGCGCCTCGGTGCCCGCAGCGGTGCGGTCGAGCAATATGTAAGCGCGGCCCTGATGCTCGCCCTGGCCTCGGAGAATAACGGTGACAATTTCGGTTTAGTCTCGTTCAGCAACCGTGTGGATCATTTCGTCTCGCCCGCCCGCGGCAAGCTGCATTTCGCGCGTTGCCGCGATGCAATTTTCGATTTGCAGCCCAGTTCTGTCTCACCCGATTTCGCCGAGCTATTTTCCTTTCTACAATTGCGTGTGCGGCGTCGCTCGCTGCTGTTATTCCTCACAGACCTGGCCGATCCAATGTTGGCGGAGGCATTTCTCCGCGATGTGCATCTCCTGTCTCGGCGCCACGTCGTTTTAGTCAACCGCCTCAATGATCAGGACGTACGACCTTTGTTCTCCGGCCAGTTGCCTGAAAATAAGGATGAAATCAGCACGCGGCTGGCGGGACACCTGCAGTGGGTCACATTAAAAGACCTGGAACGCAACTTGGGCCGCCTGGGCGTAAGCATGTCACTCCTCACGCCCGGCTCAGTCGGCTTAGATTTAGTCCGGCAATACAATGACGTGAAGAGGAGGCAAGCCTTGTGATCCTCGATCTTCCTCGTTTTCTCAAAACGGAAAGGCCGTATTGGGAGGAGCTAAATAAGTTGCTCGACCTGATCGACGACGATCGATATGAGCGACTCACTCTCCAGCAAGTCACCCGGCTCGAATACCTCTACCAGCGTGCGGCATCGGCGCTCGCGCGTTTGTCGACATTCTCGGCCGAGCCAAAAACCACGGAGTTCCTGGAGTCTCTAGTGGCCCGCGCCTATGCCGAGTGCCATCCGAACCGCGTGGCCGCGCAACGTTTTCGCCCGTTTCACTGGCTTTTTCGGACCTTTCCGCGTACGTTTCGTAAACACGCACGAGCTTTTGCACTCGCCGTGGCGCTCACAGTCGCGGGAGCTGCGTTCGGCTGGAGCGTGATCGTGGCCGATAGCAGTACCAAGAACGTAATCATGCCCTTCAGGAATTTGCTCGGATCGCCGGCTGACCGAGTCAAAAAAGAGGAAACCGCCAAAACCGACCGTCTCAGTGGCCACAAAGAAACTTTCTCCGCTCAATTAATGACTCATAACATCCGGATCTCACTCCTCACCCTTGCACTAGGGGTGAGTTGGGGTGTGGGCACTGTCATTATGTTGTTTTACAACGGAGTCATTCTTGGCGCGGTGGCCGTTGATTACGTCTACGCAGGCCAAACCCAGTTTTTGCTTGGGTGGCTCCTGCCTCATGGAGTGATCGAAATCCCCGCCATTTTGGTAGCCGGGCAAGCGGGCTTTGTGCTGGCCTCTGCCCTGATTGGCTGGGGAGAATCTTCAACCAGGCGCGCGCGGCTTCGCACTGTGCTGCCTGACGTCCTCACACTCGCCGGCGGATTCGGTGTGATGCTGGTTTGGGCTGGCATCATCGAAGCATTCATTTCCCAGTATCATTACCCGGTCTTACCTTATAGCTGGAAGATCGCTTTTGGCTTGGTGGAGTTGACCGTGCTCACTCTCTTTCTCACGAGGGCGGGCAGAACTTGACAGCTGTGACAGCCAATGCGGTGATGATTGAAACGCCCGAAGGCGTCCGTTTCGCACTGCCGCTGGCGGGCGCGGTGGCGCGCTTTCTTGCGTTGCTGATAGACCTGGCAGCCATCTCAACCATCACCGCTGCCTTCGATAAAATTGCACCCGTCGTTGGCTGGGTGAGTCCCGATAGTATGGCCGCGCTGTCGGTGCTCGGGTACTTTGTAATTACCATCGGCTACGGCATTGTGTTTGAGTGGATGTGGCACGGGCAAACGCTGGGCAAGCGCGTCCTTTCAATCAAGGTGATGGACGCCAATGGCTTAAAACTGCAAGCGTCGCAGATCGCGGTCCGTAATTTAATGCGAGCCGTGGATTCGCTGCCTGGGCCTTATCTTGTCGGCGGAATGGCCGTGCTTCTAACCAAGCGTCATCAGCGATTGGGCGACATCGTGGCCAATACCATTGTGGTGCAGCAACGGCGCCCGGTGCTGCCCGACCTGCTGCGTCTGAACCTCGACGATAAGTTCAACTCGCTCACCTCAGTGCCCCACTTGGCCGCCCGGCTGCGGCAACAAATCACGCCGGAGTTGGTTGAACTGGCTTGCCAGGCACTCTTGCGGCGTGACAAACTCGCGCCCGATGTGAAGCTCGAGATATTCCGCCTCCTCGCCGACCGCTTTCGCGCTTTGGTGAAATTCCCCGATGAAGTCACCGCCGCGCTGACCGATGAGCGCTATGTGAGAAATGCGCTACAGATTGCGCTCACCTCCGCTGTAACCCGCAAGGCGAGAGTTACACGCTAGTGCATCCTTGCGTGGCAATATGGGAGACATGAAAAGTCTGGCGGTGCGGAATATCAAACGCCCGGCGGCGGAGCAGCTGAATCGCCTTAGGCAGTTTAGCGTCGCCACCATTCACGAAGCACAAGATCGAACGGGATTGCTTGCTTGTATGAGGCCGATCTTTCCGGGCGCGAGAGCGGCGGGTAGCGCGCTCACCGTACTCGCTCATCCTGGCGATAATCTGATGATGCACGTGGCGGCGGAGCTGTGCCAGCCAGGCGACGTGATTGTGGTGGCACTCAGTTCTGCCAACACTGACGCTATGTTGGGCGAACTGCTCGCCACCTCATTTCGGGCGCATGGAGGAGTGGCCGCCGTCATTGATTCCGGGTGCCGCGACGTGGCTGAGCTCACTGCCATGAATTTCCCCGTATGGTCGAAAACAGTTTCCGCAAAAGGCTCGGTAAAGGCCACTCTCGGCTCAGTGAACGTGCCGGTTGTGTGCGCGGGAACGGCCGTAATTCCAGGTGACGCCGTTGTGGGAGATGACGATGGAGTGGTGGTCGTCCCACGGGCCGAGATAGAGCGAGTAATCGCGGTTTCCCTGGAGCGAGAAGAACGCGAAGCCAAGGTCAGAACGCGATTAGCAGCCGGAGAGTTAGGCCTCGATATTTACGGTATGCGCCAGAAACTCGAGCAACTCGGCTTGCAATACGTAGATGCGACGGAGTGCCCATAGGCTGTTCGATCGTGCGCCTTAGCTGTTTCCCGTTTGCCCAGTCTGATTTAATAGCACTGTACACATGGCATCGAATCTTGTCCCCATTACCGTCGCGCATGGCGACGGCATCGGCCCCGAAATCATGGCCGCCTCACTCCAGATCATGAAGGCTGCTGGCGCGCGCATTCAGGAGGAGACTATTGAAATCGGCGAAAAAGTCTACCTGCGCGGCACTAACGCCGGTATCGAACCCAGTTCCTGGGAATCGCTCCGCCGCACCAAAGTCTTCTTCAAAGCCCCCATCACCACACCCCAAGGCGGCGGCTTCAAGTCTCTGAACGTCACTACCCGCAAAACCCTCGGCCTCTATGCCAACATCCGCCCCTGCGTCTCCTATCATCCCTACGTTCAAACCAAACATCCCGGCATGGACGTAGTGATCGTTCGCGAAAACGAAGAAGATCTCTACGCAGGTATCGAACACCGCCAAACGGACGAAGTCTACCAGTGCCTCAAACTCATCTCCCGCCCCGGCACAGAAAAAATCGTCCGCTATGGCTTCGAATACGCCCGCCAAAACAATCGCAAGAAAGTCACTTGCTTCGCCAAAGACAATATCATGAAGTTCACCGATGGCCTCTTCCACAAGGTCTTCGATGAAATCGGCGCAGAGTATCCCGAGTTCCAAAAGGAATTCTGGATCGTCGACATCGGCGCAGCCAAAATGGCCGACACCCCGGAAGCCTTCGACGTCATCATCATGCCCAACCTCTATGGCGACATTCTCTCCGACGTCGCCGCGCAAATCGCTGGCTCCGTCGGTCTCGCCGGCTCTGCCAACATTGGCGACCGTTGCGCTATGTTCGAAGCCATTCACGGCTCCGCCCCGCGCCGCGCTGGGCAGAATCTCGCGAATCCCTCAGGCCTGCTCCTCGGTGGCGTGCTCATGCTGGTCCATATCGGACAACCCGACGTCGCCGAACTTGTTCATAACGCCTGGCTGCGCACTCTGGAGGATGGCATTCACACGTACGACATTTATAAAGATGGCATCAGCAAGCAGAAAGTCGGCACCAAAGAATTCGCCGAAGCCGTCGTGGCCCGCATGGGTAAGAAACCCGAGCACTTGAAGCCCGTCGCCTATTCGCGCGAACCCAACAAGGCCCTTCATCAAGCGCTGAAAGCCGTTGTGCCCCAGAACAAAGAGTTGGTGGGCGTCGACGTCTTCTTTGATTCCAAAGATCGCAATCCGGTCCAGTTCGGCAAGAAACTCGAAGCCTTCAATGGCGACGGCCTCAAAATGTTCGCCCTCTCCAATCGCGGCACCAAGGTCTATCCCAACGGTTTCGAAGAAACCTTCTGCACTGACCACTGGCGCGCCCGCTTTATGAGTGAGACCCAGGGTGGCGTCATTTCGCACGCGCAAATCGTAAGCCTGCTTGATCGCACCGGGAAAGCGCATCTCGATTTCATCAAAATTGAGAATCTCTACACCTTCGACGGACAAAAAGGGTTTGTCTCTGAAGGAGAATAACCGGCTTCCAGATAAACACCAATATGAGCAGCAGCAGTCACGCCTTGCCCTCCTCCGACAACCCTCTGGTGGGTGTGATTATGGGCAGCAAGTCAGATTGGGAGACCATCTCCCGCACGAGTGACATGCTAGAAGCTCTGGGCATCCCTCACGAGTGTACAATCGTCTCCGCGCATCGCACACCCGATTGGATGGCCGACTACGCGAAAACCGCCGTCTCCCGCGGCTTGGAGGTGATCATTGCCGCGGCGGGTGGCGCGGCACATCTCCCAGGCATGGTGGCCGCGCACACGCCGCTGCCGGTCTTAGGCGTTCCCATTCGCAGCAGCATGTTGAGCGGAATCGACTCACTGCTTTCCATCGTGCAAATGCCCGCCGGTGTGCCGGTAGGTACGCTCGCCATTGGACCTCCCGGCGCGGCGAACGCAGCGCTCCTCGCCGCCGCCATTCTAGGACTTAAATATCCCGCCGTCAGAACCCGCCTTGAGGCCTATCGCAAACAGCAAACCGAAACCGTTCTCGGAGACCGCAACCTTTGAAGCCCATCCTGCCCGGCAGCGCCATAGGTGTTCTCGGCAGCGGGCAACTGGGACGCATGTTTGCCATTGCCGCCCGCCGCATGGGCTATCGCGTCCACACTCTCTCGCCTGATCAGGACACCCCCACCGGCCAAGTCGCCGATCTCGAAATCAACGCGGCCTATGAAGACCTCGACGCCATCGCCAAATTCGCCTCCGCGGTCTCAGTAGTTACATTTGAGTTTGAAAATGTTCCCGCCAACACCGCGGCCGCGGCCGAACGCTGCGCTCCGGTTCGCCCCGCCGGACACATTCTGCACACCACCCAACATCGCCTCCGCGAAAAGACATTCCTCGCCAACGCCGGCCTCCCACTCACCCCATTTCGCCGAGTCACCAGCCTAGACGATCTCGCGAAAGCAGCTTCGGAGATCGGCCTTCCCGCCATTCTCAAGACTGCCGATTTCGGCTACGACGGTAAAGGTCAACACCGCATCGCCGGCACTGCGGATTTCCCGGCAGCCTGGAAGACAGTCGCTCAAAGTGAGTCGGTACTCGAAGCCTTTGTCGATTTCGAACGCGAAATCTCTGTCGTCGCTGCGCGCGGAGCCGACGGCTCATTCATTCATTACGGCGTCATTGAGAATCAGCATCGCGACGGCATTTTGCGCGTGTCACTCGCTCCCGCCCGCGTTCCCAATTCCGTCTCACACGCCGCTTTCGACATCACTCGCACCGTTCTCGAAACGCTCGGCGTAGTAGGCGTCCTCTGCGTCGAGTTTTTTGTGACAAAAGACGGGCGTCTGCTGATCAACGAACTCGCCCCGCGTCCTCACAATTCCGGCCACTTTACGTTTGACGCCAGCGTCACTAGCCAGTTTGAGCAACAGTTGCGGGCCGTCTGTGGCCTGCCTCTCGGCTCTCCCGCACAGCTTTCTCCCGCTGCCATGATCAACCTGCTGGGCGATCAATGGACCAAAGGCGAACCCAATTGGGTCGCCGCTACCGCAATCCCCAACGTAAAACTGCACCTCTACGGCAAACTCGCGCCTCGCCCTGGGCGCAAAATGGGTCACCTCACTGCGCTCGCAGCGAACGTCGAGCAGGCCCTCACCGACGCCAACCTGGCTTTCAAAGCGTTGTAGATTATTTATCAGCCGGCGTAATATCCGTCACCGGAACATCCCAATGCGCCAGCAGAATCTCGAATCGGCGTTGTTCCTCGCGTTTGTAAGTCTCCTGATCCGGCCACAACTCCTTAATCATCGACTCTTCCGCCGGGTTAGCCGTCGTGCCCACCGTCGCATTCTTAAATCGAATCGTTACTCGGTAGTCCCACCGCGCATCCTCAGGCAAATGGTTCGCCGGCGTCTCAATCTTGACACTCAGCACTCTCCCTGTCTCGGTGAGCTTTTTGAGTAAAGGATAGTGATTTTTCAAGAACAGCTGCAGGAACTCCTGCTGATGTCCCCACTGAGTCTTGTAATAGAACTCCATCGCGTAAGGCTGGTCTGCACCTCCGTGCGGTGGAGAACCCTGCCCAAACAGAGGCGCTGCGGAAACCGCCAGCAAAAGCCCAAGCAACACTTTACTCATTTTGATCACTAAGTGATCATAGCCGATTCACTGGGTCCTCGATCAGCTTTTCATCAGTCTCGCCGACGAATGATTGCACCTGTTTCCCTTTGCGGTCGAACACAAATAACGCGGGTAACGCGCCACTCCATTTCGGGTTTATCGCATTAATAAACGCCTCATCGCTTTTGGCGCTTACATAGTGCGGCGCCCGCGCGCCTTGTTTATTCACAAACTGAACCGCCCCCGCCTCCTGCTCCGGTTCGTCACAGGACACTGTCACTAGGTCGACGTCTTTGTGTTTCTCCAGCCGGAACAAAGCTATCAGTTTCGGCATTTCTTCACGGCACGATGAGCACCAGGTGGCCCAAAAGTCCACCACCAGGATTCTTCCTCGATGCCCCGCAACCATGCGCCGGAATGGTAGTTCATCCAGTTGTGTTAAAGCCTCTTCGGCTGTGACTCTTCGCTGGGGCCATAGCAACGCCGCCAGCCCGATCATCCAGCTTCGCCGCTTCATATGCCTTTCGTTACCCGCTTGATAGCGCACCCGAAGGCCTTCGTTTCCGTCTGCGCAGGCTCCTTTCCGGCGATAACGGCGTCCAACGCCAGACGCAGGCGGTTCGTGGTGACGCGCTCAATATCTGCGAGTCGTCTATCGATCCGTGATACCGAACCACTCCCGCCGAATCGACCACGTACGTCTCCGGCGTCACCGTCGCGCCAAATCTGTCGGCAACCACGTTGTTGTCGTCTTTGTAAACTGCGAATTGGAAATTATGCCCGCGCGCGTGTTCCTGCACCGCGGCGGCTGGTTCCGTGCGGTTCGCGTTAATAGCTATGAACGTTCATTCGATCGTCATAAGCGTTCGAAACGGGACACTGCAAGGAGATGAACATAACCAATGTCACATTCCCCTTCAGTTTCGAGAACTGCGTCGGAGACCCATCCAATTGTGTGACAGAAAAGTCGGCTATCGAAGAACCGACTTTGAACTCTTGACCCATACAAAGGCAAAGCGGCGACAAAGGCGCTTAACACGAAAGCGGCTGGAAGGTACTTCATGTGTGGCTCCTACTTCGGGTGAGACGAAACAGCCGGCTTCAACGTTAGCGCCCCCCGCAAAAATACAAATCCCAGGGGAAAAGGGGTCAGACGCAATTAATTCCGACTCAATTAATTCCAGCGTCTTAAACCACCGGCTGACCGGTAGTGTACTGACGCGTGACGAGTTCGGCGGTTCACCTACTTGATCGGATCTCCAAACGGCTTCATCCCTTTTTCAAGCACCGTTTTCGGAAACCTCCCGGATCCACAGAAGACAAAACGAGCCAAAGTCTTTGTACCAATCGCCCTCCGGAGCCACCGGGCCGGTACGCACCCAATCTTGAAGTGCCAGAAGATCACTAACTGAAATCCGCCATTCATCAACTCTTTGCAGCAAGTGATGCCAAACTCCCCGCGGAAGATCAGAAAACTGAATCTTCGGCAATAGAGTCCTTTCCGAAGATTGCCCGAATCAGATCCCGCCCGGCCTCGTTTTTCCCATCCGGTTCCGCTTGTTCCACGAAGTTCCGGTAGGCGGCCTTCAACTGCTGCTTCGCCTCCGCCTCCGCACGAACTCCGCGTTCTGCCAAATCGACCAAAGCCCGACTCATCGTAACGCGCCGCTCCTTGGCCACGCGTCGCACGTCCGCCGCCAGCCTCGCGGGCATTGTGACACTTTGCCGGACCGATCTTGCCCTCGTTTTCTTACTCTTCGTCGCCAAATTTCAGAATACCAAGTGTGCACCAGTGTGGTGCGCGGACCCCCGCCAGCACGTGTAGCGGCACCCGACATAGCATTCAGCTACTCCCGGCAAACCGCTTCGGTAGTAACGATGGCGGCGTCGGACCTCGTTAAATAGTCTTGCCACACCAGCGCCTCCCGATGATACTGGTCGCGGCTGCGTGACAGCACGATCCAGAATGCCGTATCCGCGAAGTATCTAGGACGCAGAGTCACCCCGTTTAGGTGTCCCGTAGAGGTAGTGATCATGCTGTGCGGAAAGGTCGCTCGGCAGTTCATCATCAACGGTATTATCCACCAGCCACTGTAGTGCCGATCCTGAGGTATCCTCCCCCGTCGGTTCCACACTTCCGGCAGTCTCCACCCGCACCACAAAAATTCGGTCTCGCGGCAGATCCACCGCCTGCTCGGGCACAATACCTCACCGTCGAAGCGCGCGCTGAAAGACATCATGACAAGCGTGACCTGACTGGATATGCTAGAACGGGCTCGCGCAACGCCAAAGATCCACCCTCCTCAGAGAATTACTCTCTGGGAGGTCTCCGTTTGCCGGGTCACGTTTTTCGCGACGCTCTATTTCCCACACAATCAACAACTTCCCCGCAGAAATCCAATTAGGCCGCACACCCTCCTGCCAACCTCAGACCGAAAATGAGAATTCCCATGCTCACTCCTCGTACTAACCTCACCCTCGACAGTCGCGCCAACATTATCCAAACTTGGCTTCGAATTTTCAAATCCAGCCCGCGCAATCCCAAAATCCGTTTCGCAAAAAACGCTTTTTCTTCGCCTTTTGCCGTCAAAATTTGGCTTGGTATCGCTGACTTTGAATTTTCAAAATCAACTCGCCCACCCAAAAATCCGTTTCGCAAAAAACGTCTTTTCTTCGCCTTTTACTCTTCCCCGCAACACTCGCGTCCGCAAATTTGGCTTCGTTCCGCAAAATCCGCTCCACTCGACACCCTCTTCCGCCTGGCTTCGAAGGCCCGTCGCCATCCTGCCGCCCCACCCCTCGCTACACTAGTACTTCCATGACCCTCTGCTACTTCGACGTTTTCTCCGGTATCAGCGGTGACATGACCGTCGGCGCCCTTCTCGACGCCGGCGCCGATTGGCCCACGCTCGAATCCGCCCTCAAAAGCCTTCAACTCGACGCCACCTTTCGCCTCTTCAAAACCAAGCGAAAGGGTATCGCCGCCTCCAAGTTCTGCGTTGATTTCACCGAGCAAAAAAAGCACCGCCACCTTCCGCACATCGAAAAAATCATCCAGGCCGGCGAACTGCCCGCCAAAGCCAAAACCAACGCCCTGGCGGTCTTTCAGCGGCTCGCCGAAGCCGAAGCCAAAGTGCATGATGTGCCCATGGAAAAGGTCCACTTCCACGAAGTTGGCGCTGTCGATTCCATTTGCGACATCGTGGGCGCCTGCGTCGCGCTCGAGTCTCTAAACATTTCCGAAGTCCATTGTTCGCGCATCAATGTCGGCGGCGGCACTGTCGAAACCGAGCACGGCACGCTCCCTGTTCCCGCGCCTGCCACCGCGCTGCTCCTGAACGGCCGCCCGATCTACAGTGCCGGGCCGCAAACGGAATTAACCACTCCCACCGGAGCCGCCCTCCTCACCACTCTCGCTCTCTCGTTCGGCGCGTTTCCCGCTATTCAAGTCAAAGCGCAAGGCTTCGGTGCGGGCGACAAAGATTTTCCCGGCCAAGCCAACGTTCTGCGTGTCCTCATCGGCCATCGCTCGCACGCCGTCGAAGCAACCTCCGTCTCCATCATCGAAGCGAACATTGACGATTCCACGCCGCAAGTCCTCGCCTATGCCATGGAACGCCTCCTAGCAGCCGGCGCGCTCGACGTCACACTCACTCCCGTCTACATGAAAAAGAACCGCCCGGCCACTATGATCTCCGTAATCGCCACTCCCGAACTGACTGAGTCACTCGCGGCCGTTCTTTTCGCCGAAACCAGTACACTCGGCCTGCGTATCTCCCAAGCCGAACGCCGTGTGCTTGCCCGTCAAATCGCCGAAGTCGAAACCTCCTTCGGCAAAGTGCGCATCAAGTACAACGAGAACGGGAGTTTTTCTCCCGAATATGACGACTGTCGTCAGGCGGCCGCCGCAAAAGGCGTGCCGCTGCGCACAGTCATCGGCGAAGCGAACCAGATCTTCGCGCGCCAATGGAAATCACATGAGTAAAGGCAAGTACTACCTCACAACTCCCATCTATTACGTCAATGCGGCGCCCCACATTGGGCATGCGTACACCTCTATCGCGGCGGAAACCATCGCGCGTTTCAAGCGTATGCAGGGTTATGACGTAGTGCTCACCACTGGCACAGATGAGCACGGCACCAAAGTAGAACGCGCCGCCCACGCGCAGGGCAAATCTCCCGAGGAGTTTGTCGATCTCATTTCGGCCGAGTTCCGCGAAACTTGGCAGAAGCTCGACCTGCAAATGGACCGCTTCCAGCGCACCACCAACAAGAATCACGGCAAAATCGTCAACGAGTTGTTTGAAGCTTGCAAGAAGAACGGCTATATTTACAAAGGCACATACACCGGACTCTACGCAGTTGTGAGTGAAGCTTTTGTCAACGATGCTAAACCCGGCGACATCGATCCCGAAACCGGCAAGCCCTACGAAGAACTCACCGAAGAAAACTACTTCTTCAAGCTCTCGGCCTTTACCGATCGCCTCTTGGAGTTCTACGAAAAGCACCCCGATTTCATGCTGCCCGAGATCCGCCGCAACGAAATCCTGGCCTTCGTCAAACAAGGTCTCACCGATCTTTCCATCACTCGCACCAGCATCAAGTGGGGCATTCCGGTAGAGTCCGATCCCGCCCACGTCTTCTACGTTTGGTTTGACGCACTCACCACCTACGTCAGTGCTGTCGATGGCGAAAACCGCTGGCCCGCAGACCTCCACTTAATCGGCAAAGAGATTCTACGTTTCCACACTGTCTTCTGGCCGGCGTTCCTTATGGCCGCCGGGTGGGAGTTGCCTAAACACGTTTTCGCCCACGGCTGGCTGCTCTTTGAAAACGACAAGATGAGCAAGTCTCGCGGCAATATCGTTCGACCGGCTCCTATTGCCGACACCATGGGAGTTGATGCCCTCCGCTATTTCCTCCTACGCGAAATTGTCTTCGGCCAAGACGGCAGCTTCAGCTTCGACGCGCTGGTTGGCCGCTACAATTCCGATCTCGCCAACGGTCTCGGCAATCTCGCCAGCCGTTCACTGAGCATGCTTCAGCAGTATCGCGAAGGCGCCACTCCACCAAGCTTCGCGGATAACGAACTATCCGCCGAAATCAGCGCCACCTACAAAGAAGTGGTCGCACATTACGAAGCCTTCGATTTTTCGAAAGCGCTCGAACGCGTCTGGACACTCATCACCAAAATCGATAAGCTCATCGTTCAAGTTGCACCATGGAAGTTGGCGAAAGACCAAAGCCTGGAAGCGCAGCAAAATCTCGACCGCATCCTCTTTACCTCCCTCGAAAGCCTGCGCATCATCAGCGGTCTTGTGTCCCCAGTTTTGCCGCATTCGGCCCAGCGTATTTGGGAGCAACTGGGCTACTCAGATCAAGTGGCCACACATTCCATTGAAGAGTTCCAATGGAACGGCGCAAAGCTGCCCGCAAAAATCGGTGAGATCGCCGGCGTCTTCCCGCGCCTCGACACGCAAGCCACTGTACAAAAAATGCAGGACCTCGAAGAAGTCGAGAAGGCCCGCCAAGCTGCCTTGCTCGGCCACGCACCGAAACCCGAACCCTCCGTACCCACTGCACCACTCGCGCCCATAATCACCATTGACGATTTCAGCAAAGTCGACCTCCGTGTCGGCGAAGTCAAATCGGCCGAAAAAGTAAAAGGCGCCGACAAGCTCCTCCATCTCAAAGTCGACATCGGTGAGGCCGAACCGCGCACCATCGTCGCGGGTATCGCACTCGCCTATCAGCCCGAACAACTCATCGGCCGCAAAGTGGTAATCGTGGCCAATCTCGAACCGCGCAAGTTGCGCGGCCTCACATCCCAAGGCATGATCGTCGCGGCCAGCCTCGACGGCGGCACACCTGTACTCGCATCTTTCTTAGAAAGTGTGCCCGTCGGCGCAAGGCTAAAGTAAGTGCAATTCGTCGACTCCCACTGCCATCTCGACGATGCGCAGTTCAACGCCGATCGTGCGGCCGTCATTCAGCGTGCGCGTGAAGCCGGCCTGAAATATGTTCTGTCTATCGGCACGGGCGATGGTCCGCCCGATCTTGCCGTTGCCATTCGCCAAGCCGAGGAGCATGATTTTGTCTACGCGACGGTGGGCGTGCATCCTAACGATGCGCTCAAACTCAAAGACCGCACTTTCGAGGATCTGGAAGGTCTGTTGAAGCATCCAAAGGTCAAAGCGATCGGCGAGATTGGTTTGGATTATCACTGGGGTGTGCCGAAAGAAGTGCAGATGCCGGTGTTCATTCAGCAACTCGAGATTGCTGCCGCAGCACGCATGCCCGTAGTCATTCACACGCGCGACGCTTGGGCTGACACGCTTGCGGTTCTTCGTGCTCACTGGGCGTCCAAGGGAACCCCGGGCATCATGCACTGTTTCACCGGCGATCCCGCGCAAGCCCGCGAATGTCTCGATATGGGTTTCTACCTCGCTTTCGGTGGTGTTACCACCTATCCAAAAGCCGCCGAGGTTCGCGAAGCTGCGCGCCTCGTTCCCCCCGATCGTCTGCTGCTTGAAACCGACTCACCTTATTTAGCGCCCGTACCGCATCGCGGCAAACGCAATGAACCTGCATTTGTATTGCACACAGCCCGCGCTCTTGCCCAAGCCCTTGAACAGGATCTCGAAAAGCTGGCAGCCGCCACTACCGCCAATTTTGAAAGGCTATTTGCTCTCACCAGCTACACTGGGTGTTCTATCGGCTAACGCTATGTTCTCTAAGATTCGGCAAAATATTTCAGCCCACGATGCCTTCGAATTAGTGCAGGCAGATTTGCAAGAAGTCGAGCGGGAAATTAGTGTCGAATCGGTAGCCTCCGTCGAAGCCATCACCACCATCAACCAATATCTGCAAGCCGGCGGTGGCAAGCGGCTGCGTCCGGCCTTGTTGCTGCTCTGCACGCGCCTCTTTGCCCCACCCAACCCCTGCGCCCGCCGCTTAGCTGCGGTGGTCGAGATGATTCACACCGCGACTCTCGTTCATGACGACGTTATCGACTTGGCCAGCAAGCGGCGCGGACGCCCATCCACCAATGTCATCTGGGGCAATCACATGGCAGTCCTCGCCGGCGACTGGCTCTACATGCAAGCCTTCCAGGTTGCCTTGCGCGAACGCAACTTCCACCTGCTCGATGTGTTGATCTCTCTCACGCAAATGATGGTGGAAGGCGAACTCCTTCAACTGGAGCGTCTGCAAAAGATCGACATCACCGAGGCCGACTATATGGAACTAGTCGACCGCAAAACCGCTAGTTTGTTTTCCGCGTGTGCGCGGCTTGGTGCGATCGCGGCGGGAGCCAGCGAAGCAAACGAAAATCAGTTGGCCGATTTTGCCTGGAACCTCGGCATGGCCTTCCAATTGGTCGACGACATTCTAGACTTCACATCGACAGAAAAGATCCTCGGCAAACCCTCCGGCAACGATCTTCGCGAGGGCAAGGTCACTCTGCCCATGATCTACACACTCGAAAAAGCTTCACCCGTCGAACGCCAAACGGTGGAGACCATTCTGACTGACGGCAGCTATGAGAACGTTCCGTTCATGCAAGTGCTTAAGATGTTGGAATCTCACAAATCAATTCATCGCGCTTACGAACGTGCCCGCGCCTTCACTGATAAAGCCCACTCATTGATCGCAAGTTTTCCCGACGGCCCCGCCCAGCGAGCGCTGCGAGACATTGTCGATCTGGTTACCGAACGGCAAGCGTGAGATATGCTCAACCGCTAGCCGTCGAGCTTGCCTGCTCGGGCAAGATTTGCAGCCTGTTTGCCGCTACGATGGCTGACGGAATGTTGACTTGACAAGTGTTGAGATGTTCATATAGTTTGCGCCGCCTTTCCTGCAGGTCTAAATCATCCGCAATTTTGACGCCGTAAACGATACAGTGCGGTTCGCCAGGCGGCGTACATAAAAAGGAGCCCTCGAAGGTGGGCAATTCTTCCACGCTTCTATGGAACTGGTAATATCCGACGCCACGCGCCGGCTCTCCTTCTCTCCCATAGTACTCGTAATAGAACCCTTCGGCGCTCCCTTCCTCCATGCGCCTCCCATGCCCGTCAAAATAGTAATTTGGCTGCACGTCCGCGGCATCGCGAGCGTTCCCTAGCTCCTCCGCCTCGTAGGTATCTCCCACTACCGTGAAGCGTCCGGACGCTTTCACCGTTTCGAATTTCATGATTGAGCCTTTCACTGGTTCCCAGCCTAATCCACGCTCTTCATAGACCGCGTTAACCCACCAGCCGTCGACAACTCCGGCTCGTGGGAAACCAATCTTGACTTCGTCCGGCATGCTGTTCAGCTCCCGGAGACATGCGACCAGCGCCTCCCGCTCCTTCGGCCCATCAAACTCCTCCGCAACACTTTCTGAGACCTTATGGCCCCGCACTTCGCGGCCCCCTGTAAACTCTCCCGTGAGAAGTTGCTCCGATTCGTGGGCAAAACCTTTCGCGAAGATGTAGCTACCCACACCGGAACCCTCTTGATCGTCTTCACGACTCTCGTAATGAAAATGGACGGTATTGCCTCTGGACAATCCGTCCCCTTTGAAGAACCCTAGCCGCCCGTTGCGTTCCAGCATCTTGGCGTCTTCCAAGTCTGGCAACCGGTACGCGTGACCTTCCACCTTGAAACCCAGACCTGAACTCGTAATCCGGACCACCGATCCTTTATTGAATCGCCGGTCTTCGCCGTTGACATCGCGAAAGCCATAGACCCAGACACCGTCGACAACCCCGGCTTCATCAAGCCGGATCGGATTCCTGCGTTGAATGAAATACTCGACGGAAATGATCACGCCGAATCCCACAACAAACACCACCACCAAGAGGAGGGCCAGCAGCAAGAAACTCTCCGCAGTCTCCACTGGATGGGGATGAAAAGTTTCAAAAAATAAGAGTAGAGCGGCAACTGTTCCGCCGACTAGGCCGTGGCGGCGAATCTCGCCACCCGCGGGCGTCTTGAGATGCTCCCAAAACGCCAGCCACGCATGTTGTTTCTTCATGTGGCAGGTCTTATCGAAATGTTACCGCGAACGTAAGGTTGCACCTGAGGTTACCAGCGGTCGCGGCGTTTTGGCATAAGGACCATAATCGAGCCGTAGAGCGCAAAGATGGCGGCTACAATTAGGAGCAGCGCCCACTCGAGTCCGGCGAGTCCTTTGAATGTATACGTAGTGAAGAAAAATCCCCAGACCAGAAGGACTATGACGCTTAAGCTCCATAACGGAAAGACAAACTCAAAGATCCGGACGAGTGCGAGGAAGATGCAGATGAAGCCGGCCAGGCTCAACGTGCTTACGCGCGAGATGAGGTTTTCCTGGTTAAACGGCAGCATTTCCAGATGCAAGGCTTGATGGCCGGTGCTGGCAAGAACCGCGATACCGATGAAAAACGTACTAAGCGCGAAGTGAAATATGTACGCATAAAACTTCAAAAGCCCGTTAATGAAGCTCACAGAATCTTCTTCCCCATAGCCGACATGACGAGTTCCACGCCGAGCAATGCGGTGCGGTTCGCCGAGTCCAGGACAGGATTTACCTCCACAATTTCCATCGAGACCATGCGGCCGGAATCGCAAATCATTTCCATAGAGAGATGGGCTTCCCGATAACTCATTCCGCCGCGCACGGGCGTGCCGACACCGGGCGCTTCGTCAGGGTCAACGGCATCCATATCAAGTGAGAGGTGGAATCCGGCGGTGCCGTCGGATGCGGCGGCGATGGCTTGCTCCATGATTCTACGAAGACCGAGTTCGTCGATGTCGCGCATGGTGAAAGCGACGACTCCCAATTCACGGACAACAGCGCGCTCACGCTCGTCCACATCGCGCAGACCGATGAGTACGGTGTTGCGGCCAGCCATTTTCGGAGCATAACCGAAAATATCCGTGAGTTCGCGCGGACCGCGGCCAAGGCAGCTTGCTAGCGGCATGCCATGCACATTGCCGCTCGGGCTGATTTCAGGCGTGTTCATGTCGGCGTGGGCGTCGATCCAAATGACGCCGATTTTCTCGTTGCGCTTGCGGAAGGCGTTCGAGACGCCGGCGATGGTGCCGGCCGCGACGGAATGGTCACCGCCAAGCACGAGGGGAAACTGACTCTTTTCGACAACATCGCTCACAGTGGTAGCGAGTTCGGCGCAGCATTGAGCGATAGGCGAAAGATATTTGGCGACGGGCGAGCCTTCGTCGATCGTCTCCTGTTGCGCGACAGGCACATTGCCCAGATCGCGAACCTGATAGCCGATGGATTGGAGTTTGGCGTTCAGTCCAGCGAGGCGCAGGGCAGAAGGCCCCATGTCGACACCGCGCCGGCCTGCGCCGAAGTCGAGCGGCGCGCCCAAAATGGCGATTTGTGAGGAACGCGTCATGAAGTCACTCGGAGTTGCTATGGACGCGTGCGGTACAACATCCGCGGATACGGGATGGTTTCACGCAGGTGCTCCACGCCGCACATCCAGGCCACAAAACGTTCGACTCCCATACCGAATCCGCCGTGCGGAACCGATCCGAAGCGGCGGACATCAAGATACCACTCAAAGGCTTCGCGCGGAAGTTTGTGCTCGTCGAGACGCTTTTCCAAAAGGGCCAGATCGTGAATGCGCTGGCCGCCGCCGATGATTTCGCCGTAGCCTTCGGGCGCGATCACATCCACGCCAAGTGCGAGTTCGGGGCGCTGTTCGTCGGGCTGAAAATAGAAGGCTTTGATTTCGCTCGGGTAACGGTCGACCAAGATGGGCTGATCGCTTCCCTCGGTGAGAAGAGTTTCATCGGTGTTGCCGAAATCGCCGCCCCATTTTATTTCGCTGCCTTTGGCGGCAAGAATTTTCACGGCGTCGTCGTAACTCATGCGCGGGAAGGGCGCTTTGATACGTTCGAGCTTGCCGATATCGCGTTCCAGAACTTTCAACTCTTCTTGCCGGTTCTCGAGCACGCGGCCAACAAGCCAGACAACAAGATCTTCGGCAACGCGCTTCACGTCTTCGAGATCGGCATAAGCCATTTCAGGCTCGACCATCCAGAACTCAGTGAGGTGACGGCGTGTTTTCGATTTCTCGGCGCGAAAGGTGGGCCCAAAGCAATAGACCTTGCCGAAGGCGCTGGCGTTCGCTTCGTTGTAAAGCTGGCCGGATTGAGTCAGATAGACTTTCTCGTCTTCGAAGTAGTCGACTTCGAATAAAGTGCTGGTGCCTTCGCAAGCAGCCGGGGTAAAGATGGGGGTATCGACGAGCGTGAAGCCGTGCGAATCAAAGTAATCGCGGATGCCTTTGATTACTTCATGACGGACGCGGATGGCGGCGTGCTGGCGGCGGCTGCGGAGCCACAGATGGCGGTGATCCATCAGGAAATCGACGCCGTGATCTTTGGGCGTGATGGGATACGGATGTTCTTCGGGCACACGCTGAACGATCTGGGCGTCTTCCACGTCGAGTTCAAAACCGCCTTGCGCCCGGCCTTCGGCGCGAATGGTACCAGTGATAGTGAGTGAGCTCTCCTGGGTGAGGCCTTTGAGCGCTTCGAATACGGGTTCCGCTACGTTTGTCTTGAGGGCAACGCACTGCATCATACCGCTGCCGTCGCGGACGACGGGGAAGACGATTTTGCCGGACTTGCGGAGATTGTAGAGCCAGCCTTGAATGGTTATGCGCTCGCCAAGGTGGGCGTGAGCATCGGCGATTTTGACGATCTTCGCCTCACTGCTGCTCATAATAGCTTTCAAATTTATCTAAATCGTCGGCGGTGCGTTTGGCGTCTTCGGCCGGATGCTCGACGGCTGCGACGGGCTTCAGTTCGAGGAGGAGAGGATATTGATCCGCGCGCGAACGCAGCAAGCCCATGGCGTGCTTCCAATCGATGGTCCCCTGGCCGGGAAAGAGGTGCGAATCGGTCTCTCCGTCGTTATCGTGGATGTGCGTGGAACGAATGCGCTCTTTCATGAGCTCGAATTCGGCGGCGACGCCTTTCATCATGTGCGCGTGACCGATATCGAAACAGTAATTCAAGTTGAGGTGCGTGGCGGTGAGAAACTCATTCAGCTTTTCGGCGGACGACATTGCGTTCGGAATATTTTCCAGCAATACTTCGACGCCGCGCTGGCCGGCAAAAACGCGGATTTCATCAAGCGAGGAGAAAGCGGAATCGAAGCGGCGTTCGTCGAAATCCTGGCCGACCACGCCCAAGTGCTGAATCAGATATCGAAACGGTACACTTTCCGCGATTTCAAGGGCGCGCTTGATTTCGTCGACAATGGCGATGCGTTTCGCCTTCTGGCTTTCAGTGATATCGAGGACAGCGTGCGGTCCGCTGCGTCCCCACACGTCGTCGTTGTGGATGGGCGAGTGTATCGAATGGAGCCTGAGTGTTGAATCGCGAAACCAATGGCCGAGTTCGGCAATCTGGGCGGAGTCATGGTAATCGACGTGCTGGCGGGCGCAGTAAATTTCGATGCCATCGAAGCCGGCGTTGCGGATGCGTTCGAGCCCGGCCGTGGTAAGGCGCTGGCCGATGAAGAGATGTGTTGAAAGCAGCTTCTGCATTTGGTGTTAGTTTCTAATGGGGACAGCGAAGAAAAAGGGACACGCCTGCAACGCCGGTTTGGAAG
The DNA here is from genome assembly GCA_003167495.1 of Bryobacterales bacterium. Taxonomy (GTDB): domain Bacteria; phylum Acidobacteriota; class Terriglobia; order Bryobacterales; family Bryobacteraceae; genus Bog-105. The sequence continues at coordinate 6,272 of PMSX01000301.1, read as the reverse complement.
GCATAGGCATCCGGGAGCCCGGAGTGTCTTCCTTTTTTCGCCAACCGCGACGGTGCTTCAATAGCCAGCGACCTTTCCATCCAGGCGCGATTCGGTGCCGCCTTCAAGAGCGCCGTTGTTAACAACAATAGCCTCTACCCTTGCCACGCCGCCTACTGGTTTGATCTCATAACCCATGGCGCGCAATTGCTCCGCAGCCTGCGGCGGGAAACCGTTCTGTAAGTACAGCACATCGGGCTTCCATTGCTCGTGGAATCTCGGCAGATCCACGGCATCCTGCGGGTTCAAGTGAAAGTCGAGGACGTCGAGAATTACTTGCATAACACCAGTGGTGATGCGTGAACCGCCGGGCGCGCCGGCCAACATAAAGAGTTTACCGCCCCTGGTGATAATGGTGGGCGTCATGGAAGAGAGCGGGCGCTTGCCGGGCTCGATGGCGTTGGCATCGCCCCCGATGACTCCGAACATATTGGGTACGCCGGGCTTGGCGGCGAAATCGTCCATCTCATCATTCAAAAGAAAGCCGAGCTTCGGAACAGTGATGCCGTTGCCGTAGGAATTGTTCAGCGTATACGTGACAGCCACGGCGTTGCCTTTATCGTCAACCACGTTGTAATGCGTGGTTTCGCTATTTTCAAATTGCGAGACGTGGGCAGCCTGCGCTCTGGGGAGACCGGGCGCGATCATATCGCTGGGCGTGGCGTGATTTGGATCGATGGTCTTCCGCCGCCATTCGACGTAGGCGTTATCGAGGAGCGCTTTCACAGGCACGTTGTAGAACGCGGGGTCGCCAAGATATTCGCTGCGGTCGGCGTAGAAGCGGCGCATGGCTTCGGCTTCATAGTGGACGGCTTTGGCGGAATCGGCGCCATCGGTTTCGTAGCCGGTACCGTTGAGCATGCCCAACATTTGCAAAAGACCGACGCCGCCGGCGCTGGGAGGAGGAGAGGTGATGATGTGAAAGTCTTTGTAATCGCCTTCGAGGGGAACGCGTTCCATCACTTTATAAGCTTTGAGATCGGCTTCGGTGATCAGGCCGCCGTGCGCTTGCATTTCAGCGGCAAGTTGCTTGGCGGTAGGGCCTTCGTAAAAACCTTTGGCGCCGAGTTGAGCGATGCGTTGCAGAGTTTCGGCGAGTTCGGGCTGCTTGAAGGTTTCGCCCGCCTTATAAGGGTTGCCATCGCGCAGGAAGATGCGCTTGGATTCGGGATCGGTGGTAAGTGAGGTGTTTTCGCCAGCGAGCGCGTGAGCCAAGGTGGGACTGACGACGTAGCCTTCGGCCGCAAGCTTGACGGCCGGTTCGACCAGTTGCTGCCATTTTTGGCTGCCGAATTTCTTGTGAGCGAGGGCGAAGCCTGCGACGGAGCCAGGCACGCCGGAGGATCGCCAACCGAAGATGCTCTCTTTAGTGGGATCGCCTTTTGCGTCGAGATACATGTTCCGGCTGGCTTTTTGCGGGGCGGATTCGCGGAAATCGAGGAAGGTGGTCTTGCCGTTAGCCAAGCGGATGAGCATGAAGCCGCCGCCGCCAATATTGCCGGCTGAGGAATGAGTGACGGCCAAGGCAAAGCCTACGGCGACGGCGGCGTCGACAGCATTGCCGCCGTTCTTGAGAATCTGCAAGCCAACGTCCGAGGCGAACGGTTCCTGGGCGACCACCATGCCGTGCTGTGCGCGCACGGGATCCTTAGCGGAAACAGCGACAAGAGACAGCGAACACACGAGTGCTCTGGTAAGCCGAAGAGAACGCATGAATGTCAGTCTAACAGCTTTCGGGACATCCGCGCCCTTTTGCGGCCCGGGTCGCGGAACTTACTTGGCCGTGCTGATAGCGCGCAAGCGCAGCGTTAGGCGGCTCTTGTAGCGGGCTGCGGTGTTTTTCTTGATAATGCCCCATTTGGCCGCGCGATCAACGAGTGAAAACGTGGCGGGAATGACTTGGGTTGCACCGGGGGCGTCTTTCTTTTCCAACAGACGGCGCATAGTGCGGATCTGGTGTCGGAGCCGGGTCTTGCGGAGACGGTTGATAGCGGTGCGGCGTTCTGCGACGCGGACGCGCTTCAACGAGGAGACTGTATTTGCCATTTACCTGATTTGTACCTGAACTGTGTAGATTTACCTACTTCAAGGATACCTGATTGCGAGGGCGGGCGCAAATCGGGTGAATAGCCGCCACGACGATTCATCGCACAAGTTCCGCAGGCCGTATGGAATGGTCGGGTTGAACCAATTCTCGAATAGAGCGTCCGAGCAGCCGGTGCCTGGGTCTCTGTGTGTTGTTGAATTGAATCGGACTCGAAATACGGCAATCGTTTATCCCTAAAGGGCTAAAGGTTCACGTAGTAGCCTGAAACCGTGACGCTGGTGCCTACGTCAACAAACGTTCCACTGGTGGATAGGAAAAGCTCGATTTTCTGGCCAGCCTCATAGTAGGACTGAAGTTGAAGATTGAGGTTAATGACGTAAGTGCTTCCTCCCTGGAACGCAATTGTGGCCGGAAGCCACAAGGTCGCGCCGCTCGGACGGGTGATGAGTTCAACGTTCGCGCCTAGCCCGTTAGAAGTAACCGCCTGTCCAGTGATATTCGTGATCACCAGACGCTTCCCTGCGGGCACGACGAGGGTTCCCGGCAAGTCACAATAATCCAATGTACAACCAGGCAAGGTCGGACTTAAGTCGAATTCTTCGCTAAATGGGTTTCGACCAGGTTCGTCTACATTCTGGATCAACGCAGCCTTTACCTGGGCCAAAAGGGGTTTCGCGGTGAAGTGTGCCAATGCCGCCAGCGCAGCAAAAGCGGCTGCGATTGCAATATAAGTTTTCGAACGATTCACGAGGATCTCCTTTGAAAATGAATTCTGGTTCTGCGTGCGAATAAGAACAGCGTTGCCACTGCGGCCAATAGCGGGGTTGCGGGCTCTGGCAGTGCCGGGTCGCTTTGACTGACCGAGTCGATTTTGATGCCTTTGCCGGTTATATCGAGGGCGTAATTAGGGGACCGCTCCGAAGCGCTATCGGCGTTATAGTAATCGCCTAAGCCGATAAAGCCGTCGCCCAGCGTGCCGGTGCCGAAGTTTTCGGCGAACGAGAAATTGTCGAACACGCTTAAGGCGAGCGTGTAGGAACCGGCGGCCAAGCTGGAGATGGTTATGCCAGGATCGCGACAGGCCGGAGCGAAAGCGGCGGGGGGACATGGGCCGTCATCGTTAGAGGTGAGGAAGGTGGCGGCCGCCCCTTCGCCGAGAAAGATCGACAGGTAGGGATCGAAACCGCCGGCTGGAATGACGTGACCGGCGGCATTCACGCCGCCGGGAGCGGCCGAAGTGCCACCGTAGCCATAGCTTTGGAGGGATAAATCGGTTGTTTTCGAGAGCGTGACGCCGACCAGCAAAACATCGTTAGGATCGGAGGGATTAAGGCTCCCGACGAGCGAGAACGATGCGCCCGAAAGCAGGAGCGAACTCAACAGGCCGACTGTGACAATCTGCGAAAACCTCCAACTCATGCCGCCGATGGTAGCTGGAAACGGTGCGGGAGTCTATGGCTGCGATGTGATTTTGATCTTTCTTTAGCATCACCGCGTAACACGCTGGGAATGCCGGATTTATGCGTCGATATGGCCAGGCCTGAGACGAGAACTTTCGGCTTGTGGGGTGTTCTATAATCTCGTTCGGGAGGGATTGCATTCCAATGGCCGCTGCGCCACCACCGCCGTCGTCCCGCGTCAGGTTCGGACCGTTTGAGCTGACGGCGGCTGGCGGGGAACTGACCAGAAACGGAATTCGCGTTCAGCTGCCACCGCAGGCATTCCGGTTGCTAGCTTTGCTGATTGTAGCGCGGGGCGAGGTGGTGACGCGGGAGCAACTGCATCGCGAACTTTGGAACGACGGAACGTTTGTCGATTTCGAGCGCGGGCTGAACTCGGCCGTGAACAAGGTGCGGCGGGCGCTACGTGATTCAGCCGAAAACCCACGGTATATCCAAACCGTGCCGGGCCGGGGTTACCGCTTCATCGGTTCGGTTTGGGGGGAGAACGGTCCAGAGCTTCCCGTACCCGAGGTAAGCCGAGCCCCTTCCGAATACCCCGTGTCGGTTGCGAAACGCGGATCGCGGGCAATCGCGATCGCGGCGGGAGGGACGGCGTGCGGTCTGCTGATTGCCAGCCTTGCGATCTGGTGGGCGATGGAGAGATCGGCCAGGCCAATCGAGCTGCGAGTACAGCAACTTACTACCAATACAGGCGAAAACCCGATTTTGCATGCTGTGATTTCTCCAGATGGCCAATACCTCGCCTACGGTGACCAGGCTGGAATTCAAGTCCGCATCATCCGGAGTGGAGAATCGCATTTGCTGCCAAGGCCTCGAGCATTGAACCGCGGTGAGGAGTGGTTCCCGGCAGCGTGGTCGCCAGACGGGACGCGTATTCTGGCCACTTCGATCACGGCCCAAGGCGCCACGGGTTGGAGCGTGTCCGTCATTGGCGGCTCGGCTAACGTGCTTCGAGATAACGCGTTCGTGCAGTCGGTCTCGCCGGACGGGTCGCTCATCGCTTTCGTTGCTAACAGCCAGATGAGCGGGGAAGAAAACGCCATCAACAGACGCCTGATGCGCAACAGCGAGATTTGGATGATGGCGTTTGATGGAGAGAACGCGAGAAGAATAGTGACTGGCGACAACCTGACGTATTTCGGTTCCGTCCGATGGTCACCGGATGGAACGCGCATCGCCTACCAGAAGTTCCATTTGGGCAACGGGAGTTTGGTGGACTACAGCATCGAGACTTGCGATCTGAAGGGAGGATCTGCGTCGGTTATCGTCTCCCAACTGCACTATGCAGGTGTTTCCATCGATCACACATTTCCGCAGGATTTCTTGTGGCTGAGAAACGGACGCATCATCTATGCGGTCCGTGAGTCGCCGCCCAACCTACGGGACTTTAACCTGTGGGCCGTGGAGGTGGATGCAAAGGGAAGAAAGCTCAACAGCGAGCCACGAAAAATCACCAATTTGGCTGGGTTCCATATGGAAGGGCTTAGTGTCACCGCAGATGGAACGAGGCTTGTGGTGGAGAGTAGTAGCGACCAGTCGTACGTCTATGTGGGGCGTCTGGAGGGAGGCAAGCTTGGGAACCCAAGGCACTTAACGCCCGATCAGCGTTACAACACGCCTTACGGGTGGACGTCTGACAGTAAGGCGGTCGTTTTCAGGTCGGATCGGACGGGCGCTTTCGCGATATACAAACAAGCGCTCGATGAGGATGTACCGGAAATGATCGTTAACGGTCCGGGGAACCCTGGATTGGCGCGCGTTAGCCCTGATGGCAAATGGCTGATTTATGACCTTCTTTTGAAGGGGCGGCGCGATTACCGGATGATGCGCATGCCGTTAGCCGGGGGCCAGGCTCAGGTGCTCTTGGAAAGCGTCTCGGTAGCTAACTTCGATTGTCCTCGCCGGGCTGGCGCGTCGTGCGTGATGTGCGAGTCGCGTGGCGACGAAGACATTTTCTCAACCGTTGATCCATTATCGGGCGCACGCCATGAAGCGTTCCGAGTTGTTCGGAGTACTTTGAATTGGAGATTGTCGAGCGACGGCGCGCAGGTTGCGATGATTCGCGACAGTCACCCGGGCGGAATTGAGGTGCGATCGCTTACGGGGCAAATAAAAACGAAAATTCTCGTGAATGGATGGCCGAATCCGTTCACGGTAGATTGGGCGGCCGACGACAAAACTCTGTTTGTGTCGCATCCGGGTTTGATGGCGTCGCCTTCCGGACCGATCGGGGCCACCCTTCTACACGTCGATTTTGAAGGCAAGGCCCAACCGCTTTGGGAGACCACAGGCGCGCGATACGCCTGGGGCATTCCTTCCCCGGACGGTAAATATTTGGCGATCAGGGGAGCGACGACCGAACGTAATGCCTGGATGATCGAGAATTTTTGAACTTCAGGCCGGCGTCCGGGCGCTGTGGCAGTCCCCACCTTTGCTTGGTCGAGGATCGAGATATGGGAACTCACAGACGAGGCACGCGTTGAGAAAACCGTTAGGCCAGTGCTTCCAGGCAATGCTTCTGGACGACGGCGAGGAGCTTAAGTGCCCAAGACAAGATGCGTCGAAACTCCTCATCGTTGTCTTGTCAATAGCTGCTATGACAAGTCTCTCCACCCAATCGTTCTCTCGATTCAACTGATCTACTTGGTGCGTCGTGAGTGCTGCGTGCTTTGACGAGCTTGCGAAAATCAGCCAGTTCATCGTCCGCGGGCTCTCTCACAAAC
>PMSX01000225.1 GCA_003167495.1 Bryobacterales bacterium | reverse complement strand
CTAGTGTACTGTCTCTAAAATAGCTTTACAACGATTGACCTTTTCCAAGATCTGTTCGGCAGTGGCGGTCCAGAGGAACGGTTTGGGGTTTTGGTTGTTTTCCTTGAGATATTCCTGAATGGCTTGGATCAGGTCATCCACGCTATAGAAGGTTCCCCTGCGGATACGCTTGTCGGTGAGCTTGCCGAACCAGCGCTCAACGAGGTTCAGCCAAGAGGAACTGGTAGGTGTAAAGTGCAGCTTGAATCGGCGGTGTTTGTCGAGCCAATTCTTGACCTTCTCATGCTTATGTGTCCCGTAGTTATCAAGAATCAGGTGAAGATCCAGTTCACGAGGGAACTCACGGTCGAGTCGGCGCAAAAAGCGAAGAAACTCCTGATGCCGGTGGCGCGGCATGCACTCTCCAATGACGGTTCCTTCCAGGACATTCAAAGCGGCGAACAGCGTGGTTGTGCCGTGCCGTTTGTAGTCGTGAGTCATCGTGCCGCATCTGCCTTTCTTCATCGGCAACCCGGGCTGCGTGCGGTCCAACGCCTGGATTTGGCTTTTTTCATCCACGCAAATCACTAACGCCTTATCGGGAGGATTGAGATACAAACCGACAACGTCGGTTAGCTTTTCTACAAATTGTTTGTCTCGCGAGAGCTTGTACTTTCGCGTGCGGTGCGGTTCCAGGCCATGCGCGTCCCAAATGCGCTGAACGCTTGCCGGGCTGACACCTTGTTCGGCAGCCATCGTTCGCGCGCTCCAGTGAGTGGCCGCTTTGGGCTTGGTTTGCAGCGTCGCATCAATGATTTGTTTGATCTTTGTGGCGTTGATTCCCGGCTTTCGCCCACGACCCGGCGCATCGTCCACCAATGAATCCGGCCCTCCTGCGGCAAATCGATCCCGCCATAACAACACCGTAGGACGACTCGTATCCAATTGCTCGGCAATTCGGCTGTTGGCGATGCCCTCTGCCGCCAGCAAAACTAATTGCGACCGGAATACTACCTTCTGCGGCGTATTCCGCGCCGCTACCCAAGCGTTCAGCGTGCGCCTTTGTTCCTCAGTTATCGGCAATGCATCCGGCACAGCCCACATCTTAAAACAAGTATGCGCCCGATTCTTTCAATTGTAAAGCTATTTCTGAGACACCACACTAGTTTGTCATGCCGCTTTGGGCCACTCCATCTTCTCCCGTTTCGCAAAAAACGCTGTTTCTTCGCCTTCTGCCACGTAGTTTCGTCTGTCCTTCGCCCAAAACACCCAGACTGCCACCAAAGTTCGTTTCGCAAAAAACGCCTTTTCTTCGCTTCTAGAGTAGAAACTAACCCTCGCAATTACTTGAGGCCTGTCGAAGAATTGGGTTCGTTTCGCAAAAAGCACTCTTCTTCGGTCACGCTCAGTTCCGGTATTTGTTGCAGGTGCAACGAGAACCGACAGCTTAGTAAGGGAGCGGGGGAGGTGCTGGCGTTGGCGGCGAGGGAGTTGTGGAATTTGAACTGGAGTTGCCATAACCCGCACTTACAAGCATCGCGGCGACCAGCGACCTAATGCGGATGTCGAAACGGTAGCGCAGCAATGCGTCCTGGTCGCCATTCAAGCCAGCCACCCGCCCTGCACCGCGCGGACTTCGTTCAACGAACTGCAAGTTTGAGTTTTCTCTCGTCAGCCATGACTCGCTCCGGCCAAAGAAGAAAGCGGAGTTTCACTTCATCCTTCGTCCCAATCAAGCCGAAGAAAGCGCTGGGCCACTCGATGCCGTAATCGCTCAGTTTGATTCGTGCGCTGCCGTCTATTTCGAGGCGATCCTTTCCCTTTGGCAAAACTACTACCTCGAATACGACCGGTTTGCTACTCCCCCGAATGCCCAACGTTCCCAGCACTTCAAACCGGGTTGGACTCTTGCGCTCAACTCGCTCAGAAGCAAAGGCAATTCGTTCATGCCGATCAGCAGCCAGTACCTTGTTATGAACAAAGGCCAGCAGCTCTCGTTGCTTATCGGGCTTGAGCCATTCATCGCGGCAAACCGCGCTATTCGCATCGAACGACAGCTCAACGCGGGACTTTTCGGGGTTTTCGTTGTCATACTCCACGTGGCCACGGTAGCGTTGAAAAAACAGAGTGTGCTTGCGCTTTGCCATCAACCCAGACTTGAAGACCTGCACTGCCACGCTGCTCTCGCTGGTGGGCTCAATTGTGTAACGAGTTTCGTTTGTGAGCATAGAATGCGTTAGCCACTTAGACGAAGGTTCTTGGTGAAACGTTCGGTTGTCCAGGAAATATTTTTTGGACGCTATCCCAGATAGACCCGCAAGCCTACGTCAGTTCGCGTGGGCGGCCGGTTCTGACCGAGTACCTTTACGGGTACCGCAGTCAAAGCCCACCTGGTGGGGAAGCCCAAAGCCCTCCGAACGTTTCATCCACGACCGTCTGCCCGACCTCTAAGCGGGAAGAACGGGCTTCTCGCCGGTAGCGTACGGTCGTTTGTCGATTTCTCCTCTATACCCGTGCCTCTCAAACCCCATACTTCTTGTATGAAATACAAGTCGCCGCAAGTGACCGCAGATCCGCCTTCGATCGACGAGTCTCCAGATTTGATCGCCCTCCGCTCATTGATTGATCGTATGCGCGACACTTGGGCCGCTGGCGACGCGATTGGCTATGCTGGGTGTTTCTCGCAGGACTCGGACTATGTGACTTATAACGGGGTGCATCTGCATGGACGGGAGGAGAACGCCGAACTGCATGCCGCGCTCTTTCGTAGCGTGCTCAAGGGTACTCGACTATGGGTCCGAATCGAAAGCCTCGCGTTTCTATCTCCCAACGTGGCTCTGATACACACCGCCGGGGCGGGCGCGAAGCGCGGAAAAGAAAGTTCGCCGCGCAGGAAATCCATTCAAACCCTAGTCGCTGTTAAACAGGATCAACAATGGAGAATCCGGTCTTTTCAAAACGTCCGAATTCGACCGTTTAGTCTCTGGCTGACCCGAATGGCCACGCGTCAGCGTTCGTGAGCATCCGAAGTATCACCCCACCGAACTCATGAGTGGCCGGATGCCCTACTCGCTACACTAGATGGACTGCGGCTTCAATACAAACCAGGCACCAAGCGCCAGGTGGCTTTCCTGTAGTCGGCATACTGTTTACCAAACGGCTCAGACAACGCTGCTTCTTCTACGTGAATCCGGTAAATGAGCGCCGCCGTGGCGGGAACGATCAGCACCAATAGCCCAGCCCAATTGCGCGAGTGCAGACCAACAGCGAGCAAGATCAAGAACAGACCTGAATAGGACGGATGGCGCACGAATCGATACAACCCACTCTGCTTAAGCCTCTGCTCTTCTCGAATGGCTACGTTGGCGCTGAACGCTTTGCCCAACGTCAATATGGCCGTCCAGCGGATTGCGATTCCAGTCGACAGGACAAGCACGCTGACTAAACGTAACCAATGTGCTCCGCCGAATAACGGTGCTGTCACGACGGCACTAAGCCATTCGCAGGCGGTGATTGCCGCCGCGATCACAATCCATAAAATCAACATGGAGCCGCGATCACGGATGTTCCCTTCGCCTCCTCGCGTCCGCGTGGCGATGGCGACAATAACCTCGGAGGCGAACCAGATGAAATAGAGGACGCGAAAGAGCAACGATATGGTCATGGGCCGCAGCTACCGATGGTGATTTGAGGATGCCACAAAGCGGTGTGTTGTCTCAAGCTTGCCACTGTCTTCGTTCCTATTTGTTACCGTGGCCAATCGTCCTAAACGCGCTTCAACGAAATCTTGGCGATTGCACCCAAACTCACAAAATCGGCTGGGCCATTGCGGGCATCTGCTTTCCGTTTTCTCAGTTCTCGCCTCCATCGTCCGGGGGTTTTTCCAGTTATGCCCGGCCTTCGAAATCATTTAAGGTATGAAACATGGAGCGATCACACCGGAATCTAATGCTCGTTGCAATCTTTGCAGTGTTGATCGCGGCTGGAGCCTGGACTTACCGATTGCTAAAGGCCGAACCGGCCAAGCCCGGCAACGTCCATAAAGTAACCCTGGATCTGCGGTTCACCGCGCCCATCGGCTATGAGTTTTGCACGGGCAAATCCGAGAAGGGAGATGACCGACCGCCGGAAAAGGTCGCTCACACAAATCTGAATCTCACGATGCGACTACCAGGGAAGATTACCGGTCTTCCCGCAGATGCGCTTTTTGGAACCAAAGAAATTGTGTTTCGCCCCGGCGAAAGGGATGTGGATGTCTACAAACACCTTGATTCTGGCCGATTGATTCATACGCACGGGACAATCCATTTGGAGAACGGGCGGCCCGTCCTGAACGTCCTGCTCAATATGGGCGAATGGCCGCCGGGACGTTACATTGTTGGTATAGGGGGCGACCCATTCTTTGGCTATTGCACAATTGATTTCGTGGATTGAGGTTGAGCCAGTGGGAAGCACAAGCCGCTTCGTGAAACCCCGCCTTGCAAACTTGCCGGAATAGATGACCTGCCCTTGCGAGAAAGCTGCAAGTGGCTGTTTCAGACGCCGTGAAAAAGCGCTGGGCCGCCCAAAAGGAGGCAGCGAAGAAGCCGGCTTAACCATTAACGGAGTCTCGTCGTTGGTTGTTGCTGGCGCTTTGATTCACTCACTCGGTACCCGGCCACAAGTAAACGGGCGGATCAAAGTTCCATTCCTGACCCCAAATTTCTAGCGTCGCCCTTATGCCTTCTTTATGTGGCAAGCGCGAAGCTTGAACATGCAGGCATTGCGATTTTCCCGCTTAAGGCGCGACGCGGTTTCAGCATGCATTGGCATTGGGCTGTTGAAATTCGCGGCGGTTTCTGCCTGCGCGCAAGCACCCACCGCGTCAGATACAACACCCCCTTCATCCGGTACAAGCAACGACTTATTTGTTATGTTCGGTTCCGATTTTGATCGCCCCGGACTGCTTCCCAGAGGAAATTACAACATTGGTATCGGTCACACATTCGCTTTTCTGAAGAAAGACCCCTTTGGCGACGAGTTAACCTTCGGGTATACCTACGAGAACAGCGGCACACACGGCTTCCTAGACACTGCTTTCGGCGAACACACGGAATCGGTTGGACTCATGAAAAACTTTCCGCTCCCGGCAACGAAGCGAGTGACTGGTTATACGTGGCTTCAGACAGGGCTAACTAGTTATACGGGCAACCTTCACGTGGAGAACAGGCTCGACAGTGGGCTATCGCTTGGCGCGATTATTCACTTCAACGATCACAATTCAATCTGGATTCAGGAAAGCTATAGCAAGGTGGTTACGGTTCCTTGGTACACGACTTCAAGCATCGGCTACACGTGGAGTTGGTGAAGAACAGAATTCGCTAATCCTTCGAAGACGTTCGTGGCGTTTGCTATCGCAACGCGTTCGTAGCACTTTATAGTCGAGTCTTGGTGCATTAATTTCGGGCAAAAGCAAGCCTGGCGCAGGCCGTCAGAGAGACGGCCCACAGCCAGGTGAAGCTTTAATAGCCGTAGGGAACGGCGCAACCGGGATAGGCATGCCAAACGCCGTTCTGGTCATAGAACCCCGAGGGATTACATACCGGAGCCGCATAACCGTAAGGCGCATAAACGCCAAATCCAAAGCCTGGGCCATAATATCCTCGACNNCCATAGTATCCCCCGCCGCCGTAATAACCCCGACTGGCGTAATACCCCCCACCTGCACGAACGCCGCCGTGGAACCCACGGGCGGGCGCGGAAAATCCGCGGCCTCCGCTAAAGTTTCCGCGACTCGGTGCTGCAAAGGAGTGTCCTCCGCTGAAACCACCGCGACCTCCAGTGAATCCATGCCCAGCCGCAAGCGCTCCTACGGGACTGAACGCTGCCATAGTAACGACGATTGCCAACGGAGTAAATACTGTCTTAACGAGCTTTAACAATTCTTTTTTCATATATCCTCCAAACCACCTTTCTTAAAGGCATGTTGGTGGCCTTTGCTAAATTCATGAAAGTACTGACGAGTTGAACGAGATGTGAGTTGAAAAGCACCGGTAAGGCTCAATGGAACCACCATCGCCAGCCCTGCGCTCCAATAGACACTTATCTGGTGGGCAGGCTGTGCCCGCGATCTTCAGAACGCGCGAGGCAGTTATCGAACCTATTGCGAAGGGGCATTTCGCCGACCTTTGTCCGCGGTCGTTCGGCCTGGTCCTGATAGGCGGAGTGGCAGAATCCGCGATCTGACTCTTGAATTAAGCGAGAAACATGCTCATTTTCTATGTCACAGAGCCCAGCCGCCCGCGTCTCTTTTAATAGATGAGCGAAAAATGCATTCTCGTCGCCGAGGATGACCCGATCATGCGACGCTCGACGGTCACCGCACTCACGCCGTACGGTTATTGTCTTCTAGAAGCCATCGACGGGCAACAGGCGCTAGAAGCCGCGAATCAGTACCCCGGCGACATTCACTTACTGATAACGGACGTTTCGATGCCCCGTATGCGCGGACATGAACTTGCCCGGCGGATCAAACAACATCGTCCCAATATACGCATTCTGATCGTTTCCGGGCTCCACGAAGAGGAATTCCCTCCAGAAGCTATCTATCACTCCGATGCCTTGGTGAAGCCGGTCGTGCCGGAAGTTCTTGTGGACAAAGTCAAGCAGTTGCTCGTAGCTGCTTAACTTTCTGCTCCCCTTAATCGTAGACGCTCCTGTTGGAGTTATTCGAGACTCCGGAGGAATACGGTAGCACGTGTTAGAGTGCAGAGAGTGTTTGTTGCAAGCCCATTTTTTGTTGGGCTACCCATAGATGGCAAAACATAGAATCGTCTTGATCGAAGACAGTGAGTCGGATGTTTGGCTTTTGCAAACTTGCTTGGAGAGCGTAGCCGTTAACCACGAAGTCATCATTTTGAAGGACGGTGAAGCGGCGCTGCAATTCATAGAGGCTGAACGCGAAGGCATAGAGCCCCGACCCTGTGTGATCGTTCTCGATTTGCACTTGCCCAAACATGATGGCCTGGAGATTCTGGCGGCCATCCGCCGTGTACCGGCACTAAAGCACGTCACCGCGCTGATCGTCAGCACGATGCCGTCCCCGGAAGTGCAGCGGCGGATCAAAGAACTCGGCGTGGCCTATGCCGAGAAACCGCTAACGATATCTGGCTATGATGCGCTTGCGACGCAGGTATGGGAGTTGTGTGAGTCTGCTTTTGGGGCAGCCGCGTAGTCATCGAGTTTATTTTCTAAATACCCTGCGACTTCGTAGTCGACTGCCGACGGGTTCGGCGTCCGTCACACATGAAACACTTGATTTTTCAGCCAATGCTGGAGGGACATCTAGTTGTGACTGTGGTGCTGGTAGCCGCCAACATGACTGGCCCTTGCTCTTTACAAGCAGAACCACTCCGCCCAAGAACCTTTCTACAAATAGGACGCGATAAATCCTACACTGTTTCGATCTTTCAAATACGACGCCAACAAGTGCGCCGTGACGACACATGATGCGAGCGCCCGGGAAATAGCGCAGTCCCTCAAGGACCGTCGTTGATTTGCGCAGGGCAGAGCGTTGTAGGCGCGACAGAACATGCAGCAGAACGAATATGTCTTGCCAAACTGAACCACAACTGAGCTTAAATGTAATCTTAAAGATTCAATGCTGACGAATAACTTTCTCTCCTGGAACATGTCTCAGTATCGCGACCACTACGGCCGGCTCTCCAGTTGTCGCCTCGTCGAAGCTGTTAGCCGCACCGCTAAGTGCTCTAAGGCCAAACTCCGGCGATGGCTTGCCCTCGCCACCCTGTGCCCTGTGTGCATTTTTTGGCCACTCGATGCTCAGCAAGCGGCGAGCGCTCGAACGGATAAGGCAATAGAGCGAGCCGATCCCGCTTCGATGCAGACCTTTCAGATCCCGAGCCATGGAGCGCTGCTGAATGCATTCGTCTACGTCGCTGCGGGTGCAGGGCCACACCCGGCGGTGATCCTGTTGCATGGCTTTCCGGGGAACGAACGAAATCTGGATCTCGCACAGGACATCCGCCGCGCTGGATGGGATGTTCTCTACTTCAACTACCGTGGCTCCTGGGGCTCTCCCGGTGACTTCTCGTTTTCGAATGCCATCGAAGACACGGCAGCGGCAGCCGCCTACTTGCGTCAGCCGACCGTGACGAAGCTGCTCAGGCTTGACCCGTTGCGAATCGTTCTAATCGGACACAGCATGGGAGGGTTCATGGCTGTGCAAGGCGCAGCGGCAGACCCTGCCATCGTCGCTTTCGGCTTAATCTCGGCAGCCGATCTTGGCGGACGTATTCCGCAACCGCTGCCGAAGGAGCGCGAGCAAGCCTTGATGCAACGACTGAGTGCGGGATATGCACACGAAGGGATGGCTCCCCTAGCCGGTTGCACGCCGGCAAGTCTCGCTCGTGAGACGCTGGCCAACGCTGCGCAATGGAGCTTTCTGGCCAAGGTTGATGCGCTCAAGAACAGGCCCGCTCTAGTTGTGACTTCTGACGATGGCCTCGCACCGGGAAATGATGCGTTTGCCGCTGCTCTGCGAGCGGCGGGCGATAACAGAGTGACCACACTCCATTTATCCACCGACCACTCCTACTCAGACCAACGCACCGCTCTTTCAACCGCAGTTCTTCAGTGGCTCGCAACCCTGGTTTCGGTGCAACCCACGCCTTAGCGCTCTTGTTGGCCTGAGAGCTGGAAAATAGAGTAGCAATATGCCCGCCGTCTTCGCCGACATGACAACCTGGACGGGACGGCTCGGGCACTCCCGCTTGCGGACTTTCACAGATCAGCACAACAGGTTCTGGATCGAACAGAATGAAGCTAAGAAGTCCAAATGGGCGAAGCTCGCACGGGAAGGTCACGCAATTGCCTGGGAGTTTGAAAGTCCGGGCGGTTCGTACACCGGGCGGCTACTGATCGACGGAGAAATCTACAGCGGTGCGGAGGCAACGAAGAAGTTCTTGAAGTGATTTGCGGTCGCTGTGGGTCGCCGTATGAAGTTATTTTTTCCGGGATAAGGCGGAAGTTACTTCCGCGAGGCCGTCTCTTTTTACCGACATAGGTTCGAAAGTCAAAGAATTTAACGATAAAAGGCTCAATCTCCAGTACGTGCTGAGCAGCCATCAAAGAATCAATCAAGCCTGCTAAGTCTGCACGAGGTGCCGAGTTGGAGGAGATGCTGCGAGAAGGTGCTAAGTGTCTGGGATGGGAGAGGGCCAAGTGGAACTCGCGCTGGAGATCCTGTTGGGTGATCTCCAGATACTGCAAGGTCATGTGAGGGCTCTTATGGCCGAGGAGTTTCATGACTGCGGCAAAGCCCACCCCAGCGCGCAACATCTCCGTTCCATATGTGTGTCTAAATTGGTGCGGGACGATGCGGATGGGAATGCCGACGGCGGCTATGACATCGCGCAAGGCGGCACGCAGTTTGCGCTTCAGCAGGTGACGGCCGCGAGGCCCAGGCAATAGGAGACGACCGGACTTAGGCGCAGTGGGCGGTCGCAGCGAACGGATGCGTTCGACCAGTTGACAGACCACAGCATCCACCGGCACCCAGCGTTCCCTTTTGAGTTTTCCGAGCGGTACGTGGATGGCCCACTGCCCAGGTCCGACGGCGCGCAAGCAATCGAAGGAGAGATCGACGCCTTCGCCGATGCGCATCCCGGTGTGACGCATAAGCAACAAGGCATTGCTGAGCAAGTCATCGCGGCGCAGTAGTTCCTGCTGGACTAATTGATCCTGTTCGGGCGTCATCGGGCGTGGCAGATGCTGTTCCTTGCGGGGCACATCATCACGACCGAGCAGATGAGCCAGCTCAGGGAGATCCTGTGTCCAGGCGAGTTCTTCCAACAGGCGGCGCAGGCAAATCACGCGGTACATGCGCGTGATGGTGGCGAGCGGCGGGGTATGTGATCGCAAGAAAGCGAGCCAGGCGAGGATATGGGGATCGCGGCGCAGTTGCTTGAGAGAGCGAATTTCTGGATACTGAGTGCCGAGATACGTCAGAAAAAGTCGAACGGTTCCGCGATAGGAGGTGACGGATGCATCACTCAGCGAAGTCGTCACAGATTCCACGGCTGGTTCGAAGAACTTGATCAGCGGATGCGTGGGGAGCGGAAGGCGTTTTGATTTCATGATTGCTTCGGCGGAGTGGGCCGAGTGAGTTGAGCAACCGCGCGCGCGTACTGCTCCCAGACATCCTGTGGAGTGAGATGAAGGTAGACCATCGTGGTCTGAATCTGTGCATGTCCCATGAGATGCATCAGCGCCGGTAGACTAATACCGGCGCGCAACATGTCGGAAGCGAATGTGTGTCGAAAGCGGTGCGCGTTCGCTTTCCTCACGCCGGTGGATTGCCGGTGATGACGAAACAACGAACGCAGACCGGCGGCGGTCATACGATGGCCGCGGGCCGTCCCTTTGAGACTAACGAATAAAGGGAGGCCACATTGCGGAGGCCGTTCCAAGTACAGATAGTGATCGAGCAGTTGCACAGAGTCGCGATCCAAGGGCAGCACACGAATCTTTTTGCCCTTGCCGGGAACGCGGATCTGCAACTCCTGGAGTTGGAGGTCCTCGTGGTTCAGGGCTAGGACTTCACACGATCGCAAGCCATGCAGCACCATCAGGCCAACGATGGCTAAATCGCGCGAGCTGCGAAAACTGTGCCGGAAGCGATGGACCTCATCGATCGACAAGGGCACAATCAAGCGTTTGGGCGTTTTCACCCGCAGCTGAGACAGCGCCGGACGTAGCCGTCCATAGCCTAAGCGTGATTGCCGCCAATACCAGTGCTGAAAGCCCGGCGCCAACAAAGGAGGAGAGTCAGGAAACTCGAGTCGCATGGCACGCTCGGTGGTTCCGACTCGACGATTGACGCTCGCGGCCGCGGGTGCGGGATGCTGGTCTACTTGACAGCGAATATAGTCGAGGAAAGTGGACTCCGTGAGCGCCTCTTTAGTGATCGCGGCCGTCTTATGCCCAGCGGCCCACCAACGGAGAAAATGGAGTAAGTCATGGGCATAACTTCGCAGAGTGGCATCCGCCACGCCGCGCACGCGCTGCTGGTCGAGGAAGCGATTGATCCACTCGACTTCCCGGCCGCTCTGCTCGATCACACGAAACGGGCTGTGCGCGTTGCTCAGTTTGCGATCTTCAGCGACACGAAATCTCATAGGCAAGCCCGCTCCAATAAGCAGCGAAACTCTTGCGCACTGCCGCCAGTGACAAAAAAGCTGTTGGGATCATGACCAGCGGGCAGTTCGACGCGACGCGTGCTGATTCCTGCGGCTCGCAAACGCTGCGACAAACTCTGTGCCGCTGTCTGGCCGCTTCCATTGGCATCGGAATCGAAGGCCAGGTACACTGTGCGAGGCTTGTCATCACACTCGTGTTAGCGCCGGAATAAAATAACCGCAGTTCTGGTGGTTTTGTCGTTGGGATCGGTGTTGGTTTTGACGTTGGCACGCGCGCCCGCAGCGACGCCGACGGCGGAGCGAAGGGCGAGCGAGCCAACGTGCGAGTTCAACGAACAGCGGGTTCAGGACAGAGGCAACCCTCCCGCGCCGTCAG
>PMSX01000119.1 GCA_003167495.1 Bryobacterales bacterium | reverse complement strand
TATTTTAGAGACAGTACACTAGCATAGGTCGCTGATGCTCCCCGCTCGGTTTCGATATCGGCTGGGCTTCGGATTTGTCGCGAAGTCGAAAGTGGCATGGGCTAGCTTGGTTGTGATTCAGATGTCAACGTTCTTGGCCCGGCGGGCCATCCCCGCGGATGAAAATAAGAAAGTGACCGCGACACCGTCCTCTGGCACTTCGGGCGAGGAAAGGGCGTTTTTGCGAAACGAACCCAATCCTCGCAAAGTGGGACTTCCAGCCTGGTTGTGATTTAGATTGTCAAAGAACCGTCGGCCAACGCCTCGAACACCTTGCGGCGAAGAGAGATTGGCGCGTACCTCAAAAGTATTTTCGAGGCAAAGATCTGGGCCGGGTTACCCCGGTTGGACGGATGGGCGCGATCCGTGTTAAACGAAAGACGCCGAGAGACACGACCGCCGCAAAGCTGGTTTGAGAATAGCGCGCGGCAGGGCTAGGCGAGACGAAGGGTTTGGGGGGCGAAACGGTAAGGGCTTAGTTTTCAGACCGGTAGAGCCAGGAGATATTTTTTGGTAGGTCTGTGACCCACCTGCAGAGCTCTTGGGGCATACGCCTCGTCGATACGAGGAATTTGTCAGAAACTGCCGCGCTTTGGAAGGAGTGAACCCCCGAGTGCAAGCGACGAACATAAGATGACTAAAGGAGAAACAGAATGGCAACTGCTCTACCAACGATCCCACCAGACAACCCCACACGCGCCCTCACATTCGCGCAACCCGACAATCTTCCTCATATCGGTCTAGTCGGCGATACCTACACCATTACCGTGACGGGCGAGCAGACCGATCAACGCTTTTGCGTAATTGATTATGCACATCCCGCCAGGCGGCGGGCCGCCACCCCACCGGCATGACTTTGAGGAGACCTTTATTCTGCTCGAAGGTGAGATAGAGGCAACCTTCCGTGGCAAGAGGTCGACTGTGCGCGCTGGCGATACAGTGAACATTCCTGCCAATGCTCCGCATCAGTTTCAGAACGTTTCCACCAGCCAAGTCCGCATGCTCTGTATCTGCTCTCCCGCGGGACAGGAGAAATTGTTCATAGAGGTTGGCGTACCCGTCGCCACTCGTACCACGCCACCGCCGAAGCTGAATGAAGACGCGCAGGCCGCGTTCATCGAGAAAGTTAAGGCGCTCGCACCCAAGTACCGCACTGAATTGCTTAGGGAAGCGTAGGTGGTGAAGTGAATTGGCCTAGCTACAGATCTCTTTTTTGCAGCCGGCGAAAAGCCACCGCCAGAAACACCGCCGTATACGCGGCCGCGTAACCTACCATGAGCGGACTCGGAATAGAAGCGCCGCCAAACACTGGATTAACACCGCCGGCCGTCGCAAGCGGCGTCTGCATCTCAAACGCCGCTCTTCGCCACAAGGCCTCACTGGGCATCACGATACTAGCGATAATCCCGAGACCAACCGCTTTCGGTGTCTTGGTCAAAGCGCCCACCTGCTCAATCCAACCGCCTAAAAAGGCCAAGCCATGGAGCCCTAACGCCAAGGCTCCATTCGTCAAGGTTGACAACGTTGTGCCGAAGCAGAATGTGACGCAAAGCAGAAGCATGCTTTCCATCCACATCAGAGCGAAACCATACACCAAGTGGCGAACCACAATACCGCTCATGAAGTAGGTAACTCCGTTGATTCCCAGCACCATCAAAGCTATGTACAGCGTCAGCATGCCCGCAAATCCCAGCCACTTGCCCGCCAGGAGTTCCCAGCGGCGCACGGGTTTAGTGGCAACTGCTTGAATCGTCCCCGAAGCGATTTCGCCAGATAGCGTATCCACCGACACCAGGATGGTCATCACAACGATCAAAAGATCAATCGCGTATAAGCCCAGCATCAGCAAGTTGCTCAACAACGCGTTCCTTATCGCCAGCCCGACGTGCTTGCCGTCGAGCTGTTCCACTGGAAATGGAGCCCTGTTGCGTAGAGCACTAGAAATGCCGCGCCCGCCGCAAGCACCATCCAAAGAATCTTCTTGCGGGCCGCCTCGCGGAACGTGACGCCAGCCATAACCCAGATCCGCATCAAAGCCCCTCGTCCCGTCCGAGAATTTCCATGAATCGATCTTCGAGAGATAGACGGCTTGGAGTAAACTCGAAAACCTCCACTCCGCAGTCGACCAAATGACGCAACGCGAGCGGCGCGAGATCGGGTGATCGCAATCTGAGGCGAAGCCTATCTCCTTCGAGTGTGATCTCGGTCGCCCAAGTGTTCAATCCGTCCAGCGCGCTTCCGGAGACGTCTCTCACCTGCGCCATGACTCGAGTCCGCTCTTCTTCGAAGCTGCTCATCTCGCGCAGCTCAATCACTTCGCCGGCTTTGATGAACGCCACCCGGTCGCAGATCACTTCCACTTCTCCCAACAAATGAGAATTGAGAAAGACGGTGGTCCCGCGCTCGCGCTGTACTTTGATGATGTCCCGCACCAGCCTGCGCCCGACCGGATCGAGACCGGAGGTGGGCTCGTCCAGGAATAGCACCTCCGGCTCGTTGATCGCGCTTGTGCCAAGCCAATGCGCTGCAGCATCCCTTTGGAGAAATGCCGTAGTTGCTTGTCGCTATGCGGTGTCAACCCCACTGTGTCCAGCATGGCCGGAACACGCTGGCGCAAGCCCTCCGCTGGGATTCCATACAGCCTCCCGTGCAAGTGCAGCAATTCCGCCGCCGTCAGCCACTCATAAAAGCGGAAGTGTTCCGGGAGGAAGCCAATTTTCTGGCGAGTTTCGGTGTGCCCGATGGGCTGGCCCAGCACTTCCGCATTGCCGCTGGTAGGCGCCGCCAAACCCAGCAGCATCTTTAGCGATGTGCTTTTGCCAGCTCCGTTCGGACCAAGAAAACCGAATACCTCGCCTCGCCGCACACCCAGCGTCAATCCGCGCACGGCGATCTTCTCGCCGAATACTTTGCGCAGACTTTGAGTGGAGATGGCGAGTGCCGGCACAGGTTTAGCTTAACGAAGCCGCGGCTGCAAGCGCCTGACTCGAAGTTCCCTGCCCCTCCAGCGAATACACGATGCCATTCTTGACCCAAATTAGCTGGTAATGCCCTTCGGAGCCATCCTGATTCGCTGTCTCGATCAGCGTGCCATTCACACCGTCCACCGGAACCGCGCGAAATGATGCTCCGGCCAGTGGCACTGGGATGACCAAAGTGGAGGACCAGTCAACTGTTTGTGCGAATGCATGGGCGTCGGCTTCGCTCATACCCGTAACCTGCAAAACCGCTTCCGCCAGTGCCCCGATATTCAAAGATGGTGGAACACTAATCGTAGGGCTCGGAACCTGGACGAATTGGATGCAGCCTCGGGGTGTGTCGATTGCCCGCAACTTCCATATTGCGAGAACACCATTCTCGGAACGTGGACGGCTACCAGGCTTCCGTCGACAGAATTGGGGATCTGAACGTCGGATCTGCCTACCCCATCGACCAATGCTTGCAGCCGGTCGCGGTTGAGTGTCATTTGGAAGGCGCCTTCGCCGTTGACGAAGATCTTCTGTGGCGCGCCGAGTTGGTCGATTGTTCTCACTGTGTATCCAGCGATCTGACTTGCCGAAGCCGCGTCGGCAGCCACCGCCGCCGGCCCGGGCTTCATTGTGACCACCACGCTGTCGGACATGAACTGTGCAATCAGACCACCATGTGCAAATCCGTTTGGCACCGTAAGCCCGGAAAGATCCACCGGCAACACGGCGATCTTCTGCACCCTCAGCATTTCAAGAACTTTTTGAGCCCAGGAGCGTCCCGGCGAAAAGGCTAGAACGAGCAGCACGATGGCACCAGCGGCAACCCATCCCAGTGCCGGACGCGTCCAGCGGCTCACGCGGCCAACGCGTCCCGCCGACGCCTGCTGGAAACGCTCGTAGGCTACTCGCGAGTCCGTAGAGGACGGGTCTTGCTCCAACGCAGCCAGATTCTCTTGCACACCGTTCCTCTGCACCTCGATTGATTTCAACCGCGCCTTGCACGCCGCGCAATTCCGAAGATGCCGCTCGGCAGCTTCAAATTCGCCGGCGCGCAGCTCTCCGTCGAGAAATGTCCGCAACACTCCATCCGTTGGGCAATTCATAAATTATCTTTTTCTCCAGTCACCTTCAGATATCGTTTGCGGAACTCCGCTTCAGCCCGATTGAGCAGCGTTCCTATTCCTCCAACCGCCGCACCAAGATTCTCGGCGATCTCCTTATAAGACGATCCACCGGCGCGCATAAGCAGCAGTTGCGCCTGCGCCGGCTTCATCGCGCTGAGAACCGACTGCATCTTCTTCCGGTGCTCGTCACGAAGAATGTCTCGCAGGGGAGCCGCGTCAGATCCTTCAGACTGAGCCGCTGCCAGGGCCGCCGCCTGCTCATAGCGCGTCCGGCGAGCCGCTGAGCGCAACGCATCTATGCGAACACGAGTCGCCGTGCGGTATAGCCAGCCGCCAACATTATTTGTCGGGAGCCATCGTTCGGACTGCCGCGACAGCCGAAAAAATACTTCGTTTGTTAGCTCTTCAGCCTGCCCAGAACCAACCAGCCGCGCCAGAACGCGAAAGACGCCATCATAATATTGGAGGAAGATTGCCTCAAATTCGCTTTCGGCGTGCTTATCCTGCGTTCTTATTGTGCCGCTCACGGGTTGACTCAAGTCACTCGTTACACTCACAACTATTTAACGTTGGCCGGAGTTCATTTGTGACAGCAAAACTTCGCGCGGTTTTGTGGCGTTGGCGTCCGCCGACTGCACATACTGTTCCCGCCGCGCTAGCCTTCCCAACAGCCACAAAACGCTTGTCAGCGAACAGCACAGCAGCACCAGTGTATCGGCGTGGATCATTCCCTCTTGCAGAATGCCATTGGGATAGGGCACCCGGATGAGCAGTTCCCATAGCAGGAAGTTCACTCCCATTTGCATCAAACAGACAATGAGCGCCAGGCGCGGCGATAACGCCCACAGCGAAAGAACCGAAGCGGCCATGGCTAGCAGCATAGTGGCGTAGGCGCCCTGATGAATGCTGGTTGTGTACGGGCCGAACATCAGCAGACACCAGCCAATCAAGGCGATACCCGTAAAGACCCAAAGAACACAGGCCGTTCGCCACTCGACTGACCGAAAGCGTTTTGCGATGCCTGCCAGCAGAGCGCAAGGCGCCAGGATAAAGAACCCTAGGCAAACAGCGGGGTGAAAAAAAGATTGTTCGCGCAGCTGAAAGCCTCGAGCGGCCGCTCTCGGCAAGCCGCCGGGCGCAACTAGCTCTTTGACCAGCAGTCCAGTTCGCTGCAAACCTTGAAATCCTTCGCCGAAGGCCAGCTCGAGATTTTGCGCCTTATGACTCGTTATTTGGCCCAGAGTCAGACTGCCGTACGAATCCATTAAGGTTTGAAGCAGCGAACGCCCGTCCAGCGGCTCAACTCCAGCAAGATGAATCTTCAGCAAGCGGTTGCCCGGTGGATCGTAGAATTCTTGGTAGGCAATCCAGGGTGAGTAGAGAAGGAACGCAAACAGCACAACCGTGAGCATCCTCTTGAATTGCCAAGGCCGACTAAACAATAAAACGAGCGGGGTTGCGGTGATCAGAAAGAACATGGCGCCGCCATGAGACAGCAGGCTAAAACTGAGCAGCGCTCCCGGCACAATCCACCACAGGAGTGGTGAGTCCTCTTTGGGCCGCACCGCGACAAACGCCGCCAGGAAACCCAGCGTATAGGCAGCGGCGAGTAACTTGGGCCATACAAACAGGCTATTGAGGAAGACGAAGCCCGAGAAAAGGCACGCGGCCAGGACCAATGCCACCGCGCGCGAGTTGAGCCTGTAGGCCCTGAGGAGCAGCCAAAGCCCAAAAATCCACAAACTTTGTGCCAGCACGCTCACGACTGTGTAACTTTGCTCGCGCGGCCGCCGAAAGAGCGGGAAATGCGCCAACACAATGCCGCTTTGTAGCGGTGGGCGATCACTCGACAGCCAATCGCCAAGCAGCGGAGTCGGCATGTGTGGAGAACGGGCTCCCGCCGCCACCAACAAAGGCAACAAGTTATCGGGTGGAAGCCGAGGCAGAAACCGGCAGCGGGCTTTGTTGATGGGATCTTGCATGCCGCCGTAAAGAAATCCCGACGAAAGCACTAACAGCGCCGTCGCTCCCGTCAAAAACAGCGGCGTGAGAAGCGATTTGAGAACGGCGCGGCCGTCGTTATCTAGTTTCCTTAGACAGAAGACCAACCCAATGATTGCGGCAACGAACGCCGAAACCGCGACCCACCGGCTGAAATGCGGCAAAAGAAGACTGAGCCAAAAAATACAGTAACCGGGCACTGCGGTCCCGGCCAGAGTGATCAAACCGGCCTGGATTGTGTCGCGAACACCCCGCAAAACCGCAACGGCCGTCAGCGCCAGAGCGCATACCATAAACCCGAAAAAGTGCAACCCTGTAAGCGCAAGGATGTTGACGGCGTCTCCCATCGGCACCTTGCCGCTGCCCTCCAGCGGCTCACTAAACGCGCGCCACAAGCCTCCGGGGGACGCTCCCTCTGCCACCAACCTTACCTGCGTGCCTTGCCAGTCGGCCGGCAAAGCGTAGTCGCATCGCGACCAGCGACGCATGTCTTGATCCCAAGGCATCAGTAAGAATTTTGTGCCGTCCGACATTCTCTCCAACGCGAGTGTAGGAGAAGCGTCCCAACCGATCATATAGATCCGAAGGTAGGGAGGCGCGGAGAAAGAAGAAGTTTTCGCCAGCGCTGTTTTCTTCTGCTCAAGGTGGCAATATCCGCCCCAAAAATTTAATTTGGGAGGATCGCCCGGGGACGGAACAAGCGGCACCTCGGAACCATCCGCGCAAAAGCCTTCGTTTATCTCGAGCGTCACCCGCGGCTCGATTGGCTGATTCGGCGCAGCAAAGCCAACGCCACAAAGAACCAACGCACTTTGCAAGACGCGCAGAAGAAAGCCGAAGAGCTTCATTGCGCGGCCCTAAACTCTCACCCTCTTCCACTTCTTTCCCAAGCGCAGCACTACCGTCCCGCTCGCGCCCCCGAGCAGCAGATCCTTGTGAATCGACCCGTTAATCTCTACCGCGCCGGCCTTCAACTTGCGCGCCGCATCCGTAACGCTATCCGCCAGGCCGATCGTCGCCAGCAGTTTGTCCACGCGGATACCTTTTTCCGTTACCACCGGAGGCGGCACATCCACCGTCTCTGTATCCGCCGGTTCCTTGCCTTGCCGCACTTCGCGGTCGAACGCTTCCACCGCGCCATCCGCCTCTTCTGCTGAATGAAAGTCGGCTACAATCCGCCGCGCGAGTTCCATTTTCGCTTGCATCGGATCTTTGGCACCCACCGCCACGGCGGCCTTCAATTGCGCAATCTCATCCAATTGCAAATCGGTCAGCAATTCGTAGTAGCGGTACATCAGCTCATCACTGATCTGCATGGTCTTGCGGAACATCAACTTTGGCGCTTCCGTAATGCCGATGTAGTTTTGCTTTGACTTCGACATTTTCTCCACGCCGTCCAAGCCCTCTAGAATCGGCACTGTCGCTACAATCTGCTGCTTTTGTCCGTAGTCCTTTTGGATCTCCCGCCCCACCAGCAAGTTGAACGTCTGGTCTGTGCCACCCATTTCCACGTCGCACTCGAGCGCCACGGAATCGAAAGCTTGCGTCAGCGAATAGAGCAGCTCGTGCAATAAAATCGGGGTGCCTTCCTTGAACCGCTTCGCGAAAGCGTCGCGCTCCAAAAGCCGCGCCACTGTGTATTTCGAACACAGCGTAATCACGCTTTCGAGCGTCATCGGCCGCAGCCATTCGCTATTAAACCGGATCTCTGTCTTCACCGGATCAAGAATCTTGAACACTTGCGCTTTATACGTTTCGGCATTCTGGTCAATCTCATCGCGCGTCATGGGTGGCCGCGTAATGTTGCGGCCTGTCGGATCGCCAATCAGTCCGGTCATATCGCCGATTAGGAAGATCACCGTATGGCCCAGATCCTGAAAGTGCTTCATCTTCCGCAGCAGCACTGTATGGCCTAAATGCAAATCGGGCGCAGTTGGATCGAACCCTGCCTTCACTCGCAGCGGCCGGTTCTCTTTTGCCGCCAAGGTCAGGCGCTCGCGCAGGTCTTCTTCGCGAATCAACTCCGCGAGACCTTTCTTTAAATATTTAAGTTGTTCGTCGACGGGAGGAAATGGCACGTGTCTTCTACGATTGTAGAGGTTGTGTGCTTCTCCTGGCTGGCTACTGATAAACCGTAATCGGCTCATTCAACGACACTAGCCGCAGCTTGTGCCGCCCCGCCAACGTTGCCAAGTCCGTCTGATCCAGCACCTCAGTGCCTTCCAGATCCAGATAGTACATCACCGAACGCATGCTTGGATTATGCTTCAGCCCCAGCATATGTCCAATCTCGTGCACTGCCGTCAGATACATCTCGGAATTGGTCAGCGGCGCTTTCGGATTGAAGGCAATCCAGCCTTGGAAGTTGTCCCATTCGGTGAATTGCGACCGCGCCACAATGCTCGTCTTCAGAATCGCCGCCGTGCCGTCCACCAGTTGCATCGCGCACGAATTAGATTCGTCCTCGTGCCAGTGCATGTCCACCACCGTCGACCAGAAATCGAGCGCTTGCCGGAACTCTCGCGCCAGTACCGGGTTCGAGGTGGATATCTTTACGCCAAGATTCATCGGGTCGTGCTTCAATAACTCGAATCTCTGATTACAGGGCGAAAAATCTCCCTCCCAATTGGCTGTTCGTTGATCGGCCAACGAAACAGGTAGCGTCAAAACCGGGAGAAGAGCAACGATTCGAACCAGGGCGCTCATTCGCAGCATCATTGGGGGCTTCTGTATGGAATGTGCCCCGCCGAACCGCGCACTCTCCACTCAAGCCACAAGAAAAATCCGAAAAGAGGCTGTAGGGAGCGCTATGCCTTATTAGCGCTAAGGCCGCAGAGGCTATTCGTGACGTAACGCTTGGATTGGGTCGACGCGAGTGGCCCCGTACGCCGGGACCGACATCGCCAGCAGCGCGACTAAGACCAGGCCAACTGAGATGCCGCTAAAGACCAGCGGATCTGTGCTACTGACTTCATAGAGAAGACTTTTCAGATACGATGTGATCGTGAAGGCACCGCAAATGCCGAACAGGAGTCCGATGCCAACCGGTAGGAAGCCCTGGCGCAGCACCAGCCAGACTACATCGGCCGGCTGCGCGCCCAGTGCCATGCGAATGCCCAGCTCGCGGCGGCGTTGATCGATCAGATAGGTAAGCACGCCATAGATGCCGACTGCCGCAAGCAGCGCTGCGATTGCGGCGAACACTGTCATCAGTTGAATTGAGAAACGCTGCCGGGCCAGTGAATCGGCCACAATTTCGTCCATCGTCATCGGAGTAAGCGGCAAATTTGATTTGAGAGCTGCTACTTGGTGGCGCAACGCGGATACCAGCGCTAAGGGGTCACGCGCCGCCTTGATCACTAGACTGATCTGCGGAACCGGCATCCCCGAGGAATAGTAAATCCTTGGCAGCGGTGGTGCCGACAGATTGCGAGCCTTCGTTGCGCCCACGACACCCACTATCAGGCAGGTCAAGTTAGGAATCGGAAGCACCACTTGCTTTCCGACTGGTTCCGAATTTGCGAAAAACTTCCCTGCGACCGTCTCATCGACATCGCAAACCGGAAGCGAGCTCAGGTCGTCTGAGGAACTGATACGGCGCCCACGCAAGAGAGGGATCGACATAGTTTCCAGGTAACCGGATGAGGAGGCGGTCTGGAAGACCACTTCTGTCGGCTTGTTGGAATCCTGCGCACGCCCAGGAATTTCTATATGGCTTCCAATATTACCTCTGAACGGCGGGAAATCAATCGCCCCGGCGGACACGACTCCCGGCAACGCGCGCACGCGTTCCAGCAAAGCGCGCGCAAACACGATCCTTTGCGACGACAACGGATAGTCCGTTATCGGAAGTGGTATGACCGCCGTTAAGACGTTTTCTGAACGGAATCCTGGGTTAATACTTTCCAACCGCACCAAGCTGCGCACCAACAGGCCCGCTCCAATGAGCAGGACCAGCGATGAGGCGACCTCGACGACCACAATAGATTCGCGCAAAAGCCGCCTTTCTCCACTCGAACCGCGCGAACTTTCCTTCAACGCGTCGTTCACATTGACATCCGATGTTTCAATGGAAGGCGCCACGCCGAAAATGACGCTCGCAGCAATCGACAGCAGCAACGTAAACGCCATCGCCCAACCGTTGATAGCAGGCTGCGGGCCGGGAATCAGATCGCGCGGGCCAAATTGGGCATAGAGATGTAACAGGTTTAGAGCAAGCAGCGACCCAATCAGACCGGCGAGCACGGCAAGCAAGACGCTTTCGGTCAGCAACTGTCG
This sequence comes from Bryobacterales bacterium, assembly GCA_003167495.1. Classification (GTDB taxonomy): domain Bacteria; phylum Acidobacteriota; class Terriglobia; order Bryobacterales; family Bryobacteraceae; genus Bog-105. The sequence continues at coordinate 15,086 of PMSX01000119.1, read as the reverse complement.
AACTAAGCGACTGCGGGCGGCGCCCAGCGCGAGGCGGACGCTAATCTCTTTGTGCCGCTTCATCCCGCGCGCAAGGAGGAGGTTCGAGACATTGGCACATGCAATCAGCATCACCGCTCCAACCGCGCCAATCAGCAGGCAAAGAGGTTTCCTGAGATCGCCAGCCTGCTCTTCAGCCAGTGGATTCACATCGATCGAAAACCCGAGATTTTTCTTGTCTTGATTGGGGTAGAGTTCGACCATGCGGGCGGCGATTCGGTGAAATTCGTCTCTGGCCTGCTCGACCGTGATGCCGGGCTTCAACCGGCCGATCACTTCAATAAAGTGGGGGCCACTGGTTCCCGGAGCGACCTCAGCGGGTGGAAACGCCAGCGGCATCCACAGGTCAGCTTTGAAACTACCCAGCATCGGCCGGATAACGGCCGCCACACGGTAGCTCTCCCGGTTGATCTGGATATTCTTTCCAACGATGGCGCGATCTCCGCCATAGCGCCCTTTCCATAAGCCTTCCGAAATAATCACGGCGTGATTTTTTCCGTACTGTTCGTCGTCGGCTGTGAACAGACGCCCCAGAACCGGCTTGATTCCGAGCATCGGGAATGCAGCGGAGGTGACGCGCTTGCCATTGGCGTCTTCGGGCTGGCCTTGACCTGTCAACATCGCGTCTCCGCTAGTGACAGCCGCGATCTGTGAAAAACAAGTTGCCATTTTGCGGTACTCGAGAAACTCGGAAAACGAGGGCTGGAGCCCCGCCAAGCCGTAGTGCGGAAGATTTTCGGTTACGGTCATGATCCGATCAGGATCGGGATACGGCAAAGGATGCAACAGCACGGCGTCGACGGCTGAGAAAATCGCGGTAGTGGCGCCAATCGCGAGCGCCAAGGGAAACACGGCGACAATGGTGAAACCCGGACTCTTCAGAAGCTGACGACTGGCGAAGCGGATGTCTTGAAGCATGGGATCTCGTGATGATTAGCGACGCCGACACTGGCGAAACTGGTCGCTATTTTGTAGTGTATTCAAGATGGTTGGAAGGAACCTGGCCCGACAAACGAATTGTCTTCTGATTCTCATTTTGAGAACATTGAAGCGTGAGGGTGATCTCAGTGAAGAAGCTCCGAGAGTTTTGGACGAAACACCCCAAGCCGAGATCGCGCTCCGCTCTTGGTACACGATTGTCAAGGCTTCCGAGTGGAAGCATTTCCCGGACCTAAAAATCGTTTCCGACCGCCGACCTTGTGGGCCGCCGCACGGTTTTTGACATTCTAGGAAATCGTTACCGGCTGATCTCCCGTGTGAATTATCAGACGAGGCTCGTGTTCGTTATCGCTGTGCTGAGTCACGGTAAGTACAAGAAGAAATGGATGAAATAAAAAATGCCAACTACACTCAATCGCGCTCGATACGCCCAGTTGCTAGCACGTGCAATGCCGCGCGTCATTCGCAACGATAGGGAATTGGAGCAGTTTACGCAGACCCTACTCGAACTGGACGAACGCCGGCGCCCGTCGCGAGAAGAACGCGAATTGGCTGAACTTCTCACCGCTCTCATCACTGAGTACGAACAGAAGCACCACGCGATTCCAGTGGCATCTCCCCGCCAAGTACTGGAGTTTCTGCTTTCCGAACATGGGATGTCGGCGAAAGATCTTTGGCCGCTGGTGGGGTCCAAGGGTATCACCAGCGAGATCCTGAACGGCAAACGTGGCATCAGCATCCGAGTTGCCAGGAGGCTGGGAGAGTTCTTTCATCTGGACCCCGTCATCTTTATCGATTGGGATCCGCAGGTAAAGGCGAGCTAACCCTGGTTCGAAGGTACAGTGGTACAGTAAGCCCCAAACTGCCGAAAATGATGGTCCAGATGTAGCCTTCTCGCTTGCGACCAGTCCCGACGGCGCACCCGGTCATTCCCGGTACCGACGGCGTTCATAAAGCCCGTTGGGCTCGTGCGGCGTCCGGCAAACGTGGTGGTGTTCGCGTGATCTACTTCTAGGCCATCAGTGCGGAACTGATTCTTCCGATTTCGGCAGACGCCAAGAACCAAAAGGAGACGTTGAGCAATGAAGACAAAAAGAGCATCCACCGCATCGTCGAAGCCTTTACGAAAGGGCTCTCGAAGTAAGAAGACCACGCCGCTAGGAGAGAGCATCGTTCGCGGTCTCGAAGAGGGATTAGCGCACTTGCGCGGCGAAATTAAGCTACGTACCCGCGTCATCCATGTGCCGGAGGACGTGGACGGCGCGCCCTGCGCGAAAAGTCCGGACTATCGCAGTCCCAATTCGCGGAACGGTACGGCTTCGACCCACGCACGATTCAGGATTGGGAACAAGGTCGAGCCAAGCCCGATAGCGCCGTCAGAGCTTACTTAACGGTGATCGAGCGGAACCCCGCGGCCGTCGAAAAAGCGCTAAGATGAACCGCCAATCATCACTTGCCCGGTACCCAATTCATAGCCATACACGCGATAGACGCGGTGTGGCTCACCGGGCGGAATGGCTAATCCGGAGCGCAGCCACGTGTTGCCCTCTAGCAAAGGGGCTGCTTCGATTGAGGAGTAGCCCTTGTCTTGAGCGCGTCTGAACATCTCATAGACCAACAACCCGGCAGCTCCCGCATCTCGGCAATCGGGATGCACCATCAGCATGTCGCAGCGCGCGTGGCGCATGGTCCGGCGGCGGCCAGGTCCTTTCCAATACCACAGCGTGATCAAGTTGCGCAGCAGGCGATTACGCGAGCGGGCGGCTTTGATCAACGCTTGATTCACATCTGGAATCAACATCAAAAATCCGACGCACCGGCCATCAATCTCAGCGAACAGAATCAAGTCTTCGTCCAAAATCGGCAGGAAGCTCTTGACGAGTTCTAGAAACTCTTCGCGATCGAGCGGGGTAAATCCGAAGAACCGGCAAAAGGAGACGTTATAGAGCTCTTTCACCACCTCAGCCTCTTGTTCGACCCGCTCTTTGTCAACCGATCGCAGAGTGACACTCGACCTGAGCCGCCAACGCTCCCACAACGAGCGCTTGCTCGACAGCAGGGCAAACGGATTCAGCAGTAACTCACTGTGCAGGTCTTGGACTTTGTGCATGCCCCAACGACTCAGCTGGCCGGCGTAGTATTCGGGGTTGTAAGGCATGCCAACCAAGGCCGGCCGTTCGTAACCGTTGATGAGCAAGCCGTCGCTTGACACCATTGAGGTGTTCAGCGGGCCGCACAAGCGCGTTAGAGATCGCTGCCGGGCCCAGTTCGCGGCCGCATCAAGCAGTCGAAACGCCACCTCGTCGCTGTTGATCGCCTCATAGAACCCGAAAAAGGCGACACGATCCCCGTGAAAGTTATTGTATTTATGATCTTCAATCGCAACGATACGACCGACCGCGGCGCCTCCGTCATACGCTACATAGGCTTGGCAATCCACGCATTTCCTGCGAAACGGTTTCGGATTAATGAGTAATGCGTCAAGGTCGACTAACTCATCCGGAATCCAGTTGGGGTCGTTCCGATAGATCGTTTGCGGAACCTTCTTGAAAGCGTTCCACTCAGACTTAGAAGTTATGGGGGCTACCGTTATCATTCTTCTGCAAGAAGCCGGAAGCGGCTCCAACACAGCTGCCGTCCGCGCTGTCATGGTATGAAGATACGGTCGGCATTTATTATCTCCGCGTCTTCCGGCAATGTCAGTGCGGCGCTGGACCGGGTGAAAAACGCGAGGCCCTTAAAGCTCGTCAAATATTGATATTTCGGGCTTAAGAATCCGCCTTCGGCCACTACAAGGAGCGGCTCCTTCGTGAGACGCAAGATCTTTGTGAACTCTTCAGGTTCGACCCGTACGAGCACTCCCGACGCTTTGATTGCGTTGGCAATTGCGGCACCTGCTGCTGCGGCCATTTATCTTCACCCCCACTGGTTCTTCATTATATGAGTTATGGTCAGGCTGGCAGCATGACGACGCCTCGATAACTGAGGAGCTACCGACTAGGCCCAGGCCTCCTCGCGCAGTTCCGCTTGTTCTGATTTACTCCTAAAATTGTGGTAAGGAAAGAGCCCGAAAGCCGGGAAATCCAGCCGCTCAGCTAAACGCCACACGACGTTTGTAGCGACCTTCCGCAGACGGTTCTTGCTCGCCGTGTCAGAGAGGACAACGCGAAAATAGATGGCCCAGTCGCCGCTCCAGTCGGTGTCCATCTCGTAGCGGATACGCACGACATCAGGGGCAAGTAGCTTTTCCACCTCGGCAACCGCGGAGGTGATTTCGGCTTCCTTCGCCAAGCCGGCAGGCATTGTGGGCATAGAGGCCTTCTGTCTCTTAGGATAACGCTCTTACTGATTGATCACTGTGCCGTCCGGTGTGCGCACTACGCCCCAGCCGCCGTTCAGGTCTTTGCGCTCGCCGTTTTCAAACGATCCGAACGGATACTTCGCTGCCGCTTTTTCATTGATTTCCACGCCCCAGCCGGGCTTCTCATTGGCGAGTAAGTAGCCGTCCTTCATTTGTGGATAACCGTCGAAGACTTCGTCGATCCGCTCATTTGACGGGCTCCACTCCTGAATGCCGAAATTGCGGCACACCAGATCAAGAGTCACATTCGCGCAATGGCCGATGGGCGAGACATCGCCGGGCCCGTGCCAGGCGGTCCGCACCTGGAATGCTTCAGCCATCGTCGCCAGTTTCCAACTCGGCGTGAGGCCGCCTGCTTGCGTGACATGGACGCGAATATAATCTATCAGCCGTTCACGAATCAGCATGTTCCATTCGTGCGGGCTGTTGAACAGTTCTCCCATAGCGAGAGGCGTGGTGCAATTTTTCCGAATCTCGCGGAAATAATCAATGTCTTCGGGCGCGAGCGCATCTTCCATGTAGAACAGGTTGTATTGCTCTAAAGCTTTGGCGAATTGGACGGCGAGCCTTGGCGGGACGCGCTCATGCACGTCGTGCAGCAGATGAACCTCGGGGCCCAACTCTTTGCGGCCAGCTTCAAAAAGTTGCAGCGTGCGGCGCACATACGCATAAGGATCGAAGACCGGGTCTCCCGTAGCGGGGCGACGCTGCCCAGCGCCATAGGCCGCGTAACCCGGGACCGCCACTTGCAGACGCACTGCTTTGATTCCGCGCGCCATGATCTTGCGGGCCGAATCGAGCGTATCCGCTATCTCAGCGCCACTGGCATGCGAATAAATCATCGCGCCTTGCCGGCACTTGCCTCCCAGCAACTCATACACCGGCATACCCGCCTGGCGGCCTTTGATATCCCACAATGCTTGATCGACGCCACTAATGGCGTTGTTGAGCACTGGCCCATTGCGCCAGTACGACGAGTTATACATTGCCTCCCATAGGTCGCCAATCGCGTCCGCTGGCCGGCCAACCAATAACGGCCGCAGATAACGATTCACCGCCTCCACCACTAAATCCGCGCGCTGCGTAAACGTGCCGCAGCCGTAACCGTAGAGGCCGTCTTGATCTGTAAGTATCTTCACAACCACCAAACGGAGTCCGCCGGGAGCGGTTGCAATCACCGACACATCTTTAATCTTGGGCGTGGGCATTCCACGCATTAACGCTGGGGCTGCCAGCACACCAAGAAAATCGCGGCGGCGTAATCGCGTCGACATAATAATTTAGATCCTCACTTCAGATTGAGATTCTATCGGATTTACAAACAACCAGGCGACCGCCCCACAGGCACACAGAGCGGCCGCGACCAGGAACGAAGCATTCCAGCCAAAGTGCGCGCCGATATAAGGTGTCAGAGTAGCGGTAATCGCGCTCCCGGTCTGCGCGCCCATGTTCATTACGCCCGAGACAGATCCGGCCGATTTTTTGCCGATATCGGCGCTCACACTCCAGAACGAACTCTGGGAAAGGTAGAGTGCACCGGCTCCTCCTGCTAGATAAACGACTGCCGTGTTGGTGTCGGCTATTCTCGTACCTAACGCAATCAAAATCGCCGACAGTCCAATTGCGCCCGCCGCCAGCAGACTACGGCCGGAGCGCTTGCCGTATGCTTTCGTAATTACATCGCTCAGCCACCCGCCTGCGGACGACCCCACCGCCATGGCAATAAACGGCAACATCGATAGCAGCGCGCTCTTCTTCAGATCGACGCCGCGCACTTGATTCAGGTAAATGAAGAACCAGCCAAAGAAGATGAACGCCGCATAGCCGTAAGTGAAGTAGCTGAGTGTCACAACCACTACATCTTTGTTGGAAAGGATTTCTGCCCAGCTCAAGTGTGCTTTTGGAACAGTTTCAGGCGCAGGCAAGCCGGCTTCGATGAGTTGAGCTTCGGAGGTGTTCACCCAAGGATGTTCACGCGGCGTATCGCGGCCAATGGCGTACCAGATACCGCCCGCGACCAATCCAATGAACGAACTAAACCAAAACGAGGCATGCCAGCCATAACGGCTCATTATGTAGGCGATCAGGGGCGGCGTTATGCCTGCACCAAAGCCCACTCCCGCAAAAATCAGCCCGTTGGCCAAGCCGCGCTCACGCGATGGAATCCACGCCGCGACAATTTTGTTCGCGGCCGGATACATCACCGCTTCACCCACTCCCAAGCCAAATCGAATGGCAATGATAACCACGAATGCAGCCGTAAATACGGGCACCACCGTGATTAAAGACGTGAAGATTCCCCACCAAATCACGGCCAACGCCAAAATCCTGCGCGGACCCACGCGATCGGCCAAGCGGCCTGCCGGCGCCTGAAACAGGGCATAGGCGCCTACGAAAAAGGTTTGAATCCATCCAAACTGCACTTTATCGAAGTGGAAATCGTGCATGATCGAACCACCTGCGATGCCAATGTTGACGCGATCTAGATATCCGACCGCACTCAACACGAAAATCCAGCCGATTAAAATCCAGCGGACGCGCGTGCTCTCCGGTTCATTCATCTCGCCTATCCTATAACGCCCCCTAACGCCATTCGATCTTTGTATGCTAGTGAGAGCCATGAAAACAACACTAACGGTAATGGCGGCCCTCGCCTTGTGCGTGATTCCGGCTGCCGCAAAGAAAGCATCTCCCAAGGTTACGGTCGAGTTGAAAGACGGTAAAGGCGAAAGCGTCGGCACGGCCATCATCACAGCCACCGGCGACAAAGGCGTCGCGATTAAGTTGAATGTCAAGAATCTGCCGCCCGGCGAGCATGCCATCCACTTCCACCAGACGGCCAAGTGCGACGGTCCTGATTTCAAATCGGCCGGCGGCCATTTCAATCCGGATAAAAAGCATCACGGATTAGAGAATCCGGACGGCCATCATGCCGGCGACATGTTGAATTTCACGGTAGATGCGAAAGGTAAGTCCAAGGCGACTGTTACTAATGCGGATGTGAATCTAAATGCGGACGACCACTCATTGTTTAGCAATGGCGGCACGGCGCTGGTGATTCACGCGAAAGCGGACGATCTAAAGTCCGATCCCGCTGGGAATGCCGGTGATCGCATCGCCTGCGGCACGATTACTAAATAAGAGCTAATTTGTTAGTGAAGGGGCGCCCGATCAGGAGCGCCCTCTAGCGAAGTACTGCTTCATTTCAATTAACAACCGCTATCGTTATCCTTCCCTCGAAACACGTTTTCAGCTTTTTCTTCCACAGAAAGCCGCATTTCCCGTGAAAAGCTATTAGAAAAACGCCCCAAAGTGGCAATTGCAACGTTGGCCCTCCAAACGCAACTAAGCAGGCATAGGGTCGCACGGGGAAAACGTGAATGACTCGGAGGAGATTTTAAAAATGAAACGCATCTTAACAATCGTCTTGATGGCAGTAGTAGGAATTACTGGTCCATTTGTATCTCACCTTGGCGCGCAAGACTATCGAATGGCCGCTGACATCCCGTTTGCTTTCGTAGTAGGCAACCAGACCATGCCCGCCGGGCATTATGATTTGTCTCGATTGAGCGCCGGCGGGTCGGTATTCGCGTTGCGCGACACCCTCAACAATAACGCAATCTTCGCGCAACTGGCAGTTCTCGAAGAAGGCAAGCCAAACAAACCCAGCGTGAGCTTCGCCTGCTACGGCAAAGAGTGCTTACTGGCCAAGATTACGCCGCCTAACAGCGTGACGTCTTATTCGTTGGGCAATAGTTCGATCGAAAAGAAACTGCACCACACGTTGGGCATGTCTTCTATGGTTTCGGTCAAGCTGGCCGGCCGGTAAAACAAACGCTTGCTTACACAAAGCCCGTTGCCCTCGGAGGCGACGGGTTTTTTTTTGCGGTCTGTACTAATCCGCGAGCGGATTCCAGACATCGGTCAGATCGAGCACGAAGCCAGCCACCGGGCCTTCGCCCTCTACCTTATCGATGCCTGTTCGTTTTTCAACTTTGCCATTGGGGCGGTAAATTTCAACCGTCCTGTTTTCGGGATCGATGAGCCAACCCAATTGCGCCCCTTGTTCCAGGTATTCCAGCATCTTCTTTTGAAGCGGCTTCAAGCGATCAGTGGCGGATTTGACCTCAATCACGAAATCGGGACAGAGATGCCAGAACGCTTTGTGTTTTCGCGCACCGAGTTGCTGCACACGGCTCTTGAGTGTCCAGGAGACATCGGGAGAGCGGCGAGCGCCGTTCGGCAGGACGAATCCCGAAGAGGAATCGCAAAGGACGCCTCGGCGGTCCTTCTTCGCCCAGGTTCCGAGTTGAACGGCAACCTCTGAATTGCTGGCACCGGTATCGGAATAGGTAGGGGGCATGACAATAAGTTCCGCATCGGCGGTCATTTCGAAATTGAGGTCGGGGTGCTCCGCGCAGAAAGCGACGAACTCCTCATCGGTCATGGGCCGAGCCGTCAAGGTTGCAGGCAGGTTGGCGTCACTGATCAGGAACGGCATGAGTCCAGTTTACCTTTTCCCTCCCCCAAAAACACCCATGAAACGTTTGCCATCTTAAGGTAACTAAGCAGGCGGAAGGAGCAAATATAAATATGAAACACATTTCGTTAATTCTCTTGATGACAGTAGGAATCGCTGGCCCATTCGCAGCTCAACTTGGGGCGCAAAGTAATGCCGCGGCAACAGATATCCCATTTGACTTTATCGTGTCAAAACACACCCTACCGGCTGGCCGATATGAGGTTCAACAATGGCCCGGGAACGCATCGCTGTTCGCGTTGCGCGACCATCGTGGCCACGGGATCTTTGTACAGCTTGCAAATAATGAACGGGGTAATTCGGATCAACCGAGCGTCACGTTCGCCTGCTATGGCAAGGATTGCGTACTGGCCAAGATTACGCCGCCTCACAGCGACACCGCTTATGGGTTGAGCCGTAATTCCATCGAAAAGAACCTGCACCACACGCTAGGTATGTCTTCGATGGTTTCGATCAAGCTAGGGCGGTGATTCCGCCGTTCACTTACGTGCGGCTCCGTTTTTCGGAGCCGCCTCAGTGCGATTGCCCGCGCTGCTTCATGGCGGTTTCGAGCAGTTCCCCTTTGTCCAGCGCGCCCATTTGACGTGCCTCCTCAGCAGCCGTGCGGCCAAACGAGTTTTCCAGAGTCAAGTGGCACTGCCCTCAACGACCGCCTTTACCTATTCGTTACCAAGGCCGATCTCATCGTCCCGCATCTTGTTCGATTCGACCTTGACAGGCCCCTGCGCATAAGCAACTCTCCCGAAGAGAATGAGCACTAGGGCCAGTCCACAAATGGCGCGCCGCGACGGCATAATGCCTTTAGCGTAAATCGGCATCTTCGTACTCCCACGCTCTTCGTGACGAGCGTAGCTTTATCTATCGGGTTACCGGCGCATTCAGCTTTCTCTTCAATAAAATCCTGTTTCCCAATGAAAAATCGTTAAAAATGCCTGGAAAAGGGGCATATGAAACGTTGGCCCTAGAAACGCAACTAGGAAGGCATAAGGAGATCGGCAACGTTCTCCGTCACAGAAAGTAAAGGAACTGAACATGAAACGCATTTTCACAACTATCTTGATGGCAATAGGAATCGCTGGTCCATTCGTGGCTCACCTTGGCGCGCAGGAACACCAGCAGGTGGCCGAGATCCCGTTCGCCTTCGTCGTTGGTAACCGTACGCTCCCGGCTGGCACCTATGGCGTGTCCCAAACGTCTTCGCTAACCGGTGCTTCCTCGGTTTTCACACTGATCGACGGCCGCCGCCACTCGATTCTTGTAGCGTTAAACACAAACCTGGCGGGCCACCCCGATAAGCCGAGCGTGACCTTTGCCTGCTACAGCAACCAATGCGTTCTGGCAAAGGTCACGCCGCCCGGTAGCGCAACGGCCTACGGCCTGAGCACGGATTCTATCGAAAAGAAGCTGAGCCACACTTTGGGCATGGCTTCGATGGTTTCGATCAAGCTCGCGCCACGCTAGTTCGGGAACTTTCCAGGCATCTGTGATTTCTTCGGAGGGGGGCCCACTGATATCGGAGGCAGTGGGCCAATTTTTTTGCGGCTAAAGAACAATACTCGTTATGCCGATAAGTCTAGTGAGGAGCAGATTTTGTTTCAACTTGTCCGACGCATCCCGCCAACCACCCCTACCCAACGCGCGAAGATGGTTGTTGCCGCCGTTACATCGCAAGAAAATTTCCTGTCGAAGGCATTGATAGCCGTGCTATCCGTGAACATATTCATTCTTTCTGGCACGCTCTCCTTCTGTGCGTTCGCTTTTTGGTATCCGTCCTAGCGGTCGTGTTCGAGCACGGGAAGAACGCGCCCCGAGGAACCGCTGGGAGTCTGAATGTCTAGGAGCGTTGCGAGCGTGGGAGCAATGTCGTTAACCTGCACGTTCTCGTCATACCGTCCCGGCTTAATTCCTGGCCCCATCAGCAGCATAGGCACGTGGCGGTCATAAGCCCACGGTGAGAAATGAGTTGTACCGCTGGTTCCAGGCATGTAACCAGGCTCAAACACGATACTGATGTCTCCACTCCGCCTCGGGTTGAACCCATTCATCATGGCCTGCGCAACGAAGTCGCCCGCCACACCGTTAGACAATTGTTCTCGAGTGTAAACGCGCGCCACGTGAAGCTCTGGCGTCGCTAGCAGAGCGCTGGTCGCAACACGGTAAAGGTCGTCCTCTTCAAGCGCCGCGCCAGAAGCCTTCTTCTGGGCACTCGTTACGGTGTCCCAATTGAGGTAAATTGAGTCACCCGGCCCCGGAATCACCCATGTGCCTTTGCCAAAAACTTGTGTAAGAGCGCTCTGCACCGCATCTTGTGCATCGACGTGAATGTAACCGCCAGGAAGATGCAGCGTGTCGTCGTGCTCAGGTGTTGACGCCACGCCATGATCGGCCGAAAGCACAACTACGGTATTATTCATGCCCACGCCCCGATCAATCAACTCGAACAGCTTTTGAAGCAATTGATCCGTCCGGATTGACATATTGCGCACTTCGGGCGCATTCGGCCCTACAGCGTGGCCGACGTAGTCGTTCGAAGAAAAGGAAATTGTCAGCAAATCCGTTACGCCGCGCTGCCCCAGTTTTTCGCCCGTTACAGCGGCCTCGGCAAACTGCTCAATCAGTTCGTTGCCCCAAGGGCTGGCCGGCAGCTTGGCATAAGCGTTGCCGGTTGAATGAAAGTCCCAGCTTGGAAATTCATCCCACTTCTGTTCCACGTATTTGGCCGGCAGCTTTTGCTTGTTGAACGCGTCAGCCCATCCGGGAAGCTTATCCATGTAGAAGGAACTCGTCACGAAATTGCCATTTCCATCGTCGAACCAAAATGCGCCGTTCGAGCTGTGGCCTGAAGGCAAAATGGCGCTACGCGCTTTGATGGAAATGCCGATCACTTTCGAATCCGGATGCGCGTCTCTCAACTCATCGCCCAGCGCAGTCACCAGCAAACGCTTTGGCGAGGCGGGGTCGGAATCCGTGCATCTCTCGCCTTTCGGCGGCTGCGGCGCGCCCACCATGGTCACATTCCAGTCGCAAACGCTGGTCACCACTTTGCCTTCAACGCGGTCATACCAGGAATTGCCGATCACGCCGCTGCTGGACGGCATTGCGCCCGTCAGAATGATGCTGTGTCCCACCGCTGTCACCGTCGGAGTCTGCGCATAGAAAGCGTTTGTGAAGTCAGCGCCGTGCGAGAGAAGCCGGTCCAGCCCGCCGTGGTAATCCTGCCGGAAGCGCGTCAGGTAGTCGTAGCGGAATTGATCCACCATCACGACAACCACGAGTTTCGGCTTTGCTGCTGTCTGCGCGCGCATTGGCGTCGTCAGCATTAATAACGAAAACGCAACAGAAAGCATTCGATAGAGCATCATTCGGCCATAGAGTAACACTCTCGCAAAGAAGCTATACAACGACTGGAATTCGGGCGCATGTCGGCACCGCAAGCAAGAAAACTGCGGGAGATTTTGAGCTTTGAGCAACGCCCGTTTGGGAAATGATACACAATCGTCATAGAGCACTAGCTATGGCACGACTCCGGAACCGCGGCTTCGATTTCTGCACGCGCAGGCGACTTTAAATCAGGTTAAGATTTCGGTATTCCGTCAGTTGTCCACCGATGAGATCAACGCTTCTTTGGCGCCCGGGAAACCAGGCTCATTGAAGGCACGTCGGGATGGAACTGTTCTCGATGGTCATCACCGGCTGACCTGCTTGTTGAGCGTGGCGAGAACATCGACCAGATTCAGCGAGAGATAATTGAAAGAGAACTATGAAGCCCGACCTATTCTGGATACCGGGACCGTTGCGCGGCAAACTGGCCGTAGTCTCCCGGCCTCGCGGTGGAGAATGGCTTGAAGACGAAGCCAGAGACTGGCAGGAGAGCGGTATCGGTGTCATCGTTTCCCTACTGGAGAGCGGTGAGGCGACAGAGCTAGACCTCGCGAGCGAACGGGCCGTCGTAGAGTCGAAAAGCATCCGCTTCATCTCGTTCCCAATCCCAGATCGTGGTGTCCCAGGGTCGCGGAAAGACGCGCTCTCATTTCTGGCGACGGTTACGAGCCTTCTTGAGAAGGGGCAGAATGTGGCGATCCACTGCCGCCAGAGCGTTGGACGCTCTGGACTCGTCGCGGCAGGGCTGTTGGTGAAGTCTGGAATGAACGCCGAGAAAGCGGTAGAGGCGGTAAGTGCTGCGCGCGGACAGAACATTCCCGAGACAGCCGGCAGCTGCAATGGATAAAACACTTGCCCTCTGACGACCTGGTTTTGTCCTAGAGACCCGCGTTCGCCCCAGCCCATCTTCCCAGGACATGAGGCCGGGATGGGAGCGTGGCTGCTCCTACCCCGTTGCCGCCTTGCCGTTCGACACCCGTGCCCTCACCAGCCGCAGCACGATCTCTTCCACTTCATCCAGCGACAACCCCGTCGTATCCACAAGCTGCGCATCCGGCGCCTGCACCAAGGGCGCTTCGCTCCGCGTTCTATCCCGATGATCGCGCTTTTGCAATTCGTTCGCGATCGATTCGACATTCTCCTCGTGCCCGTGCAACTCGATGGCGCGGCGCTTGGCTCGCTCAATCGGGTCGGCATCCAGAAAAATTTTCACCTGCGCTTCCGGAAAAACCACCGACCCGATGTCGCGCCCTTCCATCACGATGCTGCCTTTCTTGGCCATATCGCGCTGCACTTGCAGAAGGGCGCGCCGCACTGCCGGAATAGCCGAGATCTGCGACGCCGCCTGCGAAACCTTCAGCTCTCGAATCGCCTCGCTCACGTCCTCGCCATTCAAAAGCACGCGGTGTTCTTCGCCCGGCGGCAGCTCAATGCGCGCTTCGTTCGACAGTTGTTCAAGCCGGTGCATATCACTCGTCGCCACGCCCAGGCGCAATGCCCACAGCGCAACCGCGCGATACATGGCTCCGCTATTGACATAAGCGAAGCCGAGCTTGTCTGCAATTCGCTTCGCCAGCGTGCTTTTGCCTACGCCCGCGGGCCCGTCAATGGCAACAATCACGCGTTTTGCAGCCATTAGCTCCGCACCGCCAGAAGTGCGCCCGAGAAGTTTAGAGAACTTGTCAATAGCATATTGTCAAAACATAGATGGATTGGACAAAATCCGAGTATGGCACGCCGCGCAATGTGTCGGATTAGTGCGCCGCATCGAGCGCTGGTTTGGCTGTCTTTGCCCGCCGCATGATCCAAGGCAATGGCGCGAGGCAGGCAACCACAATAGACATAATCCAAAACACATTCATGAAGCTGATGACGCCAGCCTGGGCCTCCACCACTTGATACATCATGGCGAGCGCTTTTTTCGAAGCCGTCACCGCGTCGTAGCCCTGGCCAACGAACGTAGCTACGAGGCCGTCCAGCATCCGTTTAAAGTTTGGATTGCCAAAGTCTGTGTGGCTGCCCATGTCGTGAAGATTGCTTTGATTCGAGCGCGCCAGATAAGTGGCCAGTATGGATGTGCCGATACTGCCTCCCAAATTGCGTGCAAAGTTGGACATGCCGGAAATCTGATTGCTCTTCTCCCTGGGCACGCCGACATAGTTGAGCGTACTAATGGGAATAAATATGAACGGCATGAAAATGACTTGTATCATGCGCAACCGCATCATCATCTGGAACGGTATCTGCAAATTGATGATGGTCATCATATGCAGAGTGATGGCCGTTCCCAGAAAGCCGATCGTCACCAGCAATCTCGGGTCGATTTTAGTCGATAAAAGAAGACCCACAAGGGGCATCATCACGACTAAAACCATCCCCGCCGGCGAAAGCGCCATGCCCGCGCGCTCGGCTGTATAGCCGAGACTCGTTTGCAGGAACTGCGGGATCAGCACGGTTGTGCCAAACAGCACCATGCCCAGTGTGAAAGAAAGAAAGACAGCTGTTCCGAAATTTCGATTCTTGAGCAGACGCACGTCCACTATGGGATTGTCGTGATACCACTCCCATATGAAGAAGGCCACCAGGATTGGCACCGCAAGGCAGAAGAGCGTGGTGATGAAGTGCGATGAGAACCAATCGTCCTCCTGTCCTTTATCAAGCACCATCTGCAAGCAACCAAGCCCGAAGACGATAAGTCCCAAGCCAATATAATCTACGCGAATGCCCGATTTCCGTTCTTCCTTCAGCCACGGAGGATCTTCCACCAAGCGGCTTGTCAAAAACAACGAAAGGATTCCAATCGGGATATTGATGAAGAAGATCCAG